>CAINOE010000043.1 GCA_903851415.1 uncultured Rhodopila sp. | reverse complement strand
TGGCTTGGCGACGGCAAGAAGGATTGCCATCCCCACAAAGACGCCAAAAAAGATAGCGCCAACGGGAACGCCAAAGAGCTTCACACTCCAAAGTGGCCAACTCGCTAAAGCTGTCGTGCCGCCAAAAACTGCCACATAAATGTCAATCTGCCTTAGCCTGGAGCGAATTTTCGCAACCCGCTCCGCGTAGTATTCCTTGTTCGTTTCACGAGTACGGAACTCATCGTATATCACCTCAAAATCGGTTCGGCTCCGTGTCATCGCGAGTCTATTATAGGTTCTGACAAACCCGGTAATCGTTCGATTTTCGTGGCGTGAGGATTGCAGGCGCAAGTTCCGCAGAGATCGTTTTGGCCTTCCTCGATACGCAGATATAAGATTCTCGATGTAGGCAACGATTTCGCGGCGAGTTGTGTCGGAACCGTCTTCGAGGCGAAGCGTCGTATGCCGCGCCAAATTCACGAGTATCGAATACCGGAACTCCGTCCGGTCGAGTTTGTCAAAAACGTCATCGAGCAGGTATACTATAACTTTTGGACCGTCCCGCTGTTCGTCCGTCTCGGCCATATCCAACTCCGGGTCTCACTGCCTTGCGTCAGCGCCCGCCCGCGCCTCCCTTTGCACCTCGTAAACGAACCGTGATATCGGTCAAGCCCGTTTTTGTTATTGGATAGACGGGCTGAATTGGGGCTATTTTCCGGCGGCTGCCGCAGGAATCCGAGGCGTATCTCTACATCCGGCCGGACGCTTCGACGGGGTCCGAGACCAATACGGTCTTTCCGTGTCGTCGGGGTGACCAGGCCTTCCGTCTGGTCACACAGTAACGGCACATCGGCGGGACTATATGCTTCTACCTCGTGGGAATCCGAGGCAGGGTGTGAGTGTTAACGCGAAACGCCAGTCGCTTTGCGGCGGTGCCGTCCTGCCCTACCGTCCTACAACCGACCTTACCCACGCGCACGCCTCATCGATCGCGGCGCTGGCCTTGTCCACCACGCCCGGCCAGAAGAAGAAGCCGTGGTTCACTCCGTCCCACCGATTCAACGCCGTCGCCACCCCCGCCTGCCGCAGCCGATCGGCGTAGTATTCGCCTTCGTCGCGCAGCGGATCATATTCGGCGGTGATCACCAGGGCCTGCGGTAGCCCGCTCAGGTCCGCCGCGCGCAACGGACTGGCGTGCGGGTGCGCCGCGTCCCGCCGATCGGCCAGGTAGTGGTCCCAGAACCAGATCATGCCGGCGCGAGTCAGTCCGTAACCGTCGGCGTTCTCGATCATCGAAGGCGTGCCGGGATCGTAGTGATCCGTCACCGGATAGATCAGCAACTGGCCGAGCAGGTTCGGCCCGCCCTCGTCACGGATGCGCAGCGCTGTGACCGTTGCCAGATTGCCTCCCGCGCTGTCCCCCGCCACCAGCACCCTGCCGGGATCAGCTCCCAACGCCGCGGCATGCGCCGCCGCCCAGCGGGTCGCCGCCAGACAGTCATCCGTGGCGGCGGGGAACTTTGCTTCGGGCGCCAGGCGGTAATCCACCGAGACCACCACGCACGCCGATCCCGCGCAGAGATTGCGGCACATGCGGTCGTGCGTATCCAGGCTGCACACCACGAAGCCGCTGCCGTGGAAGAATACCATCAGCGGAAACGGCCCCAGCCCCAACGGCGTGTAGATACGCAGCGCCAGCCGGCCGCCCGGCCCCTGGATGTCGCGATTGACCACGCGGGCGACTTCGGGCGTGCGCAATCCGGGGAAATCCCGCGCCGCGTATTGCGCCCGCGCCACCGTCAGCGTATGCAGCGGCGGCAGCGCGGCGCCGAGGTCCAGCAACATCCTGATCTGAGGATCGATCGGCATTGTCAGGCCACCTCGAACAGGCCGGCCGCGCCCATGCCGCCGCCGACGCACATCGTTACTACAACGAATCGCGCGTCGCGCCGCCGCCCTTCGATCAGCGCATGGCCGATCATGCGGGCGCCGGACATGCCGTAGGGGTGGCCGATGGAGATCGCGCCGCCGTTGACGTTCAGCTTGTCCGGGTCGATGCCGAGACGGTCGCGGCAATACAGCACCTGGCAGGCGAACGCCTCATTCAGTTCCCACAGGTCGATGTCCCCGACCCGCAAGCCATGCTTGTCCAACAGCTTCGGCACGGCGAAGACCGGGCCGATGCCCATCTCGTCCGGGGCGCAGCCCGCCACCGCCATGCCGCGATAGATGCCGAGCGGGTGCAGGCCGCGGCGGGAGGCTTCCGCCTCCTCCATCAGCACCGCGGCGGAGGCGCCGTCGGAAAGCTGCGAGGCGTTGCCGGCGGTGATGTATCGTCCCTGCTCCACCACCTGGCCCTTGGCGAACACTGGCTCCAGACAGGCCAGGCCCGCCAGCGTGGTTTCCGGCCGGTTGCCTTCGTCCCGCGTCAGCGTCACCGGCTTGCGGCCGGTTTCGCCGGTGGCCTTGTCGGTGACAAGCATTTCCGTGGGCAGGGCGGCGATCTCGGCGTCGAACCGGCCGGCCTTTTGCGCCGCCGCGGTGCGCTGCTGCGAGCGCAGCGCGTATTCGTCCTGCGCCTCCCGCGATATGCCGTAGCGTTCGGCCACCAGTTCCGCGGTCTCGATCATCGTCATGTAAAGGCCAGGGAAGCGGGCGAGCAGGTCCGGGTCCTGGCCGCGGCTGCGGTTGATGGCGCCGGTCTGCACCAGCGAGATCGATTCCAGTCCGCCGCCGACGGCGACCTGCATGTCGTCGTGGACGATCTGCTTCGCCGCGGTGGCAATCGCCATCAGGCCGGACGCGCATTGCCGATCGACCGACATGCCGGGGACGGACTCGGGAAGGCCGGCGCGCAAGGCGGCCTGGCGCGCGAGGTTGAAGCCCTGCGCGCCCTGCTGAAGCGCGGCACCTATGACAACGTCGTCGACCTCCGCCGGATCGACGCCCGCGCGCTCGATGGCCCGGGCGATGACGTGACCGCCGAGCGCCTGGCTCTGGGTGTCGTTGAACGCGCCGCGCCAGGCGCGGCCGATGGGCGTGCGGGCGGTGGAGACGATGACGGCGCTGCGCATCCCGGCGTTTCCTTTTGGTTGTTGGCGGCAGTATGGCAGGGTGGCGGGGGAATTGAAGCCTGACGCCGCGGAGCCGCGGCGGCAGCCTACTCGCAAGCCAGCCGCGCTATTTCGGAGGATAGGTCCGTTCGAATCGGTCAAGCTCGCCACACCAGAAACTTGCCGAGGCCAATAGGCAACATTGGCGGGCGCACCAACTGACGTCCGGGCTACGGGGGAACCCAACTCATTTCGAACGACGGGCGCCCCTCTTTGCTTTAGGCAGAGTGGATCGGGCTGGGGCAGGAGTCAGCAGTTGGATGCAGTTTGTAGTCCGGGTTCTCCAAGTCTGATGCGCCAAATTTCTCGACAGCGCTAATGAATTCGTCTCTTGTACGGAATAGTTCAACGTTCTCCAAGGCATTATAAAGAGCCGCGTATGCATAGAAGGTAAAGGTCTTTAGAAGTTCATCTTCGCTGTGGGTCAAAACTGTTAAACGGACCCCCTCCTTCAACCTGTAGGCTTGTCGGACCACGTTTGACAGACGCTCCCGCTCGACGCGGCCTTTTACCAATATATAGGACATTCGGTTCGCGACAGAGGCTTGGATCGGTTCAAATTGATGCTTTAGTAAGACACCCTCAAGGGCCGACAGGGTGTGTGTGAGACGGTCGATTGGGTCTGAGCAGATTATACCCTTACCGTGGACGACAAGACTAGACCGAGCTTCCTTCTTGCTCTTACTATAATCCGGCGGACTTCCTGGAAAAATCACCCCCGGCCATCCAAAAACGTAGCCATGTAATTCACAGCTATGTGATTGTACTTTCCTGGCCGAATCGACTCCATTCCAGCCATGTATATCGACACCGTCCCGAACCGCAACTCGCCCCCCGCCATCCTCCTGCGCGAGAGCTACCGCCAGGACGGGCAGGTCCGCAAACGCACCCTCTGCAACCTCTCCGACTGGTCCCCC
>CAINOE010000042.1 GCA_903851415.1 uncultured Rhodopila sp. | reverse complement strand
GCATCCAGCTTCAACTTCTCCCGCGACTCTTACGGGTGGTTCACGGACAAAGAAGTCCGGGTCGTTGAGTACATGGAGCGCGTGCCGTTCGAAAAGACCGTGGCGCTCATGGACAACGGTGAAGTTGTCGACTACACCGACGAGGTGAAAGCGCTCGAAGCGCACTACGCCAAAACCCCGACGCCCGGCGCCCCGCGCATCAAGCGCACGCGCAAGATTCTGAAGTGGCGCGTGATGTGGGTGAAATGCGACGGCTCGCAGATCCTCGACGGCCCGATCTACTACAACTGGAAGCGGATTCCGGTCGTGCGTTGCCCCGGCCGGTACATCAACATTGAAGGCCGGAAGAAGCTGCAAAGCTTGATTCGCCACAGCAAGGATGCGCAGCGCTCGTACAACAGCCGCGCGTCCGACACGATCGAACGCAGCGCGTTGATGCCGAAAGCCCCGTACTTGGTCACCAAGGAGATGGTGAAGGGGTTCGAGAACGAGTGGGCGCAGGCCAATGTGCAGAGCCGGCCGTACCTGCCCTACAACGTCGACAAGAACGCAGAAGGCGGAATGCCGTTCCGCGTGGCGCCGCTCGACATGCCTTCAGGGTCTTTGGCCTTGCTGCAGATGGCCCAGTCGGACATTCAGGCGACCACCGGGTTCTTCGACCCCGCGCTCGGCAACGCGGACGACATGAACCGCGTTTCGGGCAAGGCGCTGGTGCAGCACACCCGCCGCTCGGATCTGGGCTCCTACGAATTTGCGGATGGCTACGAGGCCGCGATCGAACTCACGTGGGAAATGGGCATGGACATGATCCCGACGATCTACGACTCCGAGCGGGTCGTGAACATCGTCGGGAACGACGGCGCTGAGAAAATGGTGACCGTAAACGGCGGCGACGGAGATCTGATCCACGATCTGTCCGCCGGATCCTACGGCTGCACCGTGACGATCGGCCCGAGCTACCAGACCGCTCGGCAGGAAACGCTCGCGACCCTGATCGACGCCGCGGAAGCAATCCCGCAGGTTGCGCAAATGTGCCCGGACCTTCTGGTCAAGAACTTGGATTCGCCGGACGCCGACGAAATGGCGCGGCGCTTGCGGATCCCGCTGATCCAGCAGGGCATCGTGCAGCCGACCGAGCAAGAGAAAGCCATGATCCCGCCGCCCCCGCCGCCCGACCCCGAGAAGGCCGCAAGCGCCGCTCGGGAGCAAGCGCTGGCGCAGCGCGACGCCGCGGCGGCGCAGATGGCGCAGATGAAAGTGCAAGAGGCCCCGTTGGCGCTCCACGAGCGCGCGATCAAGACTGCCGGGCAGCACCTCGACAACTTGCTCAAGGCAAAACAGCTCGACCAGCCCGACGCGGCGGCCGAAGCTGAGCGGAATCCTGCGACGCCAACTCAGGCTTGATTTCTTAACCATCGCTTCGCGGAAGCGCATTCCGTGTGTGGAGAACGATCTTGGCATTTTCCCGTGAGGATTTGAAGGCATACGAATCGCAACCGG
>CAINOE010000041.1 GCA_903851415.1 uncultured Rhodopila sp. | reverse complement strand
GGCTCCTAAGCCACATTCGAGACCACGTGCCCGATCTGCCGATCCGCCCGGTCGACACGGTGGTCAAACCGCTGAACGGTGAGGCGTACGGCAACACGACCACCGGGCTCTTTGACCCCAACACGCACACGATCCAGGTCAAGACGACCCCGGCCGCCGCAGCGGATGTATCCCCGTTTGCGACGACCCATACGCTCGTGCATGAGATCATGCACGGCGCGACGCAGTACGAACTCGACAACAACCCCAACGGCAAGTTCGCGAACGCCATCAACGATGCGCTGCTCGAAGCCCGCGCTCGAGCAACCAAGATGGGCCTCGACACGGACAAGCTGTACGGGCTCAAGAACGCCAAGGAGCTCGTGGCCGAGACGCACAGCAACCCGCAGTTCGTGCAGTTCCTGCATGACAGCGAAGCGCACGCCACGACCCCGAAGAACACCGGAGCGCTTGCGCCGATCAAGAACCTCTACGACCGGATCGCCGTGGCGACCGCCAAGCTGTTCGGCGCTAAGACTCCGCAGGAAACCTCTCTGCTTCGGGATATCATGTCCGCGACGCAGGAAGGGATCAGTATGCAGAAGTCCAAGCGCCTTGCGCCCGAAGGCTCTGCAGCGAACATCGCCAAGGATCTTACACCCGAACAACTGGCCCGGCTGCAGCCGAACGTGGCACTGAAGCCCGGCAACGAATTCATGCCGGGGCTCGACGAGGCGTTGTCGCAGAACAAGGAATCTCCCAACCAGATCGGCATCACAGGCAAAGCGACTGGCGCAAAAGCAGAGCCCACGGTGCCGGGCACCGAAAAGCCGGAGACCGATCTGCGCAAGCCCGAGCCGCCGACCGGCGCCCCGGCGACACCCGAAGATCAGCGCATGATGGGGAGTGTCGCCAACGCCCCGGCGCCGCCGCAGTTGCCCCAGACCGTGCGCTACGGGGATCTGGCCGGGCTCAAGAAGTCGGTCGGCAACAATGTCGACTGGGGCCACGCGCCGGCGAACCCGGAAGAGAACGGGCAGCTGAAACGGCTGCATGGGGCCATCAAGCAGGACATGAACGCCGCGGCGTCTCAGGTGCCCGGCGGCGCGGAAGCGGTCGCGGATGCCAACCAGACGTTTGCCAAGAACGAACAGCGCCGCGAGGTGCTGCGCAAGGTCGTCAACGCGCAAGGCGGCCCGGAAGGGATCTTCAAAGCGGCGACCA
Organism: uncultured Rhodopila sp.; assembly: GCA_903851415.1. GTDB lineage: Bacteria > Pseudomonadota > Alphaproteobacteria > Acetobacterales > Acetobacteraceae > Rhodopila. The sequence continues at coordinate 536 of CAINOE010000041.1, read as the reverse complement.
GCGGCACCAAGGACGGCCCGACCAAGATCGGGACGGTCATGGGGGCGCTCGACGAAGGCCAGCGGAATCTCGTGCGCGCGACGGTCATCAACCGGCTGGGCCACGCCGCAAAAGCAGTTGGCCGGGATTTTGATTCAAGTATTTTTCTGACCAATTGGAAAACCATGGAACCGGCCGCCAAGGATGCGCTTTTTGGGGCGTCCGGCGAAAGCGCGGGATTGCGCCGGAGCTTGGACTCGTTGACCAACACGTTGGACACCCTCAAGAACAGCACGAAGCTTGTCAACCACGGAGGCACGGGCGCTGCGGTCGGGCACGGCGGCGGGCTGCTTGCTGCGTGGGAAGGGGTGTCGCACGCGCTACAAGGCAATGTCGCCCCGCTCGCCGGGGTCGTCGGCGGGGTTGCAGCCAACAAGCTGCTCTCGTCCGCGCTTGTCAATCCGCGAGTCGTGAAGTGGCTTGCGGCGACCACCAAACTTCCGTCCGCCGGAATCCCGAACGCGGTGCTGCAACTTCAAAAACTCGGGGAAGCATCG
>CAINOE010000040.1 GCA_903851415.1 uncultured Rhodopila sp. | reverse complement strand
GATCCGATCGGCAAGCCGTCCGCCAAAGCCCGGGGATAGTCGAGTTGGGCTCTCCGCCCACTCAAATAGCGATGGCAGCTGCGCACCGGCGCGCACCCGTCCTCGACCTCCGGCGCTTCGCTATGCGCGGCCAGCGCCTGCAACACCGCATCGAGGCGGCCGGTTTTGAGCGCCGCCTTTTGCGTCTCGATCCAAGCGTCCCGAGCCGCGGCGCCGGGCGCGATGCCGCTGGCCGCGGCACTCAGGTATTCGCAAACATGATAGAAATCGATCAGATAGCGGGCCTTCCCGGCGAATTGCGCCTCGACATGACCGGCGATCCACGCTGCGCCGTCGCCGATCGTGTGCATCTGCGAGCGCGTCCCGAACCCGGCGCGGACCGCGCAGGCCATCAACTGCCGTCCCGCCGCCTCGACACCGCCTTCGATCGAGCCGGCGTAGACCGGCGTCACGCTTCCTGGAACATGCGCCAGCGAAAGCCTGGCCTCGCGCCAGGACAGCGTCTAGCCCTTGCGCTTGTCCGTCGCCGCCGGGTTCGGCGCGACGGTCGGAACCATGCCGCCGTCGGTCTCGACGATGATGGGCTGGGACCCGCCCGGCCCGTCCGGATACGCGACACCGGCGCGGCCCGCTTCGAACATCGTTTCCGCATGGCCAAGCGTGATCCGCTGGATCGTGCTGTCCCCGATCCCGACACCGTAGTGCTCCAGCAGCTTGTTGCGGGCTTGCGCGAACGGCTAGTCGGCGGCGAAGTCCACGATCGCCCGTTGCAAGGGGCGCGAGCAGCCCAGCGGGTTGACTTTCGCCCCGAGGACGAACGGGCGCACGCGCGTCGTCCCCGACCGGACTGCGACTCCAAGACCTCTCCGTCGCCGAATTTGGCGTGCCAGCGGAGTTTTTTTACTTTGGCGCCGTATCGACGGCTGCCGGCGGATGTCCCGCTCCGTCGCGGCCACGCGCTTGTCCGCCCAGCCTTGCAGCGCAGCCAGGCCGATATGCCGCATGCCTTCGACGAGCCGTTCCTCCGCCGCGTCCGCTTCGCCGAGATCGCCGTCCGCATTCTCTACCGCCCGGGCCATCGACGCTACCCGGGCCCGGATATCCGGGTGCTCCCGCAGAAAGGCGACCAACGCATCATCGCCGATTTCCGAACCCGCCATCCGCGCCCCCAATAATCCGAAGTGCGCAGAGCTTACACCGCACAACCTTGAATCGCACCCTGCGGGTGACCGAACCTTGACCCGATTGACGAATCGGATTCATTTTCCGCGCCTTGCACGGACCGCCGCCGATGAGGCCGCTTTTTGGGACCTGAGCCAGTGCCGGCCGGTCTACTGGCACTGGTGCAGGCATCCACCGCCTATGCTGCACCGATGGACGAACCCGTGATGCAAAGTATGGAGCGTTTCCGCCGCGACAGGGGCGCCTTGTTCGCGGAACGCCGCAACCGCGCCTACACACTTTACCGTTCCGACTCCGGCGCGCGGGTCGCACGCTTGCGCCCGGCAGGTGCAGACGGCAGTTTCGAAATGCTGTATTGGTCGCTGTCGAAGAACCGATGGACCTCCACAGGCACCTTCGGACGAACCGTGATGCCAGTCGATGACGCCCTGCGCTTCATCGCCGCGAGGATATTTTTTGGGTCATCAGGTGACGCCCAGCCTTACGAAAATGCGGAAAGTCGAGTTGAAAGGGCCTTCGGCAATTGGGTTATCGCCTGATCGATCAGACGGTAATCAGCATCCGCAGTAAGGCTATCGGCAATTACCTCTTGGGCTGCCGTGGTCGCGATATCGGCAGCGGCCAAACGCACGTCGTGGACGGCGGCCTTCTCCGCGGCACCGATACGGTCGATCGCCATCTGCTCCCGGCGCTTGGCGGACGCCTGGGCCTCGGCGGCAGCCTCGGCTGCGAGCCGCGCTGCTTCGGAGCGGGCGCTTTCGATCAGCGCCTTGGCCTCGGTCAACGCACTGGCGCGCTGCTTCTCGGCGTCGGCGAGCATCGCCTCGGCTTCGCGCCGCAGCCTGGATGCTTCTTCAAGTTCGGCTCTTACGCTGTTGGTCCGTGCGTCCAGGATCCCGGCGAGGGCACGCCAGAGCTTCCCGCCGAACAGAATAAAGAACAGGAAGAAAGCAATCATCACCCAATTCTTGGGATCGGCGAAAAAGCTGGCCTCTTGGTGCATCGTCTCTGCTCCTGGTTAGGCGATGCCGCGGGCGGACAGAGCAGAACCGACGGCCCCATCCAACCGACCGGCATCCGGAGACACGCCGGTCAGGCGAGTCACCACTGTAGCGGCGGTTTCCGTCGCCACCTGCCGCAGCATCTTCATCGCCGAGGCCCGCGCTGCGGCGATCTGCACTTCGGACTCGGCCAACTGCTTTTCCAGCCGGGCGTTCAAAACTTCGGCCCGTGCGGCGGCCTCCTTCTTGGCCTCCGCCACCGCCGCGTTGATCGCGTGCTGAGCGTCGGCGCGGGCCCTTGCGGTCGCCGCGTTGGCCTCTTCCACGCCAGCATCGGCTCTGGCCTTGGCCGCGCGTGCACCATCAAGGTCCAGGGAAATCTTAGCGGCCCGCTCCTCCAGCACTGAAGACACCAGCGGCAGCGCGTTGCGGGAGAGCAGGCGGTACAGCAACAAGAAGATGATCGCGCCCCAGATCACCTGGCTGATGGTCAGCGGGGTGGTGAAGTCGAGCTGCGGCATGCCTTCCGCCCTTGCGGCGGCAGGCAGCAGCAGCGAGGCTCCGATACCCGCCGACGCAAGAGGGATAATCCGGGGGAACAGCTTCATGATGCTTGCCGGGCGCACCGGGGCGCGCCCGCCCTATCAGACGAAGAGGATGATGAAGGCTATGACCAGCGCATACAGCGCGACGGCTTCCGTCAGCGCGAAGCCAAGGATGGCCAAGCCGAACACGCGGTCGCGGGCGGCCGGATTGCGGGCCACGCTGGTGACGAGCGATGCGAAGATGTTACCAATACCGACGCCGACGCCGGCGAGCGCGATGACGGCAAGGCCGGCACCAACCATCTTTGCGGAAGCTAAGTCCATAGTCCGGTTTCCTTTCGTTGATCAGGGCGCGCGGGCGGAGACGTCCGCCCGGTCGTTCAGGGGTTGAGGAAGGGTATCAGTGCAGATGCACCGCGTCGTGCAGGTAGATGCAGGTCAGAACTGCAAAGACGTAAGCCTGCAGGACCGCCACCAGCAGTTCGAAGCCGATGAGGATGGTATTGAGCGCCAGCGACAGGCCGGCCGGGAAATAGCCCAGCACGCCGAGGCCCGCGAGCATGATGATGAAGGCGCCAAACACCTCCAGCATCACGTGGCCAGCCATCATGTTGGCGAACAGACGAACCGAGAGCGAGATGATGCGCGAGAGGTAGGATATCACCTCGATCAGGACCAGCAGCGGAAGCAGCAGCTTCGGAATGCCTTCCGGCACGAAATAGCTGAGGAAGTGCCACCCGTGCTGCTGGATCGCCACCGTCGTCACCAGGATGAACACCAGCAGCGCCAGTGCCAGGGTGACCGCGATATGGCTGGTGAAGGTGAAGAAATAGGGGAACACGCCCAGCAGGTTGCCGAACAGGATGAAGAAGAACAGGGTGAACACGAACGGAAAGTATTTCCGCCCCTCCGGGCCGATCTGTTCGAGGCACATGGACAGCAGGGCGTCGTAGCTGAGTTCGGCGGCGGCCTGGAGCCGGCCGGGCACCATGGCGCGGGGCTTCATGCCGAACCAAAGCAGGGCGAGAACGCCGAGGCCCGAGACCACCATCATCAGGTTGGCCTGGGTGAAATTGACCGATCCCCCGATGAAGCCCAGGGCCGGGTGAAGCTGGAACTGTCCCAGCGCGTCGATGCTACTTGAACCCTCGGCCGCCACGCGCCTGCTCCTACCCTGCCTCGATCAAGACCTCTTTGGCGCGAACATGCGCCAAAGATTCGCCACGCCAGCCGCGCCACCCAAGGGAACGAACACCACCGTCAGGATCGGGGTGGTGTGGAAAATCCGGTCCAGCGCGTACCCGATGGCGACCGCCACCACAAGGGCTGAAACCAATTCTATCCCCACCCGCAAACCGATTCCCCACAAAGAACCGCCGAGCGCCCCCTGTTCGTCGGGGGGCGGCGCCGGCGGGGTGTCGAGACCCTGCTTGCTGCGGGCGGCCTTCAGACGATCCTCGAAAGAGGGGTCCGGGCCGCCTTGATCCTGGCTCATGCTCGCCCCTGGCAACATTACGTGCCGGAAAGCGGCGCCTTGCTACCGACGGGGGGAGCGGGTGTCAAGAACGCTTGGCCAATTTCTTTTTCGCAACGAAGGGGGGGTAGTGTCCGCATTGTCAGCGCCTCCCCGCGCCGGGTCCGCCTGATGTTGCAAACGGCCGCCGCTTCGCCCGGCTGAACCAAACCTGTGCAATCAAGCCACGAGGTTACGCGATCCGTTCGGGCGGTTACGATTTGCGGCAGCGGACGGGTTGGCAGCGAGGGCAGCCCAATAGTCCGGACCGCCGTTGAGGCGGTTGATGCGTAGCGCGAGCATGTGCTCGGCGTGCTCGACGCGCCACCAAGCTCCGGGACGCTTCAGGCGCTTTTGTGAGACGTAGCGGTGAGCGCTTTCAATTTGGCTCTTATTGCGTTGGCTGTTTTCTCGGCATCTGTGGATGCCAGTGACGCAGGGAATCCACCGTGGCCGTGGCGGAGTTTGGCGGCTGGCTGATCGGATTCGGGGCACTGACGCCGCCACAGCGGCGCAAGGCTTGGCAGACGCTGGCGGTGTCCGAGGCTTCGGATTGCGCTGACATCGAGGCCGGTCCGGCTTGGGGCGTGGATATCGCCGGCAGCGGTGCGGCGGCAACGCCCGATCCGCCGCCGGCGGTCGCGCCATCGCCGATGGTGCAGCCGCCGAAACGGCCTGGAAGCGATGTCGTTGCTGAACTTGGCAACGCCGGGTGGACAGCATCGGTTGCCCGCATTGCGACAGCCGCGATGTGATGTATTGGGGCAAGGCGAGTGCTCTGCCGCGACCTCAAGCATCCCCTCATTTCGAGGCTGGCGTTGAGTTGGAATAAAAGAATCATCCGCTTGGTTTGAGATTCCGAAAAGAATCGCCATTGCTGCTTGGGCGTTCAAATCTTGCTTCGTGCGCCGAACCGCTTTTCGCCGTCCCCGGCCTGGTCGAATCTGCTCCGCAGCATCAATACAATTCCGCGGAGCATGTCGTGACAACCACCGCAAGCCGGTTCTCGTTCGGCCAGGTACGCGACGTTTTGGGCAGCCTGCTCGGCCCGGACCTGCATGCCAAGGGCCCGTCCGGAAACTACCGAATCGCGTTGCAGTGACCTGAACGTGGCGGATTCTCAGCGGACTCGTTGGACGATATCATCATGCGATGATCGGCCCTGACCCGAGTCGCGAACGTCTTGGCGTGTTGTCATTGCATCTGGACGAGCGAGAGCGTCGCTTGCTGGCAGCGGTGGAGGCTCGAGCCGGCGGCGACGGCGGCATCGCCGCGGTGTCGCTTGCCACCGGCCT
>CAINOE010000039.1 GCA_903851415.1 uncultured Rhodopila sp. | reverse complement strand
TGTGGCTGATCATCCTCTCAGACCAGCTAACGATCGTCGCCTTGGTAGGCCTTTACCCCACCAACTAGCTAATCGTACGCAGGCTCCTCCCCAGGCGACTTGCGCCTTTAAACCTCAGTTATCATGCGGTATTAGCTGTAGTTTCCCACAGTTGTCCCCCACCCAAGGATAGATACCTACGCGTTACTCACCCGTCCGCCACTGACATTGCTGCCCGTGCGACTTGCATGTGTTAAGCATGCCGCCAGCGTTCGCTCTGAGCCAGGATCAAACTCTCAGGTTCATCTTCGTGCCGGTTTGCACCAAACACAAATCAGAACGGATCCCGTCTCTCGTCTCAGGCCCGTCCCACCCCCTCGCGAGAGCAGGACTTCAAAACCTCACAAGCGTAATCTGTAACGCATTACAGGAATACATCCAGACAACGCCCCTCCGGTCTCTTCCCCAGACGATCGAACAAAATCAAGCCCGCCCGATCGGCGCTGAGGCAAAACACGGTCTCATCCCCCGCTCAAGCAGTGAATGACAAGGACGCCGCCAACGTATCCCTTCCTAGCCTATTCGATTTTCAAAGAGCGTCGAGACAACCCGGCCCACGGAGCGGAATAACCATTTGCCGTGGGTGGGGGCTTCTATGCCCCAGTGTTCTCCCTGTCAACGCGAATTAAGGTATCCGCGACAGTTTTATGAAAGCCCAATAATCCGTTGAAAAATAACCGTGGCAACCAACCAGCTTGCCTTTTGGCGATAATCAGGGGAGCCATGCAGTCAGGGCATGGTGGAATGCAGCGTTCTCCCACGAGCCCGCGGCCGTGCTTCAAGGGCGTCGGTAGAGCGACAGAGGTGGCCGGGAAAATCCGCACGGGTTGATAAGCTCGACTTTCCGCATTTCAGGCGGCAAGACACAGAGTCTCCACGAATCTTTCTATTAAGCGAGCAGGGATTTCCACTCGTTCAGTCTCATGCCGGGACCCGCACAAATCCTGCGGCGTCCAAAGCACCCGCCGCACGGCGGCGATCGCGTCGCTGAACGTCGGTTGGGATTTGGCGTACCGGGCTGCGGCATGCGGGCGTACCGTGGCGCCCGGCACTGCCATTAACCCATGCGCCCAAATGGTGATCAGGGAGTAGAGACCGAGCAGCGCCGGGGTGGTGCGCAGGACCGCCAGATCCGACCATTGCCGTTGCGTCTCGACACCCGGGTGCTCGCGTACCTCCTGGAAGGTGGTCTCGATCCGCCAGCGGAATACGAAGCGGCCGAGGATCGCGGCAGGTTCAAGATCGAGATCGGTGCACAGAAACGCCTGTGCGTCGCGCTCGCCGGATGGATCGCGCACCAACACCCGGCGAACCAGCGCCGGCGGCAGGCCGTTGGCGTACCAGACCGCGATGCCGGAGACATAGTCCAGCGCGCATCGCTGTCCGCCATACCACTCGGTCATCGTGACCCGTGTCCAAACGGTGGCCGGGTCGGTCAGCACTGCACTGAGTCTGGGCCGCCGTTTGCCTTTCAGCCGGGGCCGGCCGCGCTGGCCCGGCCGGCGCGCGGGGGCCGGTTCGAACAGGCTGGCGTCCAGACGCAGGCGGGTAATCAGGCATACATGGCGGCGCACGGCGGCGATCAGTTCCAATGCGGCGAAGCTGCTGTCGGCCACCACCACCACGCGGCGGTCCGCCAGCCAGCGCTTGCTTTGCAGGATCGCCTGGCGAGCCCGGTCGGTCAGGGTCTTGTGCCGCTTGCCCAGCGCCTCGCTCCACCGCGCCGAGGGCGCCAGCACGGTCAGGAACGGCAGAGCCCACCGGCGGCCGGCAAACGGCACCGGCAGCATCACCGCCAGAGACAACCTGCGCAGGCCGCTTGTTTTGACGAACCGCCCATGCGACGAACGCTCCGGGTCGCGGTAGATGCCGCGCGCCTTGATCTTCCCACGCCACCGCCGTTCGATCGTATCGTCGACCGCGATGACCACCTCGCCGCCGGGCCACAGCAGCGCAAGCAGATGCAGCAGCAACCTGCGCACCACCTCGCGGGCATCCCAGCGCGCCCGGTTGAGCGCCTCATGGTAGCGGCCGAAGCCGGGCTGATCGGCCAGTCCCATGACCCGCAGCGCTTGCGTGACGGTGCGCTTGCCGGGCGCCAGGACGGCGCCGGCAACCAGCACCAGGATGTGGTTCCAGACCGGCGCGGTGAAGCACGGACGGAAAGTTGCCAGCCAGGATCGGCGGCACGGCGGCGGTGGCGGGGATGGATTCGATGCGCTCAGGTTTCATCGGAGTCTTCGAATCGCGACGGCCCGGCCGCGCAAGAGTCCGGATGGCGGCGCGCTTCTCAACATCTGGCGACGGCCCGCGGCATCCCTTATCGTCAGCCGGCATGACGGACGCGATCATCCGGCAGATCGAAGACCTCCGCTGCCCGCGGGGAGCCTTGTTCGCGGAACGCCGCAACCGCGGCTACACGCTCTACGCCGCCGCGTCGGGCGCGCCCGTCGCGCGGCTCCGGCCAACCGGCACGGATGGCAGGTTT
>CAINOE010000038.1 GCA_903851415.1 uncultured Rhodopila sp. | reverse complement strand
GTGTCCCGGCTGTATTTGTACCAGGAGTGTGCCACGTATTCCTGGATCTGCGCCGGATCTTGCAGGTCTACCGGAAGGATTTCCGACAGGTCGCGCCCCAGCACGGCGCCGCGCGGCACGCCAAAGCCGTTGCCCGCAGCCGAACCGGCAAAGTCCCCGTAGGTCAGAAAGTTTCGCACGTTCTCGCCGCGCCCGAACCAATCCTTGTAGCCGCCGCCGATGGCGATCAGGTCCGGCAGGTAGACGCCATCGACAAAGTCGCGCATCCGCTCGATCAACGCGCGCACGCGGATAAGGCCGGTTGTCGAGACTGCTGTAGCGTCAGCGCCCCCCGGCAGCTTGCCATCAACCGAGATCGCGCAAGGCGCTCCGCCGACAGCCACATTCGGATGCGGATTTTTTCCGCCGAAAATGGTCAGCAGCTCACCAATTTCACGCTGCCACGCCAGCGCATCGAGGTAATGCGACAGCGCAATCAGATCGACCTCCGGGGCCAGTTTGTATCCCGGGTGGTTCCACCACCCGTTCGTAAAGATCCCGAGTTGGCCTGACTCCACCAAGTCCTTAAGCCGCGCCTGCGCCCGTCCGAAATGATCCATCGACGTTTCGCTATAGCCGATCGTTTCGGCGATCCGCGAAGCAGCCTGCGGATCGGCCGCCAACGCGTGGATCGGGTTCACCCAGTCCAACGCCTGAAGGTGATAGAAGTGAATGACGTGGTCCTGCAAAAGCTGTGCGCCGGCCATCAGGTCGCGGATCAGTTCGCCATTCTCCGGCACCGTGATGCCCAGCGCGTCCTCCACCGCCCGCACCGAGGCGAGGCCGTGCACCAGCGTGCAAACGCCGCAGATGCGCTGGGCGAACGCCCAGGCATCGCGCGGATCGCGGCCCCGCAAAATGATTTCGATGCCGCGAACCTGCGTGCCGGCGCTGAGCGCCTCGACGATATTTCCCGCAGTATCGATCGACACTTCGATCCGTAAATGACCCTCAATCCGAGTGACTGGGTCGATAACGATACGTCTCGCTGTCATGCTCTATGGCCTGAGGCTGTCGGCGACAAGTTCGAGCAGGCTGCCAACCGTCTTGTTCCACTGCGCGGCTTTACCGCCGTGGTCCAGCGTCTGACGGCATCCGGAGCAACTGGTGTAGACCGTGTCCATCCCGGTCGCCTCGACCTGCCGCTGCTTGATCTCGAACGCCTTCTGCCGCAACGGCGCCGCGCGATTGATCAGCGCCACGCCGCCACCGCCACCGCAGCACCAGTTCGCATCACCGGCATCTTCAAGTTCATGCAGGTCCACCCCAAGCGCCTCCAGGATGGTTCGCGGTGCCGCCGTCGCGCCACCACGTCGAGAGACCTGGCAGGCGTCATGGTAGGTGGCGCGTTGCTTGACCGTTTTGACCCGGATGCGGCCATCCGCCAACCCTTCGGCCAGAAATTCGGTGATCTGCATGACCCGGAACGGCAACTTCCTGCCGAACGCGTTTGCTGCCTCCCACCGCATTTCGGTGAAGGCGTGTCCGCACTCCGGCATCAGCAATGTCTTCGCCCCGCAGGTCGTCGCCGCCTGGACGACCCCCAGCGTCGTTGCGCGCTGGCCGTCGCGGTCTCCCGCGGTCAATGAAACGTTGTCGGCATCAAACCCATCCGTCCGGAACGTCCATGACTCGCCCACGTGGTTCAGGATCTTCGCGATCGCCGCCATCGAACCGGGATAAGTCTTGAGGTCGATGGAGGAGACCGTTGGCACAATGTCCGCGGTTGCTTCGTCCACGTGCATGGCCACGCCGTACTGGTCCCCGATGGCGTGCAGCATCTCCCGGAACTTCGTTACGCTCAACCGGAAGGGACTGCCCGTCGCGTGCTCCTTCTCGGCCAACAACCCGAGATAGTCTGCCGGCGCCAGCCCGGCCGTATACATCCCGTGACGCGCCTTCTCCACCAGATCGGCGATATCGATTCCCATCGGGCAAATCAGCGAACAACGGCCGCACATGTTGCAGGAATCGTAGATCAGATCTTGCCAGCTCGTCAGT
>CAINOE010000037.1 GCA_903851415.1 uncultured Rhodopila sp. | reverse complement strand
CGGTCGCGGGCCTTGTTCAGGTCGAAGCGCGAGCGGCGGAGGATGACCTCCTCACGGAAGCGGATGAAGCACTGCAACGCCTCGCGCAGGCCCATCTGCTTCGGCTGGCCGTCGTCCAGCGCCAACACGTTGATTCCGAAGCTGGTCTGCAACTGGGTGAAGCGGAACAACTGGTTCAGCACGACTTCCGGCGTGGCGTCGCGCTTCAGCTCCATGACGATGCGCATGCCGGAGCGGTCGCTCTCGTCGCGCATTTCGCCGATGCCTTCGATCACCTTGCCGCGCACCAGTTCGGCGATCTTCTCGATCAGGGTCTTCTTGTTCACCTGATACGGGATTTCGGTAACGATGATCGCGGTGCGGTCCTTGCGGATTTCCTCGAATTCCGTGCGCGCGCGGATGGTGATGCTTTCGCGGCCGGTCTCGAACGCCTGGCGGATGCCGGAGCGGCCGATGATGATGCCTCCGGTGGGGAAATCCGGCCCGGGGACGATTTTCATCAATTCGTCCAGCGAGATGTCCGGGTCGGCAATCAGCGCCAAAGTGGCGTCGATGATCTCGCCGGGGTTGTGCGGCGGGATGTTGGTGGCCATGCCGACGGCGATGCCGTTGGCGCCGTTGATCAGCAGGTTGGGGAACTTGGCCGGCAGGACGACCGGCTCTTTCTCCGATTCGTCGTAGTTCGGCTGGAAATCGACGGTGTCCTTGTCGATGTCCTCCAGCAGCAGCGCCGCCGCCTTGGCCAGCCGGACCTCGGTATACCGCATCGCCGCCGGGTTATCGCCATCGACCGAGCCGAAATTGCCCTGCCCGTCGATCAGCGGCAGGCGCATGGAGAAGCTCTGCGCCATGCGGACCATGGCGTCGTAGATCGAGGAGTCGCCGTGCGGGTGATACTTACCCATCACATCGCCGACGACGCGGGCCGATTTGCGGTAGGCTTTGTCCGGGGTGTAGCCAGCCTCGAACATGCCGTACAGGATGCGCCGGTGCACCGGCTTCAGCCCGTCGCGGGCGTCCGGCAATGCGCGCGCGACGATCACGCTCATGGCGTAATCGAGGTAGGAGCGGCGCATTTCGTCTTCTAAAGTGACCGGTTGCATGTCGCCATGCGGGCCGGTTGGCACCAGAGGCTCGTCGGGTGTGTCGCTCAAATCTCACTCTGCCGGTTGCGCGCGTTTGCCCGGCCCGGGGCCGAGTCGTCCGCGCATTCACTGCGGTTTAATAGGCCGATTCCGCACGTAAGGCGAGGGCGGAGTTGGTGAGCGGCGCCAACCGCTGACGGTCCGTATTGCGTCATGGCCGATCTTATTGTGTCACGGCCGGGCTTGTCCCGGCCATCCACGGCTTTGCCGCAACCAGCACCGCAAGTCGTGGATGGCCGGACCAGGTCCGGCCATGACACGAGGCGGCAGCAGCGCCGGCGGCAGCAGCGCCGGCAGCCGCAGCGGCGTTGCCTACCCCTGCTCGATTCCTGGCCGGTATTCGAAGCGTTCCCCGGCTTCCTTGCCGGCGTGATAGGCCCCGGGCAGGACCCGTTTGCGCGCTGTCGCCTTTCGGTGGAACGTCAGCCCCAGGTGCTCCAACTCGTCATCGATCATCGAGTCCTTGATTGGCACCAGCGCCCGCCCGCTGCTGCCGGCGCCCGCGGCGTCGCGCGCCTGCCGCAGCGTCCGCAGCTTCTCGTTGATCCCCCGCGCCAATCCCAACTGAAACGAGTTGGTAGCCGATCGGCGGCGGCCGCTGTCGGCCGAGCGGTAGAAGTCGCCGGCCTGAAACACGGCTGTCTCGCTCACGAAAGCCAGCGCAATCAGGTCATGCAGATAGACCGCGGCCTGCACATCGGCCGGCAAGCCGAAGAACACATAGCGCAGCGTCGCGTCCTCGGCCGTCTCGGACCACGCACGGCAGTCGAAGAACGCGGCAATGGTGCCCATGCACTCATCAATCGGCCCCCGGCGTTTGCGGTCGGTTTCGATCCCGATGCCCTCACAGCTTTGCTTCCGCAGGTCGAGTTCGCTGAGGTTCAGCCCGTAGCGGTCGAGCAGTTCCGCGACCTTCTCCGCTGCCGCCAATGCCTCCTGCTCGGTGCAGCCCTGCTCGACCGTCTTGGCGCGCAGCGCGCGGATGCGCTGCACCAGACGATCGAGATCGGTTGCGTCGTCGGTCGGCCGGGCAGCCGATAGTTTCACCCGCTCCCGCAGCGAATCGAACAGGTGGCGGCCCTCCCGTGGATACGAGCCGCGTGCGATGCCGGCATCGATCGCCGCGGCGACGGCGTCCAGGTTCCCCCGGCCGGAACCATGGGCCGCGCGCAACGCCATGGTCTCGATCAGGACGGCGGCGATGCGGGTGTAGGCGCTCGCCAGCTCGGGCGCGCCCCCATTGCGGGCGATTCCGACACTGAGCAAAGCGTCCATCAGGGCGTCGTGTTCGGCTAAGCCACGCGCCTGAGCAAGTTCCCGGGCGTTGGGATCGCGGCCCAGTTTGGCCCAGGCGGCGGCCAGCGCATCCAGCCTGTTCCTGTCCGGCTGGAACGGCAGCTTCGGCTTTCGCGGGGCGGTGGCGCCAGGCGCGCCGGCGTTGCGGACAATATACCGGTAAACCGCCTCGGCGCAGCGGACGCCGTTGCCCAGGCCGAGATTTCCGGGGCGAATGAAGCCGCGGGCCAGCGCCAGCGCTGCGTCGTCCAGGCGAACCAGAGGTCGCGCGGCGGCTACATGCGCCTCGTCGAACGCGGTAAACACACCGAAGCATACGCCGGCGCCAACCTCGTCCGAGAACGGTGTCGGCAGCACCATGCGGCTTTCGCCGGTCGCCAGATCGTCGAAAACCCGGCCGGAGAGCCGCGCCAGCCTGATCCGGCCCCGCCGCAGCAGGGCGGCGGCGGCGATGTCGTCGGGCGGCCGTCCCTTCATGTCGCGGGCAAGGCGATCGAACGCGGTTGTCCCCATGGTAGAGGGCAGGCTGAGCGCCAATTCCAACGCCAGCGATTGCGCGAGCCGCCATTGCGGGGACTGAACCGCCGACAGGGTCCCGCCGAGCCATTCGCGCGCCATCGCGTCCGCCCGGTCGCGCGCGAGGAAGGTCAATGCCTCGGCGCCCAATGCCGGCAGCCTGTCGAGGATGGTGTTCGTCATCACCGGATAGAACGATCTTGCCCCGGGCGCGGTCAAGGCATGTCATCACGCGATCGCTACTGCGTCAGCGGGCGCGTCCGACGCGGCTGGTATCCCAGAGGTTCTTGACAGTGTCACTCGCGGTTCCCACACTTCACCATATGGCGAAGTTTCACGAATCGCAGCTCGACCGGACATTCGCGGCTCTCGTCGATCCGACGCGCCGGGCGATCCTGGCCCGTCTAGAGCAGGAGGGCAGCGTGTCCATCGGCGAGCTCGCCCGCCCGTTCGCGATCAAGCTGCCGGCGGTGATGAAGCATCTCGACGTGCTGGGCACCGCGGGGCTGATCACTCGTTCAAAGAAGGGGCGCACCGTCGCAGTGCGCCTCGCGCCCGAGCCGATGCAGGAGGCGATGGACTGGCTGCGCCGTTACGAGCGCTTCTGGTCAACCAGCCTCGATCGGCTGGCCGCCTATGCCGAGGCTGAAGAAGCAAAAGCTGAAGCCGAGACGAACCCGGGGAGCAAACCATGACCAGCCTGACCCTCGTACGGCGGATCGCGGCGCGTCCGTCGATCGTCTTCGATGCCCTGACAAGACCGGAGGGGATCGCCCGCTGGTGGGGTCCTGACGACGGCCCGGTGCTGCTGGCCCAAACCGATGTCCGCGAGGGCGGCCGCTTCCGGGTGCGGTTCCGGATGCTCGATGGCCGCGAGCATGAAAGCAGCGGAGAGTATATCGAAGTCGTCAGGCCCTCGCGCCTGGTCATGAGCTGGCGTTGGACCTACGGCGGCGAGCCGGACGAAGCGGGCGAAGAATCGCGTGTCGAGATCGACCTGCGGCCGATAGATACCGGGACTGAACTGACTTTTACCCATTCGCGCTTGCAGACCGATGCGTCGAGCGCAAGCCACGAGCAGGGCTGGAACGGCGCGTTGGACAAGCTGGCGCGGTATTTCGCTGAAGAAACCGGCAGCAAATGATAAGAGGGAGACAGTAATATGCTTCCGACCATCACCACTTTCGGATGGGTTCCTGAGTTCGCGCGCGGCTTTGTCCGCGACATGCGACTGCGCTGGGCGTTTGAGGAAGTCGGCCAACAATACGAGGTCAATCTGATCCGCGATTCCAGGTGTCCCGAACATCGCCGCGTGCAGCCGTTCGGCCAGGTGCCGACCTATCGGGACGACGAGGTTGCGATCTTTGAATCGGGTGCGATCGTCTGGCGCATAGCCGAACGCGCCGGCAGGCTGATCCCCGAGGAATCGGCCGCGCGCATGCGGGCGCTGCAATGGGTGGCGGCGGCGCTGAACTCTGTCGAGCCGTATGTCATGGCGCTCGCCATCAACGACGTGTTCGAGGCGGATCGTGAATGGTCCAGGGCGCGCCACGCGAAGGTGGTTGACGACCTGAAGACGCGGCTCGGCGATCTCGAGGCGGCGCTGGGTGACAATGCGTGGCTGGACGGGAACGAATTCACCGTTGGCGACCTGATGATGATCTCCGTGCTTGGCGGGTTGCGCGGCACCGGCGTCGTTGCCGGTTTCCCGCGGCTTGCCGCGTACATTGCGCGCGGCGAAGGCCGGCCGGCGCACAGGAAGGCGATGGCCGATCACATGGCGACCTTCGACGACGCTCCGGTCCCCGCCTGATTTTGACGCGGCTTGATTTTAATGGGAGAGAAACGATGGCGTATTTCCAGGGCTTCGTGGTTCCCGCGCACAGCGGGAACAAATCGGCCTATCTCGACATGGCGAAGAAGACCGCGCCAATCTTCGCGGAAAATGGTGCGATCGGCCTTATCGAATGCTGGGGCGACGACGTGATGGACGGCAAGGTGACCGATTTCAAGCGGGCCGTCCAGGCTGACGACAAAGAAACGGTCGTGTTTTCCTGGCTTTGGTGGCCAGACAAGGCGACATGTGACGCGGCAGCGCCCAAGATCATGGCCGACGAGCGGATGAAGCCTGAAGGTCCGATGCCGTTCGATACCCAGCGGATGATCTACGCAGCGTTCGAGGTGAGTTACGACACCGGCGACAGCGGCCAATTCGGCTATGTTGACGGCATGGTCGCCAGCGTCCCGGACGGCAATCGAAGCGGCTTTGTCGACCATGCGGCGGCGACCGCCCGGTTGTTCCAGGACCACGGAGCGTTGCGCGTCGTTAATGGCTGGGGCATCGACGTGCCCGCCGGTAAAGTGACCGATTTCCGGCGCGCCGTACAGGCAAAAGACGGCGAGACGGTCGTGATGGGCTGGATAGAATGGCCCGACAAGCCGACGCGCGACGCGGGCATGCGCGCATTGATGGAGGATGCGCGCATGCGCGATGCGCCACCGCCATGGAATGGTCAGCTCGCCATCTTTGGCGGATTCCTGCCGATACTCGACACCGGCCACGCTTAGGGGAGGTCCGAAATGGCGAACGCTAACCAGACCGGGAAGAAGATCGTGCCTTGCCTGTGGTTCGACGGCCAGGCGCGCGAGGCGGCGGAATTCTACGCGGCGACCTTTCCCGACAGCCACGTGAAGGCTCGGCATGCGGCGCCGTCGGATTACCCGGGCGGCAAGCAGGGCAACGAACTCACCGTCGAGTTCACCGTGCTCGGCATGCCGTTTCTCGGCCTCAACGGCGGCCCGAATTTCAGGTTCAACGAGTCGGTCAGCTTCCAGGTCTATACCGATAGCCAGGAGGAGACTGACCGTTACTGGAACGCGATCGTCCGGAACGGCGGCACGGAGTCGCAGTGCAGCTGGTGCAAGGACAGGTTCGGCCTGTCCTGGCAGATCGTTCCCCGTGCCCTGATGGCTGCCATGGCCGATCCCGACGAGGCCGCGGCGAAGCGGGTGATGGAGGCGATGATGGGGATGAAAAAGATCGACATCGCCGCGATCGAGCAGGCGCGCGCCGGGGGGACGGTATCATGAGCCTGCAACTGTTTGGCCATCCGTTCTCGTCCTACACGATGAAGGCGCTGATCGCGCTGTATGAGAACGAAACGCCGTTCGACTTCCGCATGCTCGGGCCCGACCATCCGGAGAACGGCGCGGAACTGGCCCGGCGCTGGCCGATGGGCAAATTCCCGTTGCTCGTGGATGGCGGCACGACGGTGTTCGAAACCGGTGCGATCATCGAGCATCTCGCCGCGTTCCATCCCGGACCGGTGGCGCTGATCCCGGCCGATGCGACGGCCGCCGTGCCGGTGCGGATGCTCGATCGCGTGTTCGACAATTACGTGATGACCCCAATGCAGGCTATCGTGGCCGATGCGCTCCGGCCGGAGGAGGCACGCGATCCGTACGGCGTTGCGAAGGCGCGCGGCGCACTCGATACGATCTATGCGTGGCTCGATCAGGCGCTGGCGGGACGCCCTTGGGCAGCGGGCGATGCGTTCACCCTGGCTGACGCGGCCGCCGCGCCTTCGCTGTTCTGCGCCGACTGGGTGCATCCGGTCGGTGAGGACCGCGCGGTGGTGAAGGCGTATCGCGCACGGCTGCTGGCGCGGCCGTCGTTTGCTCGCTGTATCGATGAGGCGCGTCCGTATCGGGGTTTCTTCCCGCTCGGCGCGCCCGATCGGGATTGATGCCAAGAAGGAGATTCGTCATGACCAGCGAAAACCTGGAACTCTCCGTCACGCGCCTGATCGATGCTCCGGTCGAGGCGGTCTGGACAATCGCCACCGAACGGATGGAGGAATGGTGGTGCCCCGGGCCGTGGACGGTGAAGATCGTCGAGCAGGATTGGCGCGCGGGCGGACGCTCCGCGATGGTGATGCACGGGCCGAACGGCGAGGAGATGCCGTTCGAGGGCGTGTTGCTTGAGGTGACGCCCGGCAGGCGCTTCGTCTTCACCGACGCGTTGACGGCTGGCTGGCACCCGCGGGGTCCGTTCATGGTCGGGACGATGGAATTCACCGATGAGGGCGGAAAGACCCGCTTTACCGGCAGCGCTCGGCACTGGACCCGGGAAGCCTATGACCAGCACAAGGCGATGGGTTTTGAATCGGGTTGGGCGGCGGTGGCGGAGCAGCTTGCCGCGCTGGCGGAGGCGGAGAGGTAAGGCACAGCGCCGCGGCCCTCCCGTCATGACAGCCGGGCCATGACGCGGGAGGCGGGGTGCGATTTCTGCGGTTCCGCCCGAACCGTGCTACTCCGTCGCCGATGGAAACCAAACCCCCGATCCCGCTTGCCGTCCTCGTCGGCATCCAGACGCCGGACGTCGATGACGCCGCCCACGCAGCAAGCCTTGAGGAGCTGGGGCGCCTGGTGAAGACGCTGGGCTATGAGGTTGCCGGCACCGTGTCGCAAAAGCGCGAGGGCACCGGCGCCGGGTCGCTGCTGGGCAGCGGCAAGCTGGCGGAACTGGCCGGTCTTACAGGCGGCCCCGGCGTGGTTGGCTCGATGGCGCCGGCCGTGAAGTCAAAGGCGCGGCAACGGTTCGAGGGTGCCGGCGAGACGGCGGTCGCGGCCGACGCCGAACCGGACGGAGCGCGCAAGCCCGGGTTCGTCATCGTCGATCATGAGCTGTCGCCCAGCCAGATCCGCAACCTTGAACACGCCACCGGCGCGCAGGTGCTGGACCGCACCGGCGTCATCGTCGAGATCTTCCACCGCCACGCCAACACCCGCGAGGCGAAGCTGCAGGTGGAGATGGCGCGGCTGAAATATGTGGCGCCGCGGCTGCGCGAGTCCTCGGGCGGCGGCGGGCGGCAGCAGGGGCCGGGTGCGGGTGAGAGCACCCTCGCACTCGATCGCCGCAAGATCCGCGATCGTCTGGCCGAGCTTCGCGAGCAGTTGGATGCGGTGCAGCGCGACTCCGACAACCGCCGTTCGGCGCGGCGCGACCAGTTGCGGGTGGCGCTTGTCGGCTACACCAATGCGGGCAAGTCGTCGCTGATGCGGGCGCTGACCGGCAGCCAGGTGCTGGTGGAGGACAAGCTGTTCGCCACGCTGGACACGACCGTGCGTATTTTGCAGCCGGAGACACGGCCGCGCGTGCTGATCTCCGACACCGTCGGGTTCATCAGGCAACTGCCGCATGATCTGGTCGCCTCGTTTCGTTCGACGTTGGCGGAGGCGCTGGAGGCGTCGCTGCTGCTGTTCGTGGTCGATGCGTCGGACCCGACCTATGAGGCACAGTTGGAGGTGTCCCGCAGCGTGCTGCGCGAGATCGGCGCGGATGCGGTGCCGTCGCGTTTGCTGCTGAACAAGATGGACCGGGTGGACGCGGCCGGACGCGCTTTATTAATGGCAAAGCACCCGGATGCGATCCTGCTGTCCGCGCACGCGCCGGAGGATGTGAGCGCGCTGCGGGACAGCATCATCGCGTTTTTCGAGGCGGCGATGGTGGAGGATGTGCTGGTGCTGCCCTATGCGAAACAGGGGCTGATCGGCGAGGTATATGAAAGCGCGAGGGTGTTGTCGGAGGGGTATGACGAGACGGGGCGGGTGCTGCGGGTGCGCGGGTTGCCGGGGGCGATTACGCGGCTGCGGCGGAGTTTGGCGGCGGGATGAGGGTTTGGCTTGGGAGGGTCCTTGCGTAATGGGTCAACCGTCAGGCGTCGCTCGGCCAAAGCCAGCGGTCTATCGGCGTGGTCTGTCTTGCCGCGGTGCGAAGAAGCCGGAGACTTGGGTGCATCAACAGTTGGCCACCTAAGGGGCTGCGCCGCTTGTCATAAACGGGGTTATGACTGCAGACCGCCGCACGCAGCATTGCCGTGCGGCCTGCGCCGTCATGGAAAGCCGCGACTGTTAATGTCAAGTGCAGATTTCCATAGAACAGTATAAAATATGGAACAGATGCGCTGCCGAAGGAGAACAAGCCGACGATGAATGTCCGCGATCCATATGTTGCCGTAGATGATGTGTTGATGCCATGGGCCAAGGCGCACGGTTTCAAGGTAGGAACTCGATATCGAGACGATATTGTCCGGTCGATATAGTTCCATGATCAGCGCGGCGACCGGCGTGCGCAGATGTGGCTCGGCATGCCAGACATTTTGAACGTTGTTACGGTTTTCGTTGCTGAGTTTAGGCGGGATCTCTTTCAGAAATGGGGGGAACGCTTAGAGCGTAAGGCAGCTCTTGTCGATCTCACCAGCGCTCTTGATGAACTGAGCGCAGCGGCGCTCCGGTGGGCAGGACCCGGAGCGTTCACCTGAATGTAGGCGCTCGCAATCATCGGCGGCAATGTACAATTCAAGAATTTTGCACCAAAACCGGAATGTTGAAAGCAAACGGCTTTTGTGGTGCATAAATTTGGCCGCCCCTGGCCTTGATGACGGCGAGATCCTTCTCCGTCGCGGCCAGCAGATCTTCGCGCTTGCGGGCGCGCTCGGCGGCGAGATCGGGATTGCGGCAGACCACCAGCCGCTCGCCGGGAAACTCCGGCGAGGTGATGCCGGCCATGTCGCGGGTGTCGAACAGCGTCAGTTGAGGGGGCGCCGCTGACCCCCGAAACCCGAGCTGAGCACGACCGCGACGACCTGCGCTATCCCAGCGATCTGACCGATGCCGAATGGGAGACACTCGTTCCGCTGCTGCCTCCGCCAGCCGAAACCGGCCGGAAGCGGGCGTGGGACATGCGCGAACTGATGAACGCCATCTTCTTCGTCCTGCGCGGCGGCGTCCCCTGGCGCATGCTGCCCGAGCACTTCCCGCCGCACCAGACGACCTGCCGCTGGTTCATGCGCTTCCGTGACGACCGAACCTGGAAAAGCCTGCATCATCATCTGGTTATGCGTGATCGCGAAAGAGCCGGCCGTGACGCCAGCCCGAGCGGCGCGGTCATTGACACGCAGAGCGTCAAGACCACCGAGGCGGGCGGTCCGCGCGGCTGCGACGCCGGCACGAAGATCAAAGGCCGCAAGCGGCACGCCATGGTGGATACCGATGGCCGGTGCCTGGAGATGCAGGTGCAGGAAAATTCGGTTCAGGACCGCGACGGGGCGCCATCGGTGCTGAAGGCGTCGCAGACCCGCTTCCGAGCAGGCCGGCCGGGATCCGGCCGCCATCGGCATCGAGGTCTGGACCTCCTGTGGGCAGGGGGTCGAGGCGGACTCAGTGGCGGGCCGAAGCGTTGACCTCGAGCAGCTCATCTATCACGCCGGCGTTGGGGCAGAAATCATGGCAATGCGCCGCCGCCGTGCTGTCCCTGAGGGCGCGTTGGCAAACACCGGCGGCGCGGCAATGGGCGCAGGTCACCTCCATATCGCGCATCACCCCGCCGAACGCGCGGCGGACCGCATCCGGGTCAAGGCCCCGCGCCAGCATCACTTTCTTAAGCTGCTCGTCATGATCCGTGATCATCGGCCCGATGGCCCGCAGATCGGCTACGCTGACGCCAATGTCCGAAGCCAGGAACTGGAGGTCCTCATAGGACAGGGCGGCAAGCCCGGAGTCGGGCGAAACCCGGGCCTTGACCCATTCGAACACACGCACGAAAAGATTGAACTTACCGCATGCCGGCATCAAAATATCTTCCGAAATGAAATCAGCCGGTTGATGCCAGGACGGCAACGGAAAAACCTTGATCCGGATCAACAAATTCAGAATGCGGCTAGACGGCCATCAGCCTGTTGCTGTCGCGGCTGGCGAAGAAGATGTCGGTCGAAATCTCATCCACACGATTGCAACCGGTATAGGCCATCGTCTTGTCCATCTCGGTCCGGATGATGTCCACGGCCTTCGACGCTCCGGCCTCCCCGCCGGCGGCGGTCCCGTACAGCGTCGCCCGGCCGGTCAGCACGCATTTCGCCCCCAGCGCCACCGCCTTGACGATGTCCGAGCCGCGCCGCACGCCGGAATCCAGCAGCACCGTCGCCTTGTTGCCCACCGCCTCGGCGATGTCCGGCAGCATGTCGATGGTCGCCGCCGCACTGTCCATGTTGCGGCCGCCATGGTTGGAGACGATCAGGCCGTCAACGCCGTAGCCGACGGCCTTCAGCGCGTCGTCCGCGCGGTTGATCCCCTTCAGCATCAGGATGCCCGGCCATTTGTCGCGGAAGATGCGGATATCGTCCCAATTGAGCGAATCCTGCCGCATCACCTCCCGGGTGCCCGGGTCCGTCGTGATCGGCCGGCGGTATGGATCGGGGTAGTTCTCCATCCGCGGCATGCCGATGGTGCGGAAATATTTCAGCAGCACAGTGGCGAACCATGTCGGGTGCCGCATGATGTCCGCGGTGAAGCGCCACGTGGGGTGGAACGGCAGCGAGAAGCCGTTTCTGGCGTTGTACTCCCGGTTGGGCGGCACGATGGTGTCGGTGGTGACGATCAGCGCCTCGAATCCGTTGTTCTTCGCGCGATCGATCAACTGGTAGGACAACTCGCGCTGTTTCCAGACATAGAGCTGGAACCACAGGCGGAAATTCGCCTCGCGGGCGATCTTTTCCATCGAGGTCATCGCCCCGGTCGCCAGGGTGAACGGGATTTTGGCGCGCGCCGCGGCCCTGGCCAGTTCCAGCTCGCCTTCGTGCCAGCACAATCCGGCCGCGCCGGTGGGCGCGATCGCCATCGGCAGGGCGATCTCCCTGCCGAACAGCGTGGTCTTCGTCGTCCGTCCGGAGACATCGACCAAAGCCCGGTGCATCAGCTTGATCTTTTCGAACGCCGCGCGGTTGTTGCGCAGCGCCAGCTCGTCCTCGGTCGAGCGGTCTACGAACTCGAACACCGCTTTGGGCAGGCGCCGTCTTGCGGCCTCGCGCAGATCGAAGACGTTGTAGCAGGTGTCGAGCGCCGCCATCGTTCATTCCCCGTTATCGGCGAATGATGAAGCGGGCCAGTCGCTTGTCAAGCAAGACGGCGGCTGCAATCCGCCGCGCACATCCCATCTATGGAATC
This sequence comes from uncultured Rhodopila sp., assembly GCA_903851415.1. GTDB lineage: Bacteria > Pseudomonadota > Alphaproteobacteria > Acetobacterales > Acetobacteraceae > Rhodopila. The sequence goes on along the minus strand of CAINOE010000037.1, from coordinate 57,693 downwards.
GCAACCAAGACCTCTATGATTAACGACCCGTAGCGAAGGACGCGCCTGATGACCGACTACATTTCCCTTCTCGGCGACCTGATCCGCCAGGCGCGGACGGCCGGGGCCGATGCCGCGGATGCGGTGCTGGTCAACGGCACGTCGCTGTCGGTGTCTTCGCGGCAGGGCAAGACCGAGCATCTGGAGCGCTCGGAGGGGCGGGACCTCGGGCTGCGGGTGTTCGTCGGCAGGCGCGCCGCCATCGTGTCCTCCACCTCGCTCGACCCGGCCGGTTTCCCGGGCCTGGTGGAGCGGGCGGTTGCCATGGCCAAGGTCGTGCCGGAGGACCCGTTCACCGGCCTCGCTGAGACCTGGGCGCCGCCGGAGGATTTCGATCTCGACATGGCCGATCCGGCGGAGCCGACCCCGGATGAGTTGGCTGCGCGCGCCGCGGCGGCCGAGGAGGCGGCGTTTTCCGTGCACGGCGTGACCAACTCCGAGGGCGCCGATGCCGGCTATGGCCGCAACGAAGTCGTCCTGGTGACCTCCGCGGGGTTCGCCGGACATCGCGCCGGCACCAGCCATTCGATCTCCGCCACCGCGTTGGCCGGGACGGGGACGGAGATGCAGCGGGACTACGACTATCACAGCACGGTCTATATGTCCGACCTGGACGATCCGGTCAGCATCGGCCGCAGCGCGGGGGAGCGGGCGATCGCGCGGCTCAATCCGGCGCGGCCGAACACGGCGAAGCTGCCGGTGGTATTTGATCCGCGCGTCGCCGGCGGATTGCTCAGCCATCTCGCCGGCGCGATCAACGGCTCCAGCGTCGCGCGCGGCACCAGCTTCCTGAAGGAGAAGCTGCATCAGCGCGTGTTCGCCCCCGGCATCAATATCCACGACGATCCGCGGCGGGTGCGCGGGCTGCGGTCGCGGCTGTTCGACGGGGAGGGCACGCCGACACGGGCGTGCGCCCTGATCGAGGATGGCGTGCTGACGACCTGGCTGCTCGACAGCCGATCGGCCCGGCAGCTCGGGATGGTGTCGACGGGGCACGCGGCGCGCGGCACCAGCGGGCCGCCGTCACCATCGACGACCAATCTGTATCTGGCCCCCGGGGCGCTGACGCCGGCCGAGCTGATGGCCGATATCAGGGAAGGTCTCTACATCACCGAGATGATCGGCATGGGCGTGAACGGCGTCACCGGCGATTACAGCCGCGGCGCGGCCGGCTTCATGATCCGCGACGGTGCTCTGGCCGAGCCGGTGGCGGAGGTGACGGTGGCTGGGAATTTGGTGGAAATGTTCGCCAACATGGTGGCGGCGTCCGATCTGCGGTTCCGGCGCGGGACGGATTCGCCGACGGTGCGGATCGACGGGCTGACGATGGCGGGCGGATAGCGGCGGGCTGGAGGGGGTGTGCACTGGCACCGGCATCGGCGGCGGAACCTCCGCTTTTTGGCGCCAGGGTGTATTTCGGGATAAAGGTTATCATTCTGGACCGGAATGAAGTATTGCCTCCGGTGTGCTTAACAGCCTGCGCGGAGGCTCGAAAATCCCTCTCTGCGATCTCCTGAATCTCCGCGTCCTCTGCGCATAAAGCGAAAACCGAACCACATCGAACCGTTTGCCCGGCCCCCCCGGACCCGTCATGCAGCCGGACACATGCTATCACTCCGCAAGTGCAACGGCCTGCCGAACCGCCGCCACGGCCGCATTGACATCGCGCGCATCGACCGGACTCCAACCTCCCGCGCCCGGGTCGTTCGCCGCCGAGCGCCGCAGCACCGCGACCGTTGCATCCGATGCGTCGCCCTGCCGTCCGCCGATGCGCTGCTCCAGCACCGGCAGAGGGGCGTGCAGCCAGATTCCGGCGAACTGGACCGAGGCATCCCGCGCGGCGGTTTCCAGATCGCGGCGCATCTGCACATTGAGGAACGTCGAATCCACGATAACCGAATGACCGCCCGCGGCTGCCGAGCGGGCCAGTTCGATCAGCGCGCGGTTCACCGCCGCATTCGCCGCCTCGGAATAGGCCTCCTGCGGCAGCCGGGTCTCCGGTGCCACGCCATGCAGGCGCTTGCGCAACTCATCGCTGCGCAGCACCAAACCGCCGGGTGCGGGACCCAGGTCCGGAGCGATACGCCGCGCCACGGTGGATTTGCCGGTGCCCTGCAGACCGCCGATGGCCAGCACCAACGGAGGCCGCGGCAGCAGATACGCCTCCGCCGCCTGCAAATAGGCATCCGCCTTGTCGCGCTCGCCGGTCGCGGCCAGCACATGGGCGCGGATCATCGCCCGCTGCGACAGGAACATCGGCAGGCCGCCCGTCGCCTGCGCATCCCCGGTGCGGGCGGCATAGCGGTTCATCACCCGGTTCGCCGCCGCCCGGCCGACACGCCGATCAAGGTCCATCAGCAGGAAGCCGAGGTCGTAGGCGACATCGATCGTCGCCATCGCCTCGTCGAATTCCAGCGCATCGAACGCGACGGGCACACCCTCCCACAGGCAGAGGTTGCCGAGATGCAGATCGCCATGGCAGCGGCGCACGAACCCCGCCGCCGCCCGCGCCGTCAGCCACGCCCGCCGGGCCTCGATCGTCGCGGTCATGCGCTGCCGCCAGGCTTCGGCGCGCTGTGCCGGCAGACCGGCCGCCAATGCCGACTGGCCGTTCCCGCGTGTGATGCCCAGCAGGGCGGCAGCGCTGTTCCACCCCGGGATTGGCGGCAATCTGGCGTGGTAGCCTGCCACGCAATCGCCGAGCGCATCCAGCAGCGCCGGGGTAAGGCCGCCCCGCCCGGCGATGACGTCGAGAAAATCTCCCTCCGGCACCGGCGCCATGCGCAGCACCCAGTCGGCCGCCGGGCCGTCCCCGAGGGCGAACGACCCGTCGGAACGGACGACCACGGCGACGACGTCGCGGTAGATGCCGGGCGCGGCGGGCCGGTTGATCTCCAGTTCCCGCAGCAGAAAATGACGCCGCGCCTCGACCGTCGAGTAGTCGAGGAACGGCAGGCGGACGGCTTTCTTCAGCTTCCAGACGGTGTCCCTGCCGATGAAGACGGCGGAGATGTGGGTCTCCTTCGGTTCGGCCCCGGACAGGGCGGTCAGGAAACGGACGGTATCCGCCTGAAGCTGCGGGATTGTCATGGCCGCGGCGGCGGCCGAAAGTATTGCGGGGCCCCGGTGCGGGCGAACATCCCGTAGTCCGGGATAATCCCCGCCTCACGGTGCCACCCCGCCGTGTGCCCGGGACGCATGTTGATCTCGACAATGGCGGCGAACATCTTCAGTCCTCCAGCGTCGGCGGCGCGGCGTCGCGTGCCTTCAGGAAGGTCTCGGTCTCCCGGTGGAGAGCGTAGCGGTTTTCCTCCGGACGTATCAGGTGGGTGGCGCGGGCGATCCTGATGCCGCGCCGCACGGGTCCCATGCAGAGCGCGCCGAATGGCCAGGCGGCGCCGGCGGAAACCGAACCGTTCCGGTCCGGATCACACCACTAACATCCGGCTGTCATCCATGCGTCATATGTCTCGACTATGGCCTTCTTACACACACACCACAGCAGGAGCCTGCCGCATGCACGACATTTTCATGCCGACACGCCGTGACGTTCTGGCCGGAGCGGCGGCCATGGCGATTGCGGCGTCCCCGCTGCGTCCTGCCGTGGCGCAGACGGACGCTCGCGGCACGGTTTTCGATGCCGACAGCAACCCGCGCAAGGGCGTGCCCGGCGTGATGGTGTCCAACGGGCTGGACGTGGTGAAGACGGATGCCGACGGACGCTGGTCGCTGCCGGTGCGCGACGGCGACTCGGTCTTCGTGATCAAGCCCGCCGGCTGGGCGCTGCCGGTCGATGCGGCGACCAACCTGCCCCATTTCGCCTATATCCATGCGCCCGGCGGCTCTCCGGACCTGGGTTTCCGTTTCGAGGGCGTGGCGCCGACGGGACCGTTGCCCCCCAGCATCGACTTCCCGCTGCGCCGGCAGACCGAGGCCACCCGCTTCGACGCCGTCCTTTTCACCGACCCCCAGCCGGAAAGCCTCAACGAGGTGGGCTATATCCGCGACGACGTGGTGTCCGTGGTGGACGGCTCGCAGGCGGCGTTCGGCATCACCCATGGCGACATCATGTTCGACGACCTGTCGTTCTATCCTCGTTACAACCGTATCGTCGGCAGCATCGGGCTGCCCTGGTTCAACGTCCGCGGCAATCACGACATGAACCTGGAGGCGCCGGACAATACTCACGCCGCCGAAACCTTCAAGCGGGTGTTCGGCGCCCGCTGGCTGGCGTTCCAGTACGGCGCGGCGACGTTCATCCTGCTGGACAACGTCGATTACCTCGGCACCGACCCGTCCAAGCCGAACGGCTTCGGCAAATACCGGGGATATTTCGGGGAGCGGCAGCTTGGTTTCGTTCGCAACGTGCTGGCCAACGTGCCGCGCGACAGCCTGGTGGTGATCAGCTTCCATATTCCGCTGAAGACGCTGGCGGCTTCGGACGATGCCAACAACACGGCCGATGCGAAGGCGTTCCTGGAGGCCATCGGCACGCATCCGAACACGGTCAGCTTCTGCGGCCACACCCACACCAACGAGCACTGGTATTTCAGCGCCGCCGATGGCTACGCCGCGGGCACGCATCATCACCACATCCTCGCCGCGGTGTCGGGAAGCTGGTGGTCCGGCCCGTTCGACGCGCGCGGCATCCCGATGGCGCTGCAGTCGGATGGCTCGCCGAACGGCTTTCATGTGCTGTCGGTCGATGGCGCGGGATACACCACGACTCTGGTGCCGGCGCATGACCCGGCGCGCGGGCAGATGCGGCTGATGCTGGACAGCCAGGTGCACGGTTCGGACAAGGAAGTCTTCGGCGAATATCCCGAGGGGGCGCTGCTCACCGGTCCGATCGCAGCCGATCGGCTGGGGTCTTCGCGTTTGGTGGTGAATGTGTTCGATGGGGGGCCGCGGTCGAAGGTGGAGGTTTCCGTCGCCGGCAGCCCGTGGCAGAAGCTGACGAAGGTGGAACGGTCGGACCCGTTCGTCGTGGAAGTCTACGAGCGCCATCGCGCTTCGAAGAAGTTCTGGGTCGAGGCGGGGAAGTCCTCGCATATCTGGCAGACGAAGCTGCCGGCGACCCTGGAACCGGGGACGCATCGGGTGGCGGTGCGCGCGACGGACGAGTATGGCCGGACACGTAACGGATCGATCGTGCTGGAGGTTACCGGCTGAGGTCCATTCCGCGGAAGATCGAACATCGCCTGAACGCGTCGATCGAGGGGTCCTGACGCTTCTGGTGGCAGAACTTCGCCACCAGCTTCGTCAGCCCCTTGATGTCGCGGCCGGTGGCCGCCGGGAACAGGTCCACCAGCTCCGCAATCAACGTATCATCGACAGGCAGGTTGAACTGCTCGACCATCACCTGCCAGATCCGGCGGCGCGCCTCCCGGTCGGGCGGATGGTATTTGATCAACGCAATGCACCGCGAAATGATCGCCTCGTCGATATCGTCCACCCTGTTGGTCGTCAGGAACAACAATCCGTTGAAGTATTCCAGCACCCGCAGGAACACGCCCACCACGGCGTTCATGGTCATGTCGTCGTCGCGCCGCTTGATGTAGACGTCCGCCTCGTCGATCAGCATCACCGCACCCCAGCGCTGGGCGCGGGTCAGCGTGTCCTTCAGCGCCTTTTCCATCGCCCCGACATTCAGGCCGAGTTGCCCGGAATGCACCCGGTACAGCGGGCGCTGGATGATTTCAGAGTAAACCTCCGCGGTCAGCGTCTTGCCGACACCGGCGGGTCCCGCGCACAGCACCGTGGTGCCGCCCGACTTGCCGGCGACGATGTCGTCCATCAGCACATCCATCTCGGCCGTCAGGATGTCGATCAGGTCCGTTTGTTCCGGCGGCAGGATCAGCTTCTGCTTCAGAGCCGGCTGGTACCGGTATGGTTCCATATCGTCGGCATGCACCCAGAGATAATGGTGCAGATCCAAATGGAACATCAAAATATACGCATGAATCGGCAGTTGCCTGAACAGATCGGCCGGCAACCCGGCATCCAGCGCCTTGACCTCCTTCTCCGCATCGAACGCGTTGCTCTTGCCGGCCTTGCGCAGATAGGTCGCGAGGATTTCGCCCGGCACGTCCAGCGTCAGTGCCCGCGAGATCAGGATGCTTTCGTCATTGACCAGCCGCGCCGCACCGCCGGAGCTGGACAGGACAATAACGTCCTTGCGCGACCAGTCCATATCGCGATGCGATGAATTCGGGTCTTCAGTGTAGAAACCGGTGCCATGCGCGGAGAACTGCGCGCCGTATCGCGCCCGCCAGTCGAAGTAATTCCCGATCGTCCGGTCATAGGCCGCGATCAGGTCGGGGGTTTCCTTCAGGAACCCCTTCAGCGCGAAGATTTCCCCCACCGTGCGACCCTCGATGTCGCTGGCGGAGATGCGGACGGTGCTGGTGGTAATCACCCCCTTGGCGTTGGCCTTCAGCTCGATGAACAGCTTGCCGGTTTCCTCGTTGGAAGCCGGCGTGAAGTCGAATTTCGTCACGACATAGGGCAGCGGCCTGCTCGATACGCCGGCGGTGAACACCCAGCCGCGGATGGCATCGGTCAGCAGGTAGCGGACCATGGCCGGCAGCAACTGTTCCAGGTCGTTCGGGCCGAAACGAAAGCCGTTGTCGTTCAGCGCGTGCCGCAACGTCGCCATCTGTGCCGCGCGCGCCTGCATCTCCGGCCCGGCCTGCCGGTACAGCGATTCCAGCAGGGAGAACTGAGCGCCGGAAAGCTGGCGAAACCCGACCTCGACCTTGTCGCCGAATTTCAACTGGTCCTGAAGAAAGGCCAGATCCGGAAACGCGGCGATCATGGCCTCGATGAAGCGGCGCTCGATCAGCACGTTCATGGCGTTTCGCCGCTTCCCTCGGCCAGCGCGGCGACCACCGGCCAGCCGACGAGGCCCGCAGGATCCAGGTGCTTCAGCGCATCGAGTTTGCGTCGCGCCTCATCGGGACGATCCTGACGGAGGTGGATGAAGGCGAGCGCCTTCAAGGTATACAAGGCGAAACGGGCCGCCCCTTGCGGCTCGGCTGCCGAACGTGTCCAGACTTGCCAGTCGGGGGACCATCCGGCCTGGCGGGCGGCTTCGGCCAGGCCCGCCTCGGCAATGTCCTGAGCCTGGCCGAGATTCCCCAGGTAGGTATGGATCTTATAGAGACAGAAATACACCGGAAGCTGCTCCGGCGCCGCCGCCAGCGCCTGGCGGAACAGCCCGTCGGCCCCGGTCCGGTCGGTGCGGTAGGCGACGACGCCCTGCTGCAGCAGGGCGTTAGTCTGCGGCGGAACGCCACCGAAGTTGATGACGTCCGAATCTGCCAATACATCGTTCATGGCGGAGCGCCAAGCAAACGCCGCGCCAGAACGATTCCGGCGCAATCCGGGGCTACTCCTTCCGGCTTGCCGATGGCGTGTCGGAAAGCCGACAGACTCCAGCCGACCGGACTCACCGCAACACCCGGAGTGCGCGCCAACCCGCGATGTGCCATGCCACGCGGCCGACAGCGCGTCACGCCTGGAGATTTGCCATGAACGACCTCGCCCCGTACCCCGCCGCGGCCCGCATCTCCGAACCTGACTGGACTCGTATCGAAGCCGATTTGGAGGCGCATGGCTACGCCGTCATCGGGAACCTGCTGGCCGCAACCGAATGCGCAACCCTCAGCGCCGGCTTCGACAGCGACGCGACATTCCGCAACCGGGTGATCATGGCGCGCCACGGATACGGCGCCGGCGAATACCGCTATTACGCCTACCCCCTGCCCGGGCTGATCGAAACCCTGCGGACCGCGCTCTACGCCCGGCTCGCGCCGATCGCCAACCGCTGGCAGTCCGCGCTCGGCCGCGAATCCGCGTTCCCCCTGAGCCACGCCGCCTATCTTGACCAGTGCCATGCGGCCGGACAGACCCGCCCGACGCCGCTGCTGCTGCGCTACGGCCCGGATGACTACAACCGGTTGCACCAGGACCTTTACGGCGCGCTGTGCTTCCCGCTCCAGGCCGCGTTCCTGCTCAGCCGTCCGGGGGACGACTTCCAGGGCGGCGAGTTCCTGCTGACCGAACAGCGGCCGCGGATGCAGACCCGGGCCGAAGTCGTGCCGCTGTTTCAGGGCGACGGCGTCATCTTCGCCGTCAACCAGCGTCCCGTGCCCGGGCCGCGCGGCGGCTCGCGGGTGACGATGCGGCATGGCGTCAGCCGAGTGCGGTCAGGCCGCAGGTATACGCTCGGGGTAATCTTCCACGACGCGAAATGACGCCGGCCGGGGTCACGCCGGCGTCGCGCCGGGTTCGCCCGCGGTCGCCCGGGGCAGCCGGATTTCGAACACTGCGCCGTCGCCTTCGTTCCGGGCGGTCATGACCCCGCCCATGGCGGTGATGATCTCATGGCTGATCGACAGGCCAGGTCCGGTTTTCGGGCCAGCCGGCCGTGCTGACGGTGACCGCTCGAACACATGCGGGATGACGCTTTCGTCGATCCCTCCGGCATGATGCGCGACACGGATGACGACCACGATCCCGTCCAGGCTGGCCTCGAGGTCGATGCGCCGCCGCGCCTCGGCAAGCCGCGGCGCGTGCCCCTCGATCGAACTGACGGCATTGCCGATCATGTTGATCAGAACCTGCTGCAATGGAACAAGCTGTCCGGTGACCTGCGGCAGCCCCGGCGGGACCCGGATAAACAGTCTGACGCCCGCCCGATGCAGGCCGGCCTTCGCAATTGCCTTCGCCCCATTGATAGCCGCTGCCACCGGCACGCTCGCCGGCAGTCCGGTCTCCCGGCGGCCGAACACCCGCATGTGCTCGATGATGGAGGCCGCCCGTTCGACCTGTTTGACGATCCGCTGCAGCTTCCTGCTCAGGGCGGCCTGGCTGGTATCATTGGCGTCCAGCACCGCCATGGCGTTCTGGGCGACCATGCTGATCGCCGCCAGCGGCTGATTGAGTTCGTGTGCCATGCCGGTCGTCAACTCGCCCAATGTTGCCAGTTGCGACAGGCGCGCCGCCCGGAGTTCCCGCTCCCGCTCCAGCGTCACATCGCGGAAATAGCCGACGGCGCCGCGTCCTTCACCCAGCGATCGGCTGGACATCTCGATCCAGATCCAGTTCTCATTCTTGTGGCGAATCCGATAATGCACGTTGGAACGGCCCTCGGTGCGCAGCCGCTCGGCATGCGCGAGAACCGGTTCCTCATCGGACGGATCGCGCCGGCTCCCGAGCCAGTTCGGCATGGCCATCACCTCGGCGGCGGTAAAGCCCGTGATGGCCTCCACGCTGCTGGAGACGAAAACGATCCGGCCATTCCCCTCGTTATCCGTGTTGGACCGGAACAGGGCGCCGGATACGGCGTGCAGCGCTGCGTCAAGTTCTTCGGTGGCGCGGCGAAGCGCCACCTCCGCTTCCCGTTCGTTGGTCACATCGCGCGTGGAGCTGACGATAGCGGGGACATCGTCAGGCCGATCGGCGGCAGGGATGCGTCCCAGGGTCGTCTGAACCTGGATGACCCGCCCATCCTTCCGCACCAGCCGGACTTCGCTGGACGCTTGCCGCAGGTTTGGATTCCGCCGCAATATCTGCTGCCCCGTCGCTCCTGCGTCGTCGGGATGAACGAACCGCCCGGTCAGCCTTCCGACCAGCGTCTCCGGCTCCACACCGAGCAAATCGCGGGTGGCGGGACTGGCATAGAGGACGACGCCGCTGCGGTCGAGCAGGCGGATCAGGTCAGGCATGTCCTCGGCCAGCCGGCGAAACAGCGCTTCGCTTTTTCGAATGACCGCCATGCCGGCCGCGGCGACCGCGGCGCGCCGGCGCCAGTGCCAAACGAGGATGGTGCCCCCGCCCAACAAGCCGATCAGCAGCATGATGTCCCGCGCATCCTGGCGGATTTGGTCGAGTTCCGGCGTCAGGCGGCCCAGCCGGGCCTGCAGATCGAGGCCAACCGCCAGCGACAAGCCGGAGTCGCCCAGCCGCTCCGACGCGTCGATTCGTTCGACCCCGTCAATCGGGCTGATCACCCGGGTCAGGCTTTGCCGGAAATCCAGGACGGCGCGCAGCAGGGTGTTATCCGGAGAAATCGTCTGGCCGACAAATCCGCCGTCGCTGCGTGCAACGACAAGGCCGTCGCGGCGGAAGACCGTCAGGGTGTCGCGCCCGGTCACGCCCATCGTGGCGGCAAGTCCATGCAGTGCCTCGGCATCAACCGCCACGACCGTCACGCCCGACAATGCGCCGCCGGGGTTATAGACGCCTTTCGCGAAGGCAATGACGAGCCGGTGGGAGGCCAGTCCAAGCGCCGGATCGCCAATTACTTCGGTTGCGGTCCCGCCGGTGATCATACGGAGGTACGGACGGTCGCCGACATAGATTGGCAGCCGGCCCGGATTGGCAGTTGACCAGTCCAGATAAAGCGCGGGCGTGACGCCGTAGACCGCCGTAACGTTGCTGGCCATCAGTCCCCGCCGGGCCCCCAACTCGGCGCGCGCCGCTGTTTCCATGTCCGCATTGCCGGTTTGCCGCGCTTTCGTCACCAGGCTGGCCAGGCTGTGCAACGCGCCGATCTGGTCGAGCGTGCGGGACAATGTCTCCCGAAGATCAAGCGCCTTGGCTCGGGCCTCGACGCGGACAGTCTCGATCTCGCTCTGTTGCGCCGAGGCGATCAGATGATCGCGGATCGCCCAAACCCCTGCCTCCGCGGCGATCGTGACCGCGAGCCACAGGATCAATGTCAGGCTGCCGCGTTTTGCTGCGCGGACGGTCTTCAGCGTCGCCACGGAAAAATACCGCCTCTATCCTGGTAGCCATGCGGACAAGCCGTCGCGGGGTCATGTCGCGGGGGCGCCGGACGGATCACGCTGCCAGCACCCCCTCGGCCGCGTTCGCAACCGGGAGCCGGATCTCGAACACCGCGCCATCGCCGGCGTTGCGCGCGGTGATGGTCCCGCCCATATCGGCAAGAATGCCGTAGCTGATCGATAGCCCGAGGCCGGTTCCCGATCCGGCCGGTTTGGTGGTGAAGAACGGTTCGAACAGGCGCGGCAGCACCGCTTCGGCGATGCCGCCGGCATGATCCGCGACACTGATGACAACCGACCTTCCATCGGCGCGGGCCGAGATCTCGATCCGCCTCCGGTCGTCCGGCAGACGCGGCGTCTGCAACTCGATCGCGTCGATCGCATTGCCGATAAGGTTGGTCAGCACCTGCTCGAGCGGAAGCAGATATCCGCCGATCGGCGGCAGCTCCGGGGCGGTATCGATCAGCAGCTGGATGCCGGATCCCGGCAGCCTTGTATCGACGATCCCCCGGGCGCCGTCGATCGCCGCGGCGATCGAAACGGGCACCGGCGAACCCCGCGTCTTGCGGCCGAAAATCCTCATATGATCGACCACCGAAGCCGCCCGGTCCGCCTGCTGGACAATCCGCTCCAGCTTCAGCCTGAGAAAGCGATAGTCCGGTTGGCCGGGATCAAGCGTCCCGAGGGCGTTTCGCGCCGCCAGGCTGATTGCTGCGAGCGGGTGGGACAACTCCTCCGCGAAGCCCGTCGTCATCTCCCCCAGGACCGCCATCTTCGCGCTGTGCGCCGTCTGTTGGTCGCGTTCCCGCTGGCGCGTGATGTCGCGGATGCAGCCAACCACCGTCAGCGGTCCATCATGGCATACGGCCCGGGCAAACACTTCATACCAGAGCCATTCCCCGTTCTTATGCCGCAGGCGGTATTCGACGGTGGAACTCCGCAGGCTGCGCAGCCGCTGATAATGGTTCCGCGCCGGCGTTTCGAACGCGGGATCCCGCCGCGTGCTGAGCCAGTTCGGCATCATGCATTCGGCGGGGGTAAATCCGGTGATCGCTTCGATGCTGTCCGAGACATAGACGATTTGCGGCTCACCGTCCTCGCCGAGCAGGTAGCGGAACAGGGCGCCGGAAACGGCGTTCAGGACGGTATCCAATTCTTCCTTGATGGAGCGCAGGGCCGCCTCGGCCTCTCGCTGGCGTGTCACGTCGCGCGACGAAACGATGACCCAGGGGGAGCCGTCCGGCGTGCTGTCATCGCCGATGACATGGATCGTCGATTGCACCCGGACGACCCGGCCGTCGGGGCGAACCAGGCGGATCTCGCTGCGCCCGGTCCGCTTACCCGGCTCCCGCAACAAGCGCATCCAGGTCGAGTCGGCCATGTCGTCCGGATGGGTGAATTTTGTCGTGTGGTGGCCGATCAGCGCGTCCGGCTCCACGCCGAGAAGTTCCCTGACGGCCGGATTGACGTACAAAACCACGCCACGCCGATCGAGCAGGCGGATCACGTCGGGCAGGCTTTCGGCCATTTGGCGGAACAGGCTCTCGCTTTCCCGAATGATGGCCATCCGGGCCGCATCGGCCGCGACGCGGCGGCGCCAATGCCAGACACCCAACGTGCCGGCGCCGGCAACGCCGATGAGCAGCATGATCAGCCCCGTCTGGTCGCGGGTTCGCTCCGCCACGGGCTTGAGGCGATCCAGCCGGGCCCGAAGGTCCAAACCGACGGTGACGATCAGCCCGCGGTCGTCCAGGCGTTGCCACGCGACGCTGCGCAGCAGCCCGTCGATGGCGCTCCGCCACGCCATGGAACCGCTCGGGGTGCTCAGGAAGACTTTTATATTCGTCTTGTCGGCCGGGATGGTCCCTTCGCCGGCGGCGTTGCGCGCCAGGATCATGCCGTCGCGCCGTTGAATCGTGATCGTATCGCTACCGGAGACGCCGACGGTCGGGGCAAGGCCGGAAAACGCCGCCGGCTCCACCGAAACAACGGTGACGGCCAACAGCGCGCCGTTCTCGTCGTAGACGCCCCTCGCGAAGTCGATGTTGCGTACGTGGGAAGTCCGGCCCATCAGGGGAGCCGAAATGAACGTCCGGGCCGACCCGTTGGCAATCGCCTGAAAATGCTCGCGGTCGCCGACAAAAACCGGCTCGCTGAGTGTGCCTAAATTGGTCCAGTCAATGTAGCCCGAGGGAGCGATTGCGGCGACCTGGCGCACATGGGCGCCCATCCTGTCGCGCAGACGGGCCAACTCCGCCAGGGTGTCCCGTTCCATCGCCTGGTTTCCGCTGTGCCTGGCCTGGACGACCAGGGCGGCGAGACCGTGCAGCACATCGATCTGATCGAGCGTGCGGGACACGGTTTCGCGCAGCGCCAGCACCGATTCGCGGGCTTCCCCGGCGGCGCGGTTGATTTCCCGGTCTTTGGCCGCGGCGATGTAATGTTCGGCAGCCGCCCCGGTCATCCAGTCCGCCCCGGTCACCAGCACCAGGATCGTGACGATGACGGACAGACCGCCGCCGCCGGCGCGGAGAAACCGCCCCGGAGTCACGGCGGTTTGGCCGGCCCGCTATACGCCGGCACGTGCAGGCTGACCGTGGTGCCCCGGCCGGGTTCGCTGGCGATGGTCAACGTCGCGCCGATCAAGGCCGCGACCCGCATCGCTATCGGCAGGCCGATCCCCAGACCGTCGACGCGGCGCGTTGTGGACATGTCGATCTGCTGGAATACCCGGCCCGCCAACTCGACTTCAGCGGGGCTCATCCCCGGACCGGTGTCGGCGACCCGGAACGTTACTCCGTCGCCGTCATCCTTGACGGACAGCGTGATCGCCGCGCCGCGCGGCGCGAAGCGGCTGGCATTGTCGAGCAGTTCCTCAAGCACCTGCTGAAGCCTCGCGCTATCGGTCGCGACCGTCCGCCCGGTTTCGACCATGGTGTCCAACGTCTGTCCGCGCTCGGCCAGCGGCGCGGCGAACAGCCGCTGCATCGTGTGAACGACGCGGTTCGGACGGCAGGCCGCGTGGTGCGCGGTGGCGCGTCCGGCGATCAGGTCCGCCAGGGTGGTAATGCGCGACATCGCGCGTTCAAGCCGTTCTCCGCCCAGGCGGATTTCATGCGCCAGGCTCCTGAGCTCCTTGGGATCGATCGACTCCGATTCGTCCTCGATCAGCTCCGCGAGGCCGATGATCGGGACCAGTGGCGTCCTGAGTTCATGATTGACCACCGCCAGGAAGGCGCTGCGCCCGCCGTCATCGGCATGGCGCGGTTCCGTCAGGGCTTCCCGCAGCTCGCTCACGAGCGACTGAAGGTCGCCGACCTGCTTGACGGTATCGCCGTAAACCGCTTCGAGGGCGCGGCTTTGCAGCCATTTTTCGCGGCGGCTGCGGGCGGACTCATGGGCGTGCAGAAGCGTCGCCTTCAGGGTCGTGAAACTGAGCGGCTTGACCATGAAGTCTATCGCCCGCAGGCGGGCCGAGGCCGCCGCGTCGTTGACCGTGGCGTGGCCGGTCAGCATGACGACCTCGATCGCATGCTGTTCGCCGCGCCGGTCGATGGCCTTTTTCGCAAGAGTCAGCCCATCCATGCCGGGCATCCGGATGTCGCTCAGCATGACGTCGATTGACGGATCGGCGTCCAGATGCTCCAGCGCGGCTTCGCCGTTGGAAACCGCCTCCGTCCGAATGCCTTGCAACTGTAGGAACTCGGCGATTTCCTCGCGGATGACGGGTTCATCGTCAACCACAAGTACATGCGGCTTTATGTCCGTCGCGCCGGTCCATGACGGAGGCGAGCTATCGAGTGCGTTTGTCACCGCATTGCCTTCCGATACTTTGTGTCATTGTATCACATTCCTATCATTGCGGCATGTTTTTGCTCTCTCCAACAATGAAATCTTATTTTGTCAGTGGAGTCGCGCTGGCGAATTCCCGGCGCATAACCGGAGAACGCGGCGGCTGACTCCTGCCGTTCGGTGAATGGCCGGACCGCCCGGTCCTCAGTAAATGTACTGAACTGCTTTATTCACCCTGAGGCCAGCGTTTTGGGATTGCGCGGTTTCGCTGCTTTGCCGGGAGCCGGACCGGCACCGCGTTCAATGATCCGGCGCCGCCGTCCTCGGATCTGCTCCGCGTGCCCATTCGTTGACCAGGGTAAAGCCAATCCCCAGCAGCACCGGCCCAAGGAAGATGCCCAGCAATCCGAACGCCAGCGCGCCGCCCAGGACGCCCAGGATCGTCAGCAGGAACGGCAGTTGCGCGCCGCGGGCGATGAACCACGGCCGGATCAGGCTGTCGGAGCCGGAAATCGCCCCGACCCCGTAGACCGCCAGGAAAATGCCCCAGCCCATATGGCCGCTGCTCATCAGCCAGATCGCCGCGGGGATCCAGACCACCGGGGCGCCGATCGGCAGCACCGACAGAAAACCGGCGATGCCGGCCAGCAGAACCGGCCGTGGCACGCCCGAAATCCACAGGCCGAACGCGGTGAGCAGGCCCTGGACGATTGCGGTGCCGAGGATCCCGTACACCACGCCGCGAACCGTCGCACCGGTCACGGCGATCAGCCGCTCGGCCTGCACCCCGGCAATGCGGTGCAGGATCAGCCGCAGCCGATCGGCAATCGGCTCGCCATAGACATAAAAGAAGAAGGCGATGAACAGCGCCAGCAGGAACATGACGACGCCGTTGGCGATGCCGAGCAGAAGACTGAGCCCGTTCTCCAGGACAATGCCGAAATAGGGATGCAGCGCGTCGAGCATCACGCTGATGTCGGCGGCCCAGCGGTCCCACAGGTCGCCGACGGTCGGACCCACCAGCGGGATGTCGAACACCCATGGCGGCGCGTCCGGCAGGCCGGCCCGCAACCCGTCCATCACGATATGGCGCAAATTCGTCACATCGTCGGCGCTGCCGGGCGCAGCGAGGCCAATGGGCAGCACGAGAATGACGGCGGTCAGGCCCACCATCACCAGAGCCGCCCCGACCCGGTGCAGGTGCAGCCGCTGGCGGAGCATCTCGAACACCGGCCATGTCGTATAGACCAGGATGCCCGCCCAAAGCAGGGCGGAGATGAACGGGTACAGCACCAGGATGCAGCCGACCGCCACCCCGCCCAGCAGCAGGCCCATCAGAATCCGTTCGATGATCATTGATCTCCTTCCGCGGTCGGGCGGCCTCCGCGGGTTGGGCCGCTAGCCAAGCCGCGCGCCCGATTGTAGCGTCCGCCCTGGTCAATACCCATGCCGGAGAACGGCGCAAAACAGTCGTTGCGTGTTTCGGACGGGCAGGCAAGGGGATGCCCTGGCACCCGCCAGTCAGTCCCGGGGAAACACAGGAGGTCGATCATGCCGAGGTTCGCCGCCAATTTGTCGATGATGTTCAACGAACTGCCGTTCCTGGAGCGATTCGCGGCGGCCCGGCAGGCGGGGTTCGAAGGCGTCGAGTTCCTGTTTCCCTATGATTTCCCGGCGACGGACCTGCGATCGCGGCTGAACCGGGAGGGGCTTTCGCAGGTCCTGTTCAACATGCCGCCCGGGGACTGGTCGAAAGGCGAGCGAGGCATCGCCAGCATCCCGGGCCGCCAGGCGGAGTTCCGCGAATCGGTGAAGAAGGCGCTGGATTACGCCGCCGCGCTGGACTGCCGGCAGGTTCACTGCATGGCGGGAATAACGCCCGCAGACGTGCCGATCACGACGGCCACCGCGGTCTATGCGGCGAATCTTGCCTGGGCGGTGGAGCAGGCGCATCCCGCCGGCGTGCGGCTGCTGATCGAGCCGATCAACCATCGGGACATGCCGGGGTATTTCCTCAAAACGCAGGCGCAGGGCGCGGCCATCATCGAGGCGATCGGGCGTGATCGCCTCGGGCTGCAGTTCGACATTTATCATGTTCAGGTGACCGAGGGCGACATCACCCGGCGCATGGAGCAGTTCATGCCGTTGATCGCGCACATGCAGATCGCCGACGTCCCGGCGCGGAACGAACCCGGAACGGGCGAGATCGGCTGGCCGTTCGTTTTCCGCCGGATCGATGAACTCGGGTATCAGGGCTGGGTCGGATGCGAATACCGCCCGCGCGGCGAGACGGTCGAGGGCCTGGGATGGCGGGAGGCGTTCCGGGTTTGATCTGCCCGTCACGGCCCGGCTTGTCCGGGCCATTACGGGGGAGAGAAGCGGCCACCCCATCCACCACACCACCCACTCTAAGGAGCCAACGACATGAAGATCGGATTTATTGGCCTCGGCATCATGGGACGGCCGATGGCGCTGAACCTGAAGAACGCCGGCCACGACCTGATCGTGCCGGACCGCGCCAGCCTTCCGGAGGACATCCGCGCCGCGGCCAGGGTCGCCGCGACTCCGAAGGCGGTCGCCGCCGGATCGGAGTTTCTGATCCTTATGGTCCCCGACACCCCCGATGTAGGCGCCGTGCTGTTCGGCGAGGATGGCGCGGCCGAGGGGCTGCAAAAGGGCAGCCTGGTGATCGACATGTCCTCGATCAGCCCGATCGAGACCAAGGAGTACGCCCGCAAGATCAACGAGAAAGGCTGCGACTATCTCGACGCTCCGGTCTCCGGCGGCGAGGTGGGCGCGAAGCAGGGCAGCCTGACGATCATGGTGGGCGGCCCGGACGCCGCCTTCGCGCGCGCCAGGCCGCTGTTCGATGTGCTTGGCAAGAACATCACCCATGTCGGATCGGAGAATGGCGCCGGCCAGGTCTGCAAGGTCGCCAACCAGATCATCGTCGCGCTGAATATCCAGGCGGTGTCGGAGGCGCTGGTGTTCGCCTCCAAGGCCGGGGCCGATCCGGCCAGGGTGCGGGCGGCGCTGATGGGCGGATTTGCATCGTCCCGCATCCTGGAGGTGCACGCCGAGCGAATGATTAACGGCACTTTCAACCCCGGGTTCAAGATCAGGCTGCATGAGAAGGATCTGAACCTGGCGCTGTCCTCGGCCAAGGCGTTGAGCCTGTCGCTGCCCAACACCGCGATCGCGCAGCAATTGCTTTCCTCCTGCATCGCCCATGGCGGGGCGGAGTTGGATCATTCCGCGTTGATCTTAGCCACGGAGGGTCTCGCGGCGCATTCTATTCGTGACATAAAACAATAACGCTGCTATCATGCGAAATGAGTCGCAGGGTATGAAAAGGGGTTGCATTTTAACGTCACCTGCCCATAAACTGTAGCTCTTGGACGATTCTGAGACGTTTTCAGCCGCGCCCGCTATTGACGCGAATCGCGAGGAGCGTCACCATCGTCTAAATGGCAACCAATAATCAAAGACGCGCTTAAGTTGCGTAAGGGCCGGTAACCATGTCGATGCGTTTTACCGAGATCGGCCAGCAGCTCAGGGCCTATCGCCTTGAATCCGGACTGCGCGCCGAGGAGATCGCCGCCCGCCTCGGCGTCTCCCGCGCCGCCCTCTACCGTTATGAAAAAGGCGAGGTGATCAAGCTCGACACCATCAAGCGGCTGGCGGAACTGCTGAAGATATCCCCCCTGTCGTTGCTTGGCATCGGTGTCGAGTACTACAATCGGCCCATCGGCTATTTCGAGCGCATCCGGCAGATCGAGGAAACGGCGGATCAGATTCTGCAATTGGCCGGGCCGCTGTGCTACCTCACGACCTCGGATGCCTACGACTCGGCCCTCGCCGAGGCCTTCGATGAAACCGCCGATCAGGGCGGGTCGGAGCGGATGGCGATGCGCAGCATGGCCGAGCAGGTGATGGGCATCCTGGCGGCCCGCAAACGGATGTATGCGATGCGGCGGCCGACGATCATCGCGATGATCTCCTTGCCGGCGGTGCAGCGCCTGGTCGACGTCGGCATCGTCACCGGCATGCACGTATCCGACCGGGTCCGCCGCATTTGCCGCGACGTGGCGCTGGCGGAGGTGGAAAACATCGCCTCCTTGATGGAAGCCGAACCGATGGGATTGCAGTTCGGCCTGATGGCCGGATCGCCTCCCAGTTCGTCCTTCAAGATCCTCAGGGCCCGCGACCGGGTCAGCCTGGCGATCAATCCGTTCCGGACCGACACGCATCCCGGCGCGCAGACCGGTGTGGCCATGATTACCGGTGCCGATGAAGCCATTGCCGCGCATCAGCGGGTGGCCGAAGCCGGCTGGCGGGAGGCGATCAAGGGTCCGGCGGCAGCCGCCCGGCTGCGCCAGATGATGAACGTGGCCTCGCCTGTGGCCTAGGACCTCCATGGCCGATCGGCCGGGGATCGAGTTCGTGCATGAAGCTTTGCTTCGGCGCCTGGCTTGGCTATACGAAGCCGTGGCAAGCAACACGGATTCTTGAACATGCGTGACGGCCACTGGATCGCCGGGCTTTGGCGACCTGTCCGCGATGCGGTCCGGCTGGTCAGGGATACGCGGGGCGGACCGCCGAACGGGTTCGGCAAACCGGCCATTTCGCTGAATGGGACGCTGGTTGGCGATGCCGGACAGCCCGACCTGTCCCGCGATCAGGCGCAGAAAATGGAGTCGCTGGGCCGGCTCACCGGCGGGGTTGCGCATGATTTCAACAACCTGCTGACCGTCGTCCTGGGCAACGCCACGGCCCTCAGGATCGGTGCCGAAACCCGCGGCGATGCCGAGAGCGTCCGCCGGGCGGAAATGATAGAGCGTGCGGCGGAACGCGGCGGACGGCTGGCCGGCCAGTTGCTGGCGTTCTCCCGCAACCAGATGCTGCGGCCGGAGACCACCTCCGTCTATGAGGTGATCTCGGCAATGCACGAGTTGTTGGGTCAGGCGGCCGGCGAAACCGTGCGGGTGCTGTTGCTGTCCGAGCCGGACCTGTGGACCTGCCGGGTTGACCCGAGGCAACTGGAATCGGCTGTACTGAACCTGGTGCTGAACGCGCGGGATGCCATGCCAGGGGGCGGCAGCGTGCAAATTTCGTGTCATAACCAGCCGGCCAAGGCGCAGCGGGGCCGCGCTGCGCCGCAGCATGTCGGCGACACCGTCCGGATCGACGTCAAGGACACCGGCGTGGGCATTCCGCCGGAGTTGCAGGACAAAGTCTTCGAGCCGTTCTTCACCACCAAGCCGATCGGCAAGGGCAGCGGACTGGGGCTGGCCCAGGTACACGGTTTCGCCGGTCAATCGGGCGGCTGGGTCGAGCTGCGCAGCATCGCCGGCACCGGAACGACGGTTTCGCTGTTCCTGCCGCGTGCCTCAGGGACCCGGGCCGAGCCGGTGGCGCGGGCGGGGGCGCTTGGCCCCGCCGGCAACAATCAGAGCGTCCTGATCGTTGAACCGAACCAGGATCTGCGGACCACGATTTGCGAGATCCTGACGCAGTCCGGCTACCGTTGCCTGCCGGCGGCGGACGCTGCCGGAGCGTTGGCGTATCTCGTTTCCGACGAACGCATCCATGTCCTGCTGACCGAAGCGGTGCTTCCGGGCGGCGTGCGCGGCGCGGACCTGGCCCGCAGCGCCCGCCAGATGTTGCCGGATCTGCGCGCGCTGGTGACCTCGGGCGCCGCCGATGAGGCTGTCCGATCAGGACAGGCCGCCGACGGGGTCTGCGAGTTCCTCAAAAAGCCCTACCGGGCGGCGGATCTTGTGCGGGTCGTGGGCGGGATGCTCAAGAGCGGCTCGTTTTCGGTGGAAACGGAACGGTTGCTGGCGGATGTTCGCGACACCGAGTTCGTGCCGGCGGAGGAGGCGGGTCCGGCGTCCGCCCGGGACAGTTCCGCCGCAAGCCGATCGGCCCCGGCGCCGCGATTCGAGGCGGCGGTCCCGGCCGGCAACACGATCCGCATCGGGGTCATGCCCTTCAAAACCACCCGATCGTCCAGCGAACGCGCCTTCTCGCTCGGGCTTTCCGATGAAATCACCAAGGCATTCGCGCGGTTTCGCGGCATCGCCTGCGTCACGCCCGCTTCGATCGCAGCTCTGGCCGGAGAGTCTCCGGGGAAGACCGAACGGTGGCGGCTGCTTGACCTCGACTTTCTGCTTGACGGCAGCCTGCGCCGCAAGGACGGCGAGATCGGCGTTCTGGTGCGCCTGATCAACATGCGCGGCTCCGGTGAAATCACCTGGCGGCGGCGTTTCGGCGGCAGCATGCCGGACGTGCTGAACCTGCAGGACCAGATCGCCGCGGAAACCGCCGCCCAGGTCGTGCCGGAAGCGCTGGTCTGGGAAGGGCGGGAGGCTGCATCCAGGCCGCAGGTCGATCCGACCGCCTACGATCTGCTGCTGCGCGCGATACCGGCGGTCTACTGCCTCGAACAGTCCGGTTTCCAGGAGGCCGGGCGGCTGCTGGAGCGGTCGCTCGAACTGGATCCCGGCAGAGCCGCCTGCCGCTCGTGGCTGGCGCACTGGTATCATCATTCCGTCGGTCAGGGCTGGGAAGCCGATCCGGCGAGAGCCATCCAGCGCGCGGATCAACTGGCGCAGGAGGCGCTTTTGATCGATCCGGAAGACGCCCGCGCGTTCACCGTCGCGGGCCACGTCAGAGCGTTCCTGCACAAGGATTCGCAGGCGGCGCTGTGGTTGCACAACCGGGCGATCGAGCTGAACCCCAACCTGGCGCTGGCCTGGTGCTACTCCGGCCTGGCCCACGCCTATCTCGGGCAGCACGCCGAGGCGATCCGCCGCATCGAGCACGCGCAGCATCTGTCCCCGTACGATCCGCACGGGTTCTTTTATGAGATGGCGCTGACGCTGCCGTTCCTGCTGACGGGTCAATACGAGATTGCCGCCCGGCACGGCCGGCATGCGCGTGAGGCGCATCCCGGCTTTTCGTCAACCTACAAGGCGCTGCTGTCTGCTTTGGGTCATCTGCGCGCCGGCCGGGAGGCGGCGGCGATGCTGAAGGAACTGCTGAAGCTGGAGCCGAATTTTTCGTTGCGGGAAGCGCGGAGCCGCTCCCCGCTGCTGCTGCCGGCGGACCTTGACTGCTTCATTGAGGGACTGAGGCTTGCCGGCGTCAGTTGAGCCCGGGCGCTATGATGTCTCCATCAGGCGCGCATCCGCGCTCGCGGTGTGGGCGGGGCAGCCGCTGAGGCGGCGCTTGCGCACGGCAACGGCGTAGGCGCCGAACGGCCGGTCGGGATCTTCACTGGGGATGGCGATGGTTTTTTCGTACGCGCGCCATTCCTGTTCGTTCATCGCGGCCATGTTCGGCGTGAAGGAGGTCGCGTTGAGCGTCTGCTCGGCGTAGGCGATCCGCGGTATCGGCTGCACCTGGATGATCGGGAAGTCGCTGTTGAAATGCACCGCCCGGTTCATCTGGGTCAGGCGGAAGTTGGTGATCAGCGGGCCGAACCAGCGGTCGGTTTCCACCAGCCCGTCGTAGATGGAATATCCGCCGGGCAGCGGCAGGTTTGCCGGAGCACGCACCAGCGCGCTCCAGTCTTCGGCGGTGCGGACCATCAGCCCGGTCCACATCTGCACGAGGCCGGGTTCCGGCATGACGGTCAGAAAGGGCGGAGCGCAGCCGCGCAGGTAGTCCGGCGCGGCTGCGTCGAATGCGTTCGAAAAATCCGGGAACTGGGCTGCCGGCGCCAGCAGCATCCAGTCCTCGGCGCCGTCGTAGTACCAATAGATATCGGTGCCGTCCCAGAGCAACTGCAGGTCCATCGGCGGAAATACCCACCAGCCGAACCCCGTCGCGCTTGTTGCTGCTTCGCAGTAACGATATGCCCGGGTCGGAAGCGTGCCGGCTGCGGATCGATCCGCCCGCTGAGGTGGACGGGCGCGTTCGATCAGGCGGTTGATTTCCAGCACGGCGCCGGTGTGCGTCATGGTTGCTTTACTCCAGGTCGACTATTGCCGCTGAGCTTCAGGCAAGAAGCCGCAAGCGTAGAGGCTCGGGCGGCGAGCAGTCAGCGAGACCTCGGCGCCGGAATGCGGCAGCCGGAGCCGAACCGGATGCGCCCCGAATCGGCGACGCCGGCAGGTGCGGCGGGACGCGGCAGCCGGCATCCGGAGCCGAAACGAATGCGGCCGGTGTCGGCCACGGCGGGGGAAACCGGACGCGGCGGCGAGTTGCCGGCGGCGGCGGCGGAGTGCAGCGAAGCGTTGGTGGAGGAAACGGAAGTGGTCATTGGCAGGCCCTTTCGAGTTCGACCATCTTTTCTTAGCGCGGGCAGTGAAGCGATTGCAACAACTGAATCACGTTCCCGTGAGCAGAGCGGCGATTTTTCGTCACGCGGTGCCGGGAGAGGAAAGGACTGAGGATGCATCGACGTGTTTCAAGAGTTGCGCAATGTAATAAAGAACGATAAAAAACCCATTTGTAGTCATTTTTTACTTAAGGTGATATTATTTAACCAATCGGTTCAATCCGAACCAGTTACGGATGCCGGGCCGCGCGGCCTCCCGGGTCTCGTTGCGACATTCGGCGGACCGGCGGCAGCGAATCCGGTCACGGCTTGCGCGCCGTTGCAACATTACTCAAACGCTGGCGGGAGCCGCGGTAACAAGCGTGTCATCAATTTTTGTCTGCGCGTCGCCGCCAGGGCGGAATGAGCACTATTGCGACATAAAAACGGCGGTCAGCGCACCCGGCTCGGACCCGGGACCGGCGGCGTCAGACCGCGGCCTGCAGCCTCGGCGGGCGAAACGCCATCAAGGGAACCAGCACAAGCACCAGTGCCGTCGCAGCCGCCGAGAGGACGATCAGCGGGGCGAGCTCTCGGTGGAACAGATGCTCGTAGAGCACCGAGCCGGTGGTGTCCGACAGCGGGGCCGCGAAATTGATGATCGACATCAGGCCGGCGAAGGCAAACCCCTCGGCGCCTTCCGGGCATGACTCCGCCGCCAGCGACAGCGTAGCGATCATGGCGATCATGCCGGCCACCCCGCTGAGCAGCCAGATCGCCACCGCGGAGGCGTAGCCGTCCAGCAGCAGGTACGAGAGCGTTGTAGCCACGCCTCCGGCAATGCTCAGGCGCAGCAGCGCCGGCGGGCTCAGCCTGTGCAGGCGCCACTTGTGCAGGACGCCGCCGAGGATCCAGCCGCCCGCGCTGACCGACGACAGCACGCCGATGAAGCCCTGGGAAAACCCGAGCCGATCGGTCATCTCGAAGTAGAGCGGGGTGCCGAAGCCGGGGGAGAAATAATACAGGAACAGGAAACCCGCGACCAGCCACAGGTTGCGGCTGCGGAACGCCGACACCAGGGCGGCGAGGCGGGCGCGCAACGCGGGCAGGTCGATGCGGGCGCGGTCCTCATGGATCAGCCAGACGCTCGCCACGACCGACAGCGGGGCGGCGGCGGCGATCCAGGCGGCGGCGTGCAGGGCGCCGGCGGGCGGCAGGATCTCGATCAGGTAGCCGGCCAGCAGCACGGCCGCCATCTGCGCGATGTTGTAAAACAGCCATTGCTGGTTCACGAGGCTGGGGCTGGCGTCATGCTTCTGGCCGGTCTCCACCAGCAGCGCGCCGCACAGCGTGCTGGACACCGCCATCGCGACCGAGGTGATCGTGATCGCCGGGATCAGCGACGCGGGCGTGCTCAGCGTCGCCACCCGGGCGAACGCCAGCACGGCGGCGAGGTTCGCCAGCACCAGATAGGGGCGGCGGCGGAAGCCGAACAGCGGGACGAAGTCGGAGATCGCGCCCCAGAGCGGCTTGATCACCCAGGGCAGGTCGAACACGGCCAGCGAGACGCTGATCTTCACCGCGTCCCAGCCCTGCGTCTGCTTCAGGAAGTAGGTCAGCGGCTGCCAGATGATGCCGGATTTCGCCTGGCCGATGCCTTCCACCGCGTAGACGATGGCGAAGAACCACATGACGCGGCTGACGGTCCGGCTCTTGAGGGGCTGGCCTGATGGCATCTTGCTTCCAATGGGGGCTGCGCCGGGTGTCCGCAAGCCGCGGACAGGGCCACCCTTCCAGAAGTCGGAGCGCCGTGCAACGCGCCGCCGCCGCGGCGACTGGCGAAACGCCGCATGGTGCCTACGTCTGCTGGCATCGGGAGAGCCATGATGGATGCGTTGGAACTGTTGCTGAGCCGCGAGTCCGCCTTGAAGCTGGAGGCGCCGGGTCCCTCGGCGGCGGAGTTGCGGACGATGTTCGACGCCGCCGTGCGCGCGCCGGATCACGGGCGGCTGCGGCCCTGGCACTTTGTCGTCGTCGGCACGGAGCAGCGCGGCTTGTTCGGGCAGGTGATGGCGGATTCGCTGCTGCGGCGCGAGCCCTCGGCTTCGGAAGCGATCCTGGAGAAGGAGCGGGCCAAGGCATTGCGGGCGCCGGTGATCGTGGTGGTGGCGGCAAGGCTGCGTCGGGGGCACAAGATTCCGGAGATCGAGCAGATTGCGTCGGCTGCCGCCGCGGCGCAGACGATCGTCTTGGCCGCACCGGCCATGGGCTATGGCGCGGTGTGGAAGACGGGAGCGCCGGCGTATGATCCGGAGGTGAAGGTTGCGCTGGGGCTGGCCGCGGATGACGAAATAATTGGCTTTATCTATATAGGTACCAATGTTGGCGGATCATCCTCGTTTCCGCGTCCGCAGGCAGGCGATTTCGTCACCAACTGGCGTGGCGATGGGAGCGGAGGGATTTGAGGCGCTGCTGGCGGCACGCTCTCTCGCAGCGGACTCGCCGTTCCGGGATCGTTCCGGATACAGGTTGGTTTGGAAGACTATTTCTGGCACGGATGAACGCGGCGCTTGAGCTGCCAACTGAACAGTCGCCTGTGGAGGTATTGTGTTTAGCCGCGTTCATCCGGGTTTGAAAACGTGATCGCCGCCGCCCCGGACTGTCGCCCGCTGTCCGGCAGGCCGATGCGCCAACCGCGCCGTGGTTTTCGCGGCCGGGTTGGCCGGCGACTGCGGCCGAACCTTATCCGGGCGCACGCCGCCAATCGGCGCTGCCCGGGCTTTCCTCAGGCCGAATGATCGGGCGCCGCCGCGGCGGGTGAGCCGCCGCCCGCCGGCTTGACCGCGCCGGCCGGCGTCACCGAAGCCCCGGCCTTCTCGATCTGTCCGGTGACCGAGGCGATCAGTTCCTCCCAGCTTTTTTCGAACGACTCGACGCCCTGCTTTTCCAGCACCTCGGCGACGTCGTCGATATCCACCCCGGCGCCGCGGAGTTCCTCGATCACCTGGCGCGCCGCCGCGTAGCCGTTGCGGATCGTGTCGCCGCGCAGGACGCCGTGATCCGCCACCGCCCGCAAAGTCGCCTCCGGCATCGTGTTGACCGTGTCCTTGGCGACCAGGTCGACGACGTATTTCGTGTCCGGGAACGACTTGTCCTTCACCCCGGTCGAGGCCCACAGCAGCCGCTGCGGCATCGCGCCGGCCGCCGCCAGCGCCTGCCAGCGCGGAGTCCCGAGCATGTGCTCATAGACCTCATACGCCAGCCGGCTGTTCGCCACCGCCGCCTGGCCGCGCAGATGCGGCGCGCGGTCCCCGAGGCGGCGGTCAACCTCGGTATCGACGCGGCTGACGAAGAACGAGGCGACGCTTTCGATGCGGTGCAGGCTGCCGCCCGCCGCGAGGCGCTGTTCGAGGCCGGTCAGGAACGCCTCCAGCACCGCCTTGTAGCGCTCCACCGAGAAGATCAGCGTGACGTTGACGCTGATGCCGGCCGCCAGGGATTCGGTGATTGCCGGCAGGCCGGCCAGCGTGGCGGGAATTTTTATGAACAGGTTGGGACGGTCCACCAGCCACCACAGGCCGCGCGCCTCCGCGGCGGTGCGGGCGGTGTCCCCGGCGATGCGGGGGTCCACTTCGATCGACACGCGCCCGTCGCGCCCGCCGGATTTCTCGAACACCGGCCGCAGGATATCGCAGGCGGCGCGCACGTCCCAGGCGGTCAGCAGGCGCACGGTCTCGCCGATGGCGGTGCCGCGCACGGCGAGGTCGCGCACCTGGTCGTCATAGCCCGAGCCGCTGCCGATGGCCTTGGCGAAGATCGTCGGGTTGGTGGTGATGCCGACGATCTCCCCGGCCTCCACCGAGTGCGCCAGGCTGCCGGAGTGGATCCGGGTGCGGCTCAGGTCGTCGAGCCATACCGCGACGCCGGCGGCGGCGAGGTCTTGCAATGCTGTGCCCATGTGGAACTCCTGTTGCACCTGACATCGAATTGGTCATGCAGGCTGCGCGGCGCACCCGCAAACGGCCGCCCGACGAGATCGTGAACAGCTTGCCGGGCCCTGTTTGGCGGCGTGACGGCGGGATGACAACAGCGGGAAGGTGCGGGGTGCCACGCGTGCCGCGAAAGGCTTCGCGCCGTGCCGGGGACATTATCCCATTGATCCCGAAGCCCGAGACACTGTCTCCGGCGTCCCGCGATCCGGCGCTTGAACGCCCGATGCAATGGCTACCGACTTCTTATCAACGGCAAACCGCACCCTGTCGGAGCCGCGCAACGCAACTTGCCTGAAGTCCTTGCCGAAATCGACGCCGATATGGCGGCTGGCCGCGTTGTGCGGGGCGACGTCGTCATGACCGCAATGCCTGATCCCATGAGGCGGTCTGCCGTTTCCTGGCGTTGCGCACAGCGTCCAGGAACGGATCTCCGGCGAGATCCATCGCGTCCGCAAGGCTCTCGATTTCGCGGAGCGTGTCGGAGGAGATGGGCTTTGCTTCCTCGACAAGAATCCAGGAGAGCGTGTCGAGGGCAAGCCCGTACTCTCCCGCGTCCAGGAACCGGTCAACCTCGGCACGTTCGACATGTAATGCGTCCCCGCCGGCCTTGCATGCCGGTGGCGGCGGGATCGTTGGCCACTGCCTCGATCGGGCGGATAATATCGTCATCCGGCCGGGATTGCGGGAATTCGCTTTTGCTGTGATTTGCGCCGAATCGATGGCCGCCGCCGCTCCTGTCGCCATTCAGGATGTGTTCCCGGGCCAGGGCCGAAACCCCGAACATGCTCATCGGCGGGCAAGACGGCTGTCGGCAATCAGACCAGTTCTCCGGACGATACGCCGGAGCAGGACGCCCGCCGCCGGCCCGCATTGTATCGGCCGATGGTTAACCGATGCTCAAGATCGCCCTGGCGGTTTCACCGTCCGCAGCGTTCTGGTGTAGACCCTTGCCATGCCCCCACCTTTGCTCACCCTCCAGGACATCGCCCTCACCTTCGGCACCGCCCCGCTGCTGGCGGGCGCCGGCATTGCCGTCTCGGCCGGAGACCGCGTCTGCCTCGTCGGCCGCAATGGCTCGGGCAAGTCCACCCTGCTGCGTATCGCCGCCGGGCTGATCCAGCCGGATGCCGGCCGCCGCTTCGCCCAGCCCGGCGCCACAGTCCGGTACCTGCCGCAGGAACCCGACTTCGCCGGCTTCGCCACGACCCTGGAGTATGTCGAGGCCGGGCTGCCCGATGCCGCCGCGGCGGACCATTATCGCGCCACCTATCTGCTGGAACAGCTCGGGCTGACCGGCCACGAGGATCCCTCGCGGCTGTCCGGCGGCGAGGCGCGGCGCACCGCGCTGGCCCGGGTGCTGGCGCCGGAACCCGACATCCTGCTGCTCGATGAGCCGACAAACCATTTGGATCTGCCGGGGATCGAGTGGCTGGAGCAGGAGCTCGCGAATTTGCGCTCCGGCATTGTCGTGATCTCCCACGATCGGCGTCTGCTGGAGCGGCTGTCGCGCTCCACCGTCTGGCTGGATCGCGGCGTCACCCGGGTGTTGGATCAGGGGTTCGCCCAGTTCGAGGCGTGGCGCGACCAGGTGCTGGAGCAGGAGGAGACGGACCGCCACAAGCTGGGCCGCAAGATCGTCATGGAGGAGGATTGGCTGCGCTACGGCGTCACCGCGCGGCGCAAGCGCAACCAGAAGCGGCTCGGCGACCTGCATGCGCTGCGCAAGAAGCGCAAGGAGCAGCGCGCCGCCGTCGGCAAGGTGACGCTGAACGCGGCCGAGGCGGATTTGTCCGGGCGGCTGGTCGCGGTGGCGGAGGGGGTGACGAAGGCGTATGGCGAGCGGGTCGTGGTGCGGGATTTCTCCACGCGCATCATCCGCGGCGACCGCGTCGGCATCGTGGGCCGCAACGGCGCGGGCAAGACCACGCTGCTTAACCTGCTGACCGGCAAGCAGGCGCCGGATAGCGGCGAGGTGAAGCTGGGGACCAATCTGTTCGAGGTGGAACTGGATCAGCGGCGGGAGACTTTGGACCCCGCTCAGACGCTCTGTCAGACGCTGACCGGCGGGGCGGGCGATACGGTGACGGTGAACGGGGTCAACCGGCACGTTGTCGGCTACATGAAGGATTTCCTGTTCGGGCCGGAGCAGGCGAACGCCCCGGTGGGCGTGCTGTCGGGCGGGGAGCGCGGGCGGCTGACCCTGGCTCGGGCCTTCGCCACGCCGTCGAACCTGATGGTGCTGGATGAGCCGACGAACGATTTGGATCTGGAGACGCTGGAACTGCTGCAGGAGCGGCTGGCCGAGTATTCCGGCACGGTGCTGCTGGTCAGCCATGACCGCGATTTTCTCGATCGCGTGGTGACCTCGGTGATCGCGACGGAGGGGGATGGGCGCTGGATCGAGTATGCCGGCGGGTATTCCGATATGCTGGCGCAGCGGGGTGCTTCTGCCAGGCCGGCGGCGGAGGCTGTTGCGCCTCGGGCGCGGGGGACGCGGGATGTCGAGACGGCGGCGCGGCAGCCGAGCCGGAAAATGAGCTTCAAGGACAAGCACGCGCTGGAAACTCTGCCGGGGCGGATCGCCGACATGGAGAAGGAGATCGGGCGGCTGAACCGGGTGCTGTCGGATGGGGATTTGTATGCGCGGCAGCCGGCGAAGTTTGCCGAGGCGAGCAAGGCGCTGGAGGCTTTGCAGGGGGAATTGGCGAAGGCGGAGGAGCAGTGGCTGGAGCTGGAAATGATGCGGGAGGCGTTGGAGGCGGGGTGAGGTTGGGATCTCGCGGGGGTTCTGCCTATTGGGCTATTGCCGGGATCGGCGCCGGACGGTCAAATAATGTGCCGTTTCGTTTGTTCCCTGTTTCCGGGACCGAGCATGCGGCAGGCGGTTCGTGCCAATCGGCTTCTTTCTGGATTTGGTGAAGCGAAGGTTATGGAAACACAAATGAACACGAATGCACACAAATAAGAACTTTGAGGTATTTACATCGGAATGAAGTTCTCCTGCTGGTCCGGCATCCATTTTTCTTTATTTGTGTTCATTATTTGTGTTCATTCGTGTTCATTTGTGTTTCAATATTGGTTCTATCTGCATCTCATGGATATGGCCGGACGCTGCTGATTAGTTAAACACTCTGGGTTGTGACGAATGGCGAACCATGCACACTTCATTGTCGCAGCCGGGCTTTGCCTTGTCAGTCGCCGGCTGCAGCGGTGTCGCCACCGACCCCCAAGCGCGCGCCTTCTACGAGCAAATCGGCGCCCCAACCACCAACGCCGGCTGACCCTGATTTCCCGTGCATGAAGCGCCCCGAGCAGCCGGCCGGTGCGGTCCCGCCCAAGGCAAAACCGCATTCAGTGTAATCCGTGCCCTTAATCCGTGGAAATCTGTGTAACAACTTGCTTTTGTCTCAACCCGCACGGCCGGCCGGGCATAGCGTTACACTGTCTACAAGAACAGACCAAAGATAGCCGCCCCGAACACGCGCGATCGACCACCCCGCACTCACTCCCCACCCAGCGGTTTCATCTTCCGTTCCATCGCCCGCCGCAACAAGGCCGCCGGACGGTAAACCCCATGCACCATCTTCGAATAAGGCAGCACCACGAAGAACGCCAGAATGAACCCGAGATGAACCGCCAAAGCCAGCCCCATCGCCCCGGTCGCGCGCACCGCCAGCAGCACCAGTCCGGTCACGCCGATCAACGCCAGCAGCATCAGCAGCGCCACCTCCCCGCCGAGCAAACGCCGCACGTTTGGCACCGGATCATCCACGAACTTCATCGCCAGCAGCCCGGTGCAGCCCGCGATCATCATCAGCCCGCCACCCGTCCCCAGCAGCACCGGCGCGCTTAGCAGCGGATACGGCGCCGGCCAGTCCAGCAACGCGTGATACACGAACCCCGTCGTTGTCGCCGCGAAACACAGCAGGAACCCGTAGAACATCGCATGGTGCAGCCAGCGCCGCCGCATCGAGAACGCCTCGGAATTATCGTTGCAGCCGTTGCCGCCGCCGCCCAGGTTCTTCAAGGTCAGCACGTCCCACAGCGCCATCCCCACCGCCACCGGCCCGATGCGCCCGCGCGCCCCCGCGTCGCGCCAGAACGCGCGCGCCCCCATCGCCAGCGCCAGCAACGCAAACCCGAACGTCGCGACGCCTACCGCCTGCATCGCCCACAGCGGAATAATATCGTAGAACGTCCCCCGCGCGGCAAACAACCGGTCGGCCGGGATGCTGCAAACCAGCATCATCGCGATCCCCAATGCCGCGGCCAGCGACAGCAGCGTGCCGTTGCGCGCGAAAGCCGCCGCCAGCGGCCGAGGCCAGGCATATTCCGCGTAGCTCTCCGCCCGCACCTCGGCCAGTGCCGCGGGCACGTTGACGCCCCACTCATGCGGCGGCGCGTATTGACAGGCGTAGTAACAGCCGCGGCAGTTGTGGCAGAGGTTGGCCAGGTAGCCGACGTCCCCGGCGGAGAATTCGCGGCGCAGTTCGATCGCCGGAAAGACGGCGCAGAAGCCCTCGCAATAGCGGCAGGCGTTGCAGATTTCGATGTCCCGCCGCGCCCGTGCGACCGCCTCAGTTTCTCGCACGGCGCGCGGCCTCCTGCCCGGCGATGCGGCCGAACACTGTGCCGATGGTCATGCCGAATCCGGCGAGGTAGCCTTTGCCCAGAATGTTGCCGGCCATGATCTCTCCCGCGGCGAATAGATTCCCGGCGGGTCGTCCGTTCTCCATCAGCACCTGCGCCTTGTCGTTCACGCGAACTCCCAGATAGGTGAAGGTGATGCCGGGGCGCAGCGGGTAGCCGTAGAATGGCGGCTTGTCCACGGCGCGTGCCCAGTTGGTCTTGTCCGGCGCCAGTCCGAGCGTGCGGTTGCCGTCCAGCTTCAAATTGTCGAACACCTGGCCCGGCTTCACCGCCGCGTTGAAGCCGCCGATGGTGGCGCGGATCTTTTCCGGCTCCAGCTTCAGCTTCACCGCCAGCTCCTCCAGCGTGTCCGCCTTGATCGCCGGGAACACGGACGGCATGAACAGCGGGAACGCGCGGGCGTCGCAGATCGAATAAGCGATCTGCCCCGGCTGCTGTGCGATCAGGCGGCCCCAGATGGCGTAGCGCTTCGGCCAGACGTCCTCGCCTTCGTCGTAGAAACGATTTCCAGCACGGTTGACCACGACACTATAGGGCACGCTGTCCAGACGGGTGGTGATTCCGCCGTCGAATTTCGGCGCGCGCGCGTCCAGCGCCACCGCGTGGCACTGCGTCGGATCGCCGATGGCGGCGACTCCCTGGCCAAGCAAATTCTTCAGCACCCGCCCGCGGTTATACGGCGTGCCGCGAATAACGAAGTTGTCCACCGCATCGCCCCAGTATTCGCGCATCCAGTCGAGGTTCGCCTGGAACCCGCCGGACGCCGCCACCACGCAGCGCGCCAGCACGGTTTCCGGGAAGCCGCGGAAGGTGATATCGATCGACCGCACCGACCCGTCGTCGATATTCAACGAGATCACTTCTGAATCGTAAAGGATATCCACCCCCAGCCGATCGGCGGTCAGGTAATAGGCGTTCACCAGCGCCTTGCCGCCGCCCAGGAAGAAGGCGTTGGTTCGCCCCAGGTTCAGCGTCCCGGTCAGCGACGGCTGGAACCGCACCCCGGCCCGCTGCATCCAGCCGAAAACCCCGGCCGACGCACGGATCGTCATCCGGGCGAGTGTTTCATCCGTACTGCCGCCGGTCACGCGCAGCAGATCGTCCCAGTATTCGTCCTCGGTGTAGGCGTCCGTCAGCACGGCGTTCGGCTGATCGTGCATGGCGCGCAGGTTGCGGGTGTGGCGGCTGTTGCCTCCCCGGAACGCCTTCGGGGCGCTCTCCACCAGCAGCACCGACGCGCCGGCCTGGCGAGCCGTGATCGCCGCGCACAAGGCCGCATTGCCGCCGCCCGCGACCAGCACGTCGTATGTTTTCCGCGGATGGGGCATGCCCCGGGGGTCTCCTCGCCAGCTTCCTACCTACGAACGCTTGCCGCATGCTGCAAGCCGTGCGACGGGGAATGAGGGGTCCTATGGCCTGGCATGAGATCGTGCGGGACGTGCTGAAGCGCCATAACGTCAGCCTGGTCACCTATGTCCCGGACAACGTGCTGCGCCCGCTGATCGAGGGCGTCGAAGCCGATGCGTTCTTCACCGCCCTCGCCTGCACGCGGGAGGAAGAGGCGCTGGGCATTGTCGCCGGCGCCTGGATGGGCGGCCTGCGGGGGATCGTGCTGATGCAGACCTCCGGCTTCGCGACCTTGCCGAATGTGCTCGCCTCCCTGGCGGTGCCGTTCCAGATTCCTGTGGCGATGCTGGTCTCGGAACGCGGCACCTTGGGAGAGTTCAATATCGGCCAGGCGCTGGTGGCGCGGACGATGCGTCCGGTGCTGGATGCGCTGGCGATCGAGCACCACACAATGACGCGGCTGGACGAGGCGGAGTTCATCCTCGATCGGTCCTTGGTCCAGGCCTACGCGACGATGGCACCGGTGTGCTTCATCCTGTCGCCGCTGCTGACCGGCGGCAAAGTCTTCGTGAAATAGGGAGGCATCGGGCATGTTGTCGAACCACCCGGTCGCCCGGGACCAGGCCAGGGTGATGAACCGCTTCGACCTGACCCGCCGGCTGATCGGCTTGCTGCGGGACGATGAGGCTGTCGTCGGCGGCATCGGCTACACGAATTTCGACCTGTGGGCGGCCTCGGCGCTGCCGGGCGGCGGGCGGCGGGGGCCGAATTTCTACATGCTCGGCAGCATGGGGTTGGCGGTGCCGATCGCGCTGGGGGTGGCGCTGGCGCAGCCGGGAAGGCGGGTGTTCGCGCTGGAGGGCGACGGGTCGATGCTGATGCAGCTCGGCTCGCTGGCGACGGTGGCGGGGCGGGGGGTGAGGAACCTGTGCATCGTGATCATGGACAATGGCGCCTACCAGATCACCGGCGGGCAGGCGACGGCGGCGGGGCAGGGGGCGGATATTGTCGGGATCGCCCGGGCTTCCGGGCTGCGGCAGAGCGCCTGGGCGGCGGATGAGGATGCCTTCGCGGAACTCGCCGGCCGCGCGCTGACCGAGGACGGACCCTGGTTGATCGGCTGCCGGATCGATGGCGGCAAGCCGGTGGATACGACGGAGCGGGACCCGGCACGGATACGGGACCAGTTCATGCGGGGTTTGGGGGTGCGGGGGTTTTAGGACGAACTATGTCATATCCCATCGCTGTCGAAGTGGCTGTTTTGCTTGTTGTTAGTGCCGGGCCGGTGTAAATCAGTCCGGGGATAGAACGGGGCAAGCAGGCGCCGTCCGGGATGGTGTCAGGCGACGGAATTTAAACGCAGATGAACGCGGATGAACGCAGATGAACGCTGATAAGAGACCCTGCGGCGACCTTTCCGAGGTTATTATCGGCCGGGCTTTCGTCGTTTCGAACACGCTCGGTGTAGGGTTCCTCGAAAAAGTATACGAAAATGCTCTTGCTCATGAACTTCGCAAGATCGGCCTCTCGGTCCGTCAACAGTACAATATGCAGGTATGGTATGACGGCGTCATCGTCGGCGTCTACACGGCGGATCTGCTGGTGGAGGACTCGGTGCTCGTCGAACTGAAGGCCACGAAGGCGCTGGACTCGATGCATGGTGCTCAGTGCCTGAACTATCTGAAGGCAACAGGATTCGCGCTTTGCCTGCTAATGAACTTCGGCAACCCGCGCGTCGAGATCAGGCGCATCGCCCGTGGCCTCTGACGTTGCAACATCCATCCCCTTTATCTGCGTTCATCCGGGTTCATCTGCGTTTCATTGTGGTATCCAAACCAGGAAACCGGCGGGCAGGCGGAGTCCCCTCTGCCGCGCATCAGCGCCAGGTGATTCGCCGCCCTCCATCAGGCACCGCCAGTCATGCCCGGCCTGACTGGCACCGCAAGATGAACTGCCGTGATCGCCGTCCCGGCCGGACGCCGCGAACCTTGACCTCTCCCCCGCCCGTCCTCACATTCATCTCGCAAGCGGCAAGGAACGGACCATGGCCGATCTCTATGAGGCGGATATCCTGCTGTGGTCGGAGCAGCAGCGTGACCTGCTGCGCCGCGTCGCCGCCGGGGAGCCAGTGAACGAAACCCCCGACTGGCCGAACATCATCGAGGAAATCGAAAGCGTGGGTGCCGAGCAGCTTCATGCGGTGGAATCGCTGCTGCTTCAGGCGCTGCTCCACATGCTGAAGGCCCGGGCCTGGCCGCAGTGTCGCGACGTGCCGCATTGGCTCGCCGAGGTCCGCGGGTTCCGCGATGACGCCGCGGACCGGTTTGCGCCGTCCATGCGCCAGCGGATCGACCTCGCCCGCATCTACCGGCGGGCGTTGCGCCGAATGCCCGACACGAACGACGGCCAGCCGCCGCTGCCCGTGCCGCAGGACTGCCCCGTCACCCTCGACGAGCTGCTCGCGGACTGACGCCCCGCCGCTCACCTTTCCGCGTTCTTCATGGTCGCGGCGTGCGCATCCGTGTATAGGCTGGCCCTTCCGCACCCTCGGACAGCCCCGGCTGGCCGCATCATTGCCGACGGATTTTTCAATGAACGACGCCGCAACCGACCAACAGCGCGACTACCGCGATACGGTGTTCCTGCCGCAGACCAGCTTCCCCATGCGCGGCGACCTCCCGAAAAAGGAGCCGCAGATCCTGGCGAAGTGGGACTCCATCGACCTCTGGAGCAAGCTGCGCGCCGCCTCCGCCGGCCGTCCGCTGTTCATCCTGCATGACGGGCCGCCCTACGCGAACGGCCATCTGCATATCGGCACGGCGCTGAACAAGATCCTCAAGGACGTCATCAACCGCACGCGGCAGATGGCGGGCTACGACGCCAACTACATCCCCGGCTGGGACTGCCACGGCCTGCCCATCGAGTGGAAGGTCGAGGAGGAGTACCGGGCGAAGAAGCAGGACAAGGACGCGGTACCGATTCTGGATTTCCGCGCCGAGTGCCGCGCCTACGCGACTCACTGGATGGGGGTGCAGAAGGCCGAATTCCGCCGCCTCGGCGTTGAAGGCGCCTGGCGCGACCGCTACGCCACCATGGATCGTCCCTCCGAGGCCGCCATCGCGGCGGAGATCTGCAAGTTTCTGCTGAACGGCGCGCTGTATCGCGGCCTGCGCCCGGTGATGTGGTCCGTCGTGGAAAAGACCGCGCTCGCCGAGGCGGAGATCGAGTACTACGACCACACCAGCACGACGATCTGGGTCCGCTTCCCGGTGACCAAGCCGTCCGTGCCGGCCCTGGAAGGTGCGGCGATCGTCATCTGGACGACCACCCCCTGGACCATGCCGGGCAACCGTGCCGTCGCCGCCGGTGCGGAGTTCGACTACCTGGTTGTCCGCGTCGATGACACCGAGGAAGGCTCGCTGGCACGGACCGGCGAGAAGATCGTCATCGCCGAAGCGCTGCTGCCGGCGGTGCTGAAGGACACCGGCATCACCGCGCATACCGTGCTGGCCTCGGTCAAGGGCGCCGATATTGCCGGCACGATCCTGGCGCATCCGCTGCGCGGCCAGGGGTATGAGCAGGATACGCCGCTGCTGCTCGGCGACTTTGTCACCACCGAGGCCGGCACCGGCTTCGTCCATATCGCCCCGGGCCATGGCGAGGACGATTTCGTGCTCGGCCGCGCCCACGGGCTGGACATCCCGGAGACCGTCGCCGACGACGGCACGTTCAACCCCTGGGTGCCGCTGTTCGCCGGCGTGCATGTCTACAAGGCTGCGGACCCGGTGTGCGCGGCGCTGACCGAGGCGGGATCGCTGCTGGCGCGCAGCAAAATCGTGCATTCGTATCCGCATTCCTGGCGGTCCAAGGCGCCGCTGATCTTCCGCGCCACGCCGCAATGGTTCATTCCGCTGGACGGGCCGCACGACATCCGCGGCAAGGCGCTCGCCGCCATCGCCGCGACGCAGTTCGTGCCGGACCAGGGGCGCAACCGCATCGGATCGATGGTCGCGGCGCGGCCGGACTGGTGCATCAGCCGCCAGCGCGCCTGGGGCGTGCCCATCACGGTGTTCGTCGAGAAGAAGTCGGGCCAGCCGCTGCGCGACCCGGCGGTGGTGGCGCGCATCGTCGAGGCGTTCGAAACCGAGGGCGCCGACGCCTGGTATTCGTCGCCGCCGTCGCGCTTCCTCGGCAACGACTACAACCCGGACGACTACGAGCAGGTGATGGACATCGTCGATGTCTGGTTCGAGTCCGGCTGCACCCACGCCTTTGTCCTGGAAAAGCGCGGCCTGCCCTGGCCGGCCGACTTGTATCTGGAGGGCTCCGACCAGCATCGTGGCTGGTTCCACTCGTCCTTGCTGGAGGCTGTCGGCACCCGCGGCGTTGCCCCCTTCAAGGCCGTGCTGACGCATGGCTTCGTCAATGACGAGAAGGGCCGGAAAATGTCCAAATCGTTGGGCAACACCACCGCGCCGGACGAGGTCGCCGCGAAGTTTGGCGTCGATATCCTGCGTCTGTGGGTGATGTCCTCCGACACGACGGAAGACCTGCGCATCGGGCCGGAAATCCTCAAGCAGCAGGCGGAGTTGTATCGCCGGCTGCGCAACACGCTGCGCTGGGTGCTCGGCAGCCTTGACGGCTTCGCCGAAACCGAGCGCGTATCGTTCGAGGAGATGCCGGAACTGGAACGCTGGGTGCTGCACCGGTTGACCGAGATCGATGCGAAGATCCGCGCCGCGGTGGAAAGCTACGACTGGACCGGCGTGTATCCGGACCTGCACAATTTCTGCTCGGTGGATTTGTCGGCGTTCTACTTCGACATCCGCAAGGACGCGCTGTACTGCGACCGTCCCGACAGCCTGCGCCGCCGCGCCGCGCGCACCGTGCTGGACCATCTGCACCGCTGCCTGTGCACCTGGCTCGCCCCGGTGCTGTGCTTTACCGCGGAGGAAGCCTGGGGTGCGCGCTTCGGCGAGGACGCCAGCGTGCACCTGGAACTGTTCCCGGCGCTGCCGGCCGAATGGCACGACGACGCCCTGGCGGCGAAGTGGGAGACCATCCGGTCGATCCGCCGCCGCATCACCGTCCCGATCGAAGACTTACGCAAGACCAACGAGATCGGGTCTTCCCTTCAGGCTGCCGTGGAGTTGCCGCTGAGCGCGGACCACGCAAACTTACTGGATGAAGCCGCATGGACCGAGATCGCGATCGTCTCCTCCGTACAGATCGTGCCGGCCACGGACGAGACCCCGTCGAAGGTCACGCCCGCCTCCGGCGCCAAATGCGCCCGCTGCTGGAAGGTCCTGACGGAAGTGGGAACCAACGCGTCCCACCCCGCGCTGTGCCTGCGCTGCGCGGACGCGGTGGAGTCGGGCCTGGTGTGCAAGCCGGCGGCATGACGCGGCGGACCTACATTCCGCTGGGAGTGATCGCCGGGCTGATCGTCCTGGCGGCGGACCAGGGGAGCAAATGGTGGGTGATGCACGTGCTCGACCTGCCGGAGCGGCAGCAGATCGTCTTGCTGCCGGTGCTGAATCTGACCTGGGTCAGGAACGCGGGCGTGACCTTCGGCTTGCTGAACGGCCTCGGCTCCTGGGGCCATGTCGTTCTCGCAGCGGTATCGCTGTCCGTCGTCGCCGCGCTCGGCGTCTGGCTGCGCCGGGCTGAAAGCGCCGTTGTCGCCACCGCGATCGGCGCCATTGCGGGCGGGGCCATCGGCAACGTCATTGACCGGGTGCGCTACGGCTCCGTGGTCGATTTTATCCACGCGCATCTGGGAACGCCGTGGGGCGATCTGTCCTGGTACGTGTTCAATGTCGCGGATGCGGCGATCGTGTGCGGGGTGGCGGCGCTGATCATCGACTCGCAATTTTCGCGGCGGCGGCAAGAGAAGTCGGCGTAAGGGTTGGTGGCGCCGCTGGTGCTGCCCGGGTAGACTTCCATGTAAAGGAGGGATCACATAGTGAGCGCTCTTTATGACACCGACTTCTATGCATGGGCGAACCAACAAGCGGCTTTGCTGCGCGCCGGCAGACTATCCGATGCCGACACTGCGAACATTGCCGAGGAAATCGAGAGCATGGGCCGCAGCGAGAAGCGCGAGTTGGTCACCAGGCTGAACGTCTTGCTTTTGCACCTGCTGAAATGGCGGTTCCAGCCGGAGCGGCGCGGCCGGTCATGGGAAGTCTCGGTTACAAATACGCGGGCTGAACTGGCGGATCACCTGGCCGACAATCCCAGCCTGAAGCCGATGCTGCCCGAAGCGATGGCGAAGGCCTACAGCCGCGCCCGCCTCACGGCCGGCGTGGAAACCGGATTGCCGGAGAGCACGTTCCCGATCGACTGTCCCTGGACGTTCGACGAGGCGATGCGGGAAGACCTTCACGGGTGATTCGACCCCGGCGGCTCGCCCGGCTTGCTGCGTATTGAGGTCGCTGCCGATGGTGCCGCGGTATTTTCCGTCTGCCCTACCGCACCGACCCGCCTCATGCTACGTCAGGACGGAGGAGGCCGCCCATGCCCGCCTATGATTTCGTCACGGTCAACGTCTTCACCGCGCAACGCTTCGGCGGCAACCCGCTCGCGGTGTTCCCTGATGCCGTTGGACTGACCGACGCGCAGATGCAGGACATCGCCGCCGAGTTCAACCTCTCGGAAACCACCTTCGTGCTGCCGCCGGCGGATCCGCGCCACCATGCCCGGGTGCGCATCTTCACGCCGAAGACAGAGATGCCGTTCGCCGGACACCCGAATGTCGGCACCGGCTACGTGCTCGCCCGCATCGCCGGCGACCCGCCGGAGCACTACGTGTTCGAGGAACTCGCCGGCCTGGTGAGGGTCCACATCCTGCGCGATCTCGCCGGCGCGATCTCCGGCGCGCGGATTTCGGCGCCGCGGTCTCTGTCGCTCGACGTCGCCGTGCCGCCGGAGATTGTCGCCGCCTGCACCGGGCTGGCCGAGACGGATGTTACCGACGAGACCCATGCGCCGGTTGTGGCTTCAGTGGGGACCCCGTTCGTGATCGCCGAGGTGGCGTCGGTGGAGGCGCTGTCGCGCGCACGTCCGGTTGCCGCGGCCTTCGAGGATGCCGTGCCGCGGTTCCCGTCGCTGTCCGGCCGCTTCAACGTGCTGCTGTATGCGCGGCGCGGTGAGAGCCTGATCCAGTTGCGTGCCCGGATGTTTGCGCCGCTCGCCGGTGTGCCGGAAGATCCCGCCACCGGCAGCGGCGCGGCGGCCCTGGCGGCCCTGCTGACCTCGCTGGCGCCCGGAGACAACGTCGATCTGCACTACGAGATCGAGCAGGGCGTCGAGATGGGCCGCCCGAGCCAGATCGTTGCTTCCGCCAGCAAGACCGGCGAGGGGCCGGTCATGGCGACAGTGTCGGGAACCTGCGTGCCGGTCGGGCGGGGCACGCTGGAAGTCTGAACGGGGTTTTCTCCAAATACCGTCACGGCCCGGCTAGTCCGGGCCACCTTTGCCAGCGCGTGCCGCGACAGGTGGCCCGGACAACGAGCCGGGCCATGACGAATGCGGGCAGTATGCGCCCCCCTTCGCGCCGCGTTTTCCAGCCTTCACTTGACCCGCGCTCTCCCACCGCCCTACACGCGCGGCATGAGCGAGTTCTCCCCCGACCCGATCGATATCGAAGCGGCGACCCGGCAGGCCGAAGTCCTGGCGCACGCCCTGCCGTTCCTGCGCCGCTATGCCGGCGCGACGGTCGTGGTGAAATACGGTGGCCACGCGATGGGCGAGGAGCACCTCGCCCAACAATTCGGCAACGACATCGCGCTGCTCAAGCAGGTCGGCATCAACCCCGTCGTGGTGCATGGCGGCGGCCCGCAGATCAACGCCATGCTCAAGCGGCTGGCGATCCAGTCGACCTTCGTCGATGGCC
This sequence comes from uncultured Rhodopila sp., assembly GCA_903851415.1. Lineage (GTDB taxonomy): Bacteria > Pseudomonadota > Alphaproteobacteria > Acetobacterales > Acetobacteraceae > Rhodopila. The sequence continues at coordinate 16,917 of CAINOE010000037.1, read as the reverse complement.
TGCGGGTGACCGACGCGGCGATGGTCGAGGTCGTCGAGATGGTGCTGGCCGGCACCGTCAACAAATACGTCGCCGGGCTGATCACCAAGGCCGGCGCGCTGGCTGTCGGCATTTGCGGAAAGGACGGCGCGATGATCCGTGCCCGCAAGCTCGGCCGCACCAAGAAGGACCCGGGCAGCCATATCGAGGAGGTGCTGGACCTCGGCTTCGTCGGCGAGCCGACGGCGGTGGACGTGCGCGTGGTGCACGCCCTCACCGGCGGCGGGCTGGTGCCGGTGATCGCGCCGGTGGGCGTCGGGCCGGACGGCGAGACCTACAACATCAACGCCGACACGGTGGCCGCCGCGGTCGCCGGGGCGCTGAACGCGACCCGGCTGCTGATGCTGACCGACGTGACGGGCGTGCTCGACAAGGACAAGAAGCTGATCGAGTCGCTGACGGTGGCGGAGGTCGGGGAGCGGATCGCCGACGGCACCATCACCGGCGGGATGATCCCGAAGGTGGAGAACTGCGTCGAGGCGGTGCGCCAGGGCGTCAAGGCCGCGGTCATTCTGGATGGCCGGGTGCCGCATGCATGTCTGCTGGAGCTGTTCACCGAAGCCGGGCCGGGGACGCTGATCAAGCGGTAACGCGCGGGCGGCGGCCGCAAGACGGAGACCGTGCCTTGCAGGATCGGGCTTCGGGGCCCGATCCATCGAATTTTAACACAGAGCAAGTAACGAGAGCCACAGAGGACACAGAGAAAGCGAGTACTATTATAGCAGCCCGCGTTGACGCTGACCCTCCGGCACCGGCCCCTCATCGTCATGGTGGCCGGAGGGCCACCATCCACGCCTTTGTTTGTGCAAGCAAAAGGCGTGGATACCGGCATGCGCCGGCATGACGGGCTTGAGCCGTCCGGAGGGTGAATGTCATGGCGGGCTGGTATTGGTGGCGCGATAGTGGCGGACGACGAAAACGCTGTGCAGACAGGGTTCCTGTCTCAAACGGATCGTCATGACGGGATGCCTCGCCGCCTCTGGCGCACCGTATCTCCGTGGCCTCTGTGGCCCTCGTTCTTACCCTGTGTTATAAAACCGGCAGGATGAAGTCCAACGCCCTGTCCCCAAAGGCACGCTGCCGGAGCCTGTACAATCCGTTCAAATAATGGCATCAGCCGCGCCCGCAACGTGGATGACCGTTGCAAGCCCCGCAAGGTTGCCCCATCCTCAATGCGCCACCGGGAAAAGCCACCCTGACGCGGTCAGCACGCCGCGCAAAAAAGGGAGCGGGACAATGCCAACAAACTACGATCACGCAACGGCCGAGCTGGCGATGACGCTCAGCACCCTCGCCTATGTCGAGGAAAACCGTATTGCCAGCCGCGAGCAGATGATCGATGAGATCAACGCCGGTCTGGAGGAAGCGGGCTACAAATCCTGGCGGGTCGCCTGGGGTCCGGCCCTGAACGCCGATCGCAGCAATATGATGTATGCCGCGCGGGACGCCGAAACCGGCCGGCTGGCGGTCAGCATCCGTGGCAGCGATTTCTCCTTTTGGTTGAACTGGATCGAGGATCTCGCCACCCTCGTCCTGGTGCCCTACGACGAATTCGTCCCCGGCGTGGACACGTCAGTTCAGATCGCCCGCGGCACCGCCATCGGCCTCAGGCAGCTTCTGGGCATGCAGGATGACACGCAAAGCCTGCAGGCATTCCTGACCGCCGCGCCAGCGGGACGGCCGATATTGGTGACCGGGCACAGCCTGGGCGGTTGCCTCGCCTCGGCCATCGCGCCGTGCGTGGCGCGGTGGGTGGGCGGTCCGTCAACCGTTTCAGTCTACACCATCGCCGCGCCGTCGCCGGGAAACGCAGCGTTCGCCGCCTACTACAATGCGCTGTTCACCGGTCCTTCCGGCCACGGCACGGCGTTCCGGTTCTTCAACAGCCTGGACGTGGTGCCGAACGCCTGGGCCAGCCTCGGCACCGTCGAGACCTATTATCCGCCTCTGGTGGCCTGCCCCAACGACATTAAAACCATCATCGGCTATGCCGAACAGGCGGTGGGCACGACATATCGCCAGCTTGGAGATGCCGCCGCGGGCAGTGCGATCGAACTCTCCGGGTCGCTGGCGATGCCGTTCGCCCAGCACCGCGGCCGGCTCGCGATCGATCCGTTCGAGGATGCGCTGTTCCTGTGGGAGGCGGCGCAGCAGCACGCCTGCACCACATATCAGACCTTGCTCCAGACCCCGCTGACGGTGCCGGAGGCTGCCAGGGTCAGGCGCACGCTCGCCGCGCTGCGCAAACAAGGCCCGAGGATCCAGCCGCTCAACCCGCAGTGACGGCTATTCCGGGGGACGCGGGTAGGGCATCGCCGCCTCCAGCACCGCACTCGCCCGCAGGATCAGATCCTCCCGGAAATGCGCCGCGACAAGCTGCACCGCCTGCGGCAACCCGGCGGCATCCAGGCCGCACGGGCAGGAGGCGGCAGGCAGCTTCGTGGCATTGAACACCCAGGTGTAGGGCGTCCAGTCGTACCATTCCGGATACGCCTCCGCATCCGGTGTGTTGACATTCGCGCCCGCCTGGAATGGCGCGATTGGCACGCACGGCGTCAGCAGCAGATCGTATTCGTTCAGGAATGCGATGAACACGCGCATCAGCCGGATCCGGTCGATCTCAGCCGCCCGGGTCGCCGCGGCGGAGCTCATCATGCCGCGCCGCGCCGTCTCGATCAGGCCGGGATCGAGCAGCGCCAGCCTCGCACCCGGCAACCCCGCCACGGCCCCGCCGAACGCCGCTTCCACCACCGTCAGGTAGGCGCTTCGGATGTTCCATGCCGGCGGGTCCGTTTCCTCGACCGTCGCCCCCGCCTCCTGCAAGGCGCGGGAAGCGGCGGCGAGCGGAGCGAGGCGCTCGGGTGCCGTGCGGGCGAAACCGCACGTCGCCGACACCGCGACCCGCAACCCCTTCACCCCGTGCGGGATGGCCGCGACGAAGTCCGGAATGGTCAGCGCGGAGGCGATCGGATCGCTGCGATCCGGCCGGCACATGACGGAGAGCGCCAGCGCCGCGTCCGCGACGGTGCGGGCCATCGGACCGGTGGCGCTGATGTCGGGCGCCTCGCTGATGCCGGGGACCCGTCCGGTCGTCGGCTTGATGCCGTAGATGCCGGTGAACGCAGCCGGGATGCGGATCGAGCCGCCACCGTCGCTGCCGGTGGCTATTGGCGAGCAGCCCGCCGCCACCGCAACGGCGGAGCCGCCGGAGGAGCCGCCCGGGGTCAGTGCCGGGCTCCACGGATTGCGCGTCACGCCGGTGCGCGGGCTGTCGGTGACGGCCTTCCAGGCGAGGTCCGGCATCGTGGTGCGGGCATAGAACACAGCGCCTGCCTCCCGCAGCCGCGCCACGTGCGGCGCATCCGAAGCCGCCGGAAACAGATCGAGCGCCAGGCTGCCGGACGCGCCCGGCTGTCCGGCGACGGCCTGGTTGTCCTTGATCGCGATCGGGACGCCGTCGAGCGGCGAGAGCGGCGTCCCGGCGGCCCATCGCTGCTCGCTGGCCTGCGCCGCCGCCCGCGCCGGTTCGGGGTCGAACAGGCAAAACGCGTTCAGCTTCGGCTGGATGGCCTCGGCCCGGGCGAGGGTGGCCGCAAGCACGTCCACCGGCGAGAGCGTGCGGCGTCGATACTGTTCGGCGATATCGGCGGCACTCAGGAAGTTGATGTCCGGCACACGGCCCTCCCTGCTGTGTGGTGGCTGCAACGCAACGGCAAGTGTAAAGCCGATGAGTCAGTCGCCACAAGGGTTCAGGTCAATTCATTTCGTAGCGCTCGCGCCTTCTTGCGCCAGCCTGTGCGGCAATTTTTTCTTCGCGGTCCGGCGCAAGGACTGCCCGACCGCCGCTGGCGACGGTTCGGAGCGCCGGGAGATGCGGCCGGATTCGATCCCGTAACGGACATGTCAGCGCCTCCTGCCCTGCGGGTTTCTTTGCAGCCGTTCAGACAGGCCCGCCATAAAGACAGGCTCCCAGCTTCGGATGTGCTGCGTGATCAGTTTTGCGACTGCGTCGGTCTGGCCGGCGGACGCCATGTCGATGAGCTGGTAGTGTTCGTTGACCGATGCGGCCTGGCGTTCCCGCCCGGCAGCCGAGTCCATGCCATAGAGGCGCATCCCGTCGCGCAGGTCCATGATCATCTTGGTCAGCATGGGATTGTTGAGGCGCGCGAGCATTTCCAGGTGGAAGGCGCGGTCGCTCTCAAGATAGCCGGGGCTGTCCATCCGCTTCACGGCCGCCGCGATCTCGTCGGCCAGCTTGCGCAACGGCTCGGTGTCGGTCAGCCGTTTTTCCGCGAGACTCACCATGGCGAACCGCTCCAACAGCTCGCGCAGGGCGAACCCGTTCCTGAGGTCTTCCAGGGTGGTCGCCTCAACCCGAAAGCCCCGGTTGCGTACCGGGGTGATCAGCCCGTGATGGCTTAACTCCAGCAGCGCCTCGCGGACGGGCGTGGTCGAGATGCCGATCTCCTCGGCCAGGGCCGGGACGGAATACATGGTGCCGGGGCCGGCGTTGCCGGAGACGATGTCGGCTCGCACGCGCCGCAGCACCTTATCGCGCAGGCTGGTGACCGACTCGGCGGTCGGTGAGGCGTCCAAGGTTGTCTCCTTCCGGGGATCACGTTGTCGGGGGCGAGCATAAGCCGCTTGACGTGCCGTGTCACGCGTCGTAGTAACGCGCTACTGTAAAGCGTGACGCTTCACGATTTGAAGCCCTGGCCCATCACCGACCTGGAGGTTGCGATGACCGACGATGACCTGAAACGCTGGATCTGCCTCGGATGCGGCTTCTCCTACGATGAAGCCCTTGGCCTGCCGGAGCACGGGATTCCACCCGGCACACGCTGGCGGGACATTGCGGAGGACTGGGTTTGCCCCGACTGCGGCACGCCGAAAGCCCGCTTTGAAATGGTCGAAATCCCCTACGCCGAGGGGCAGCCCGCCCCGCGCGCCGCAGCCTGATCCACCCAACCGACACAGGAGACCACCATGCGCAACGCGTTCGTGCTGCGCGCCGATGAGCGCGGCTACACCAAGATCCTGTCCACGGGCGCCACGGCGTCGTATGTCGGCGGGCATCCCGACGCCTTCATTACACGCTTCTCAAGCTTCAACTTCGGCGACTACCAGGACGGCCGGCCGGGGTTCGGCCGCATCAGGGTGTTCGGCGACGAAGCCTTCCACCGCCCGGGATGCAGCTACAACATGCATCCGCACCATAACTTCATCATCTGCGCCTTCGTGCTGGAGGGCAGGCTTACGCACATCAACACGCTGGGCGGGCTCGAGGACCTGGTCCCGGGCGATTACTATGCATTCTCCGCCGGTTCCGGCGGACTGCATGAAGAACTCAACCGCTATGCGGAGCCGATGCGCGCCATCTATCTCTGGCTGCTGCCGGACCGGCTTTACCTGCCGCCATCCTACACGCGTGGCCACTTCGATGCCGCCGCCGGGATGAACCGGATCACCCCGCTCATCGGCGGCGAAGCCGGCGCAGTAACGATATCGCAGGACGCCCGGGTTTCGCGGCTGGCGGCCGATGCGCCGGGTGCGTTCCGCTACCGGCCGCGCTCGGCCGCGCATGGTGTCTATGCGTTCGTCATCGACGGCACGCTGCACTGCGAGGGCGCCACGCTCAAGCGGCGGGACAGCACGGGCGTCTGGGGTGCGGAGGAGATCGTATACGAAACGGGGCGCGGCGAAACCGACGTTTTGTTAGTCGAAACGATCATGTGAGCCCGCCGCGCACGCGTTGCGGCGACGGGCAAATCAGCGGGGCAGTTTTGTCCCCGCAAGGAGTCCGAAGATGTCGTTCAGCTTTCTTCATTCCACGCATTTGGAAAGGCCGATCAGGATTCCGGCGATTGGCCTGACGTTGTTTGTGCGCGTCCCGCCGGACACGACAGGCGGTGTGTTGACGTCGATCGAAACGATCAACGCGCCGGGATTCGGACCGCCACTGCACCGGCATCGCGAGACGGAAGTCTTCTACGTTCTGGAAGGCCGCTATCTGTTTGAGGTGGCCGGCAGCCGGTTCATCGCCAACCAGGGTGATGTCGTCGCGGCCCCCGGAGGATCGGCCCACACCTTCGTCAATATCACCGGCAAGCCGGCCCGCCAGTTCATCCAGATCCTTCCCGGGCTTGATGCGACGGCATTCTTCCGGGGCCTCGGCGGGGTCATGCGCGACGGCAAGCCGGATCAGGCGGCGCTTAATCGTTTCGGAGAGCAGTGGCATGTCGAGTTCCTCGGGCCGCCGCTGAAAGCCGAGGCAGCCATATGAGCTTGCCTAACCGGACGGCAGCCGCAGCGGCAGCAGGAACAGCACCGCCGCCGCGGCACCCGCCCCGCACAGCAGGAACACGTCCAGTGCCGGCAGCGCGGCAACCAGCGGGGCCGTGACAGCCGGCGCCAGCGCCTGGCCCAGCAGCACCGGCACCGCCAGCCAGCCGAGCATCGCCGCGTAGCCCTCCGGCCCGAACAGCGCCAGCGGCAGCGTGCCGCGGTTGATCGTCATGATGCCGTTGCTCATGCCGTACAGCACCGCGAACCCGGTCGCGGCGGCCACGCCCCCGTGCAACAGCAGCAACACCCCCAGCGGAAAAAGCAGTGCGGCGAGGCGGGCGCGCAGCAACAGGTTGATCCGCGGGCCGATGGTCCACTCCAGAATCCGGCCGGCGACCTGGCCGGGGCCGATAAGCGCGGCGATGCCGACGGCCTCGGCGCCGGTCAGGCCGAGGCCGGTGAACAGCGGGAGCACATGCACGGCGATGGCCGAGGTGATGAACCAACGCAGCCCGAAGAAGCCGCCGAGCAGCAGCACCGCCCGCCTATCCGCGGCGGAGCGTGACACCGCGGTGGCGGTAGCCTGGCGGCGCGCGCGGGGCGGGGCAGGGGGCACCAGCAGCCACACCATCGGCAGGTTCACCGCCAGCATCAGCCCGGCATACACCAGCAGAAGTCCGCGCCAGCCGAGCCATCCGATCAAAGCGGCGCCGAGGGTCCAGAACACCGTGCTGGCGAAGCCCGCGACCAAGGTGATGCCGGTGATCGCCGAACCGGCCTCGTTGCCGAGCCGGCCGGCAGCGGTGGCGAAGGCGGTATCGTACAGCCCCATCGCCATGCCGGTGCCGATGATCGTCCAGCCGGCGAACCAGACCGCCGGGCCGGTCGCGGCGGCCAGCACGGCCAGGCCAGCCGCGATGACCGGTATGCTGCCGAGCAGCGCGGTGCGTCCGTCATGCCGATCGATCCAGCGTCCGACCCGCGGGGCGCAGAAGCCGGCGACCAGCAGCGCCCAGGAGAAGGCGCCGAGGATGGTCACCTCCGGCTGATCCAGTTCGGCCGCGACCGGTCCGGCGATGACCGCGGGCAGGTAGAAGGTCATCCCCCAGGAGAGCGTCTGGTTGATGCCGAGGACGGCGCCGAGGCGGATGCGGGACGGGGAGCCGAACATGTGCCGGAGCATCCGGCTGATGCTGGAGGAAAACAACCTGCCCAGCGGGCAGGGTCCGGCGGGCAACAACAAGGCCGGTTGGGACTCCGGCCTTCCCGCCGATTCGGGGACGGCCCGATTTAACCGCCGCCACCCTCCAGGCCGGACTCCTGTGGGCCGTTGCCGGTGTTGTCGCAGGGTCCGGCGTGGCGGGCGGCTGCCGGCCTGCCGGAGACGGCGGCATTGGCCGGCGCAACGCCGCGGACGGCGAAAATAATTCGCGGCGGCCGGGAATAAAGCGCGCCGCGCTCCGGTCTTTGCCATGCAAGCAGTCACAGGAGATCGCGATGACACGACAGACCGAAGATGGCGCCGGCGATAATCGGCGGGGATTTCTCAAATGCATGCTCTGGGCCGGCACCGGCGCGGTGTGGACGGTCAGCGGCGGCGTGCCGCGCTCGGCCCTCATCGGTGGCGGCGCCATGGCGGCCACGCCGGCGGGCGGCGACCTGACCTTCGTGCAGATCAGCGACAGCCATATCGGTTTTGCCAAGGCCCCGAACACCGACACCGCGGCGACGCTGAAGGAGGCGGTGGACCGCATTGGCGAGATCAAGGGAAGCGCGTCGCTGCTGATCCACACCGGGGATGTCAGCCAGCTTTCGCGCCCGGCGCAGTTCGATACCGCGGAACAGATCGTCCGCGGCGCCGGCCTCGATACGCATTACGTGCCGGGCGAGCACGACGTGCTCGACGACGACGGCAAGTCGTTCTTTGAGCGGTTCACCAAGGGCGCCGCCCGCGGGCATTACAGCTTCGACCAGCAGGGCGTGCATTTTGTCGGCCTGAACAACGTGCAGGATCTGAAGTCCGGCGGTCTCGGCAATCTGGGCGAGGAGCAGCTCGATTGGCTGAAGCAGGACCTGAGCGGACGTTCGGCCAGCCAGCCAATCGTCGTGTTTGCGCATATTCCATTGTGGACTGTGTATCAGGACTGGGGCTGGGGCACCGATGACGGCGCCCGGGCGCTGTCATATCTTAAGCGTTTCGGCTCGGTGACCGTGCTCAACGGGCATATTCATCAGGTGATGCAGAAGGTCGAGGGCAACGTTGCGTTCCATACGGCGCGCTCCACGGCGTTTCCGCAGCCGGCGCCGGGGACCGCTTCGGGTCCGGGGCCGATCAAGGATTTTCCGCCGGATCGATTGCGGTCGGTGCTGGGGGTGACCAGGGTCAGCCAGATCCGCGGCAGCGCACAGCTTGCGATTGTCGATACCCCGCTGGGCGCATAACAAGGGAGGCTCGATCATGCGAATTCGCACATTGATGGCGGTCGCCGCGCTGCTGGGAATCCCGCTTCTCGGGGGTGCCGGGATGTCTGCGGCGGCGGGCGACCCGCCGGGCGTGAACATCGACAATTTCTCGTTCGCTCCGGGCGCGTTGGTCGTTTCGCCCGGCACCAGGGTGACCTGGACAAACCGGGACGACATCCCGCACACCGTTACGGATGCGGCCGGGAAGATGGCGTTCCGTTCGGCGGCGCTGGATACCGGCGACATGTTTTCCCATGTGTTCGATACGCCGGGAACGTATCATTACTTCTGTTCGCTGCATCCGCGGATGCAGGGGACAGTGGTGGTGCGGTAGGCGCGCGGTGTCACGGCCGGGTTTGGCCCGGCCATGACACAAAACACGGAGCCGGGAAACAAAGCGCCACCCGGACTGGTCGTTACCGCTGACCCGGCACCTCACCATGACAGGGAGACTCCCCATGATCACGGGCACCTCGCTATCGGACACCATCGGCCGCGGCGCGGCACGCCGCACGGCCGAAGCACCAGGCTATTCCCGGGTCATGCAGGCGATACACTGGACCACTCTGGTTCTGTTGCTGTGCGCCTGCCTGGCGGCCTGGATGATCGGCGGCGCGGGAAGCCGGGACCAGGCTGCCCGGCTCGTCATGCTTCACCGTTCTTTGGGCATGACGATTCTGCTGATGACGCCAATACGGCTCTTGATCCGCCAGTACAGCCGCATCCCGCCGCTGCCGGCCGGGCTTCCGGCGGCCCAGCGCATCGCTGCCCGGGTCAGTGCGATCCTTCTCTACGCACTGCTTGGCATACAACCGCTGCTCGGCCTTGCCGCCAGCCAGCTCCACGGCGACCGTGTCGTGCTGTTCGGCACCTTCGGGCTGCCGTCCTGGCTACCCGTGAACAAGCCGCTGGCGCATGACATCCTGCAACTGCACGGCTGGACCGCCGCGGCGCTGCTGCTGCTTATCGGCTTGCACGCCGCGGCGGCGCTGTATCATCATTTCGTCCGCAAGGACGCGGTCCTCGCCGGCATGCTGCCGGGCGTGCGGCCCCTGGCGCCCGGACGCCGCATGCCATGAAATGGCTGCCGCCAACGCCCGCTTCGAGGTCTCGCATGGATCCCCCCGCGCAGCCCGCCACGGCAACGGCGGAGCAGGTCATTCTGCCCCACCTGGACGCGGCGTACAACCTCGCCCGCTGGCTGCTGCGCGATCCCGTGCTGGCCGAGGATGCCGTGCAGGATGCGGCGGTGCGCGCGCTGAGCTACTTCGCCTCGTTCAAGGGCGGCGATGCGCGGGCCTGGCTGCTGCGGATCGTGCGCAACTCGGCCTGGTCGCTGTTGGCCGCGCGGCGGCAGGGACCAACGACGAGCCTCAGCGAAAGCGGCGCGACGGAGGACGGCGAGATCGCCGATACCGCCGACGACCCGGAAGCCGCGTTGAGCCGGCGCGAGGGATTTGCCCGCCTCGACGACGCTCTGGCAGCCCTGCCGGCGGAACTCAGGGAGTGCCTCGTGCTGCATGAGCTCGAGGAGCTTTCCTACAAGCAGGTCGCCGAAATCACCGGCGTGCCCATCGGCACCGTCATGTCGCGCCTCTGGCGCGCGCGCCGGGCCTTGTTCGGCCAGCAGGCCGGCGGAGACTTACGATGAAAGACGACAATTGCGCCGAGATGCGTCTGCTGGTGCAGGCCGATGTGGACGGGGAGCTGTCGCCGCGCGAGGCGGCGGCGGTGGCCGCGCATCTGGACCACTGTGAGTCTTGCGCCGCGCTGCAAACGCAACTGATCGTCGCGTCCGGCCGCCTCCGGCGGGAGGTGCCGTATCACAAGGCGCCCGACGCATTGCGGACCGCGGTGCTGAGCCGGATTGCCGCCGCGGCGATGCCGGTTCCGCGCGTGGCCAACGACAATCCGGTGCCGTGGTGGCAACGGCTGCCGCGGTTCGGTCTTGGGCCGCTCGTGCCGTTCGGCGCTGGGGCCGCAGTGGCGGCGTGTCTGGCGCTGCTGCTTCTGGCGCCCCCGGGCGGCGGCCTCCCGGAGGCGGTGGTGTCGGATCACATCCGCGCGCTGCAGCCGGGGCATCTGATGGATGTGGTGTCCACCGATCAGCATACCGTGAAGCCGTGGTTCGACGGGCGGCTCGACTTTGCCCCGCCCGTCAAGGACTTCAAGGCGGAGGGGTTTCCGCTGGCGGGCGGCCGCATGGACTACCTGGCCGAACGTCCGGTCGCGGCGCTGATCTACCAGCGGCGCCAGCATTTGATCGACCTGTATGTCTGGCCGGAGGAAGGGCGCCCGGATCGCAGCCCGGCGTCGGGCAGCCGCAGCGGCTACAATTTCATCCATTGGACTGAGGGCGGGATGTCGCTTTGGGCGGTCTCCGACCTCGCCGCCGGAGAGCTGGAGGATTTCGTCAGGCTGTGGCGGGCGGGGTAACGCGGGAAGATTGAGGGGTGCCCCCCAGTGTTAGGGGTGCCTCCCCGTGTCATGGCCGGATTCAGTCCGGCCATCAATGACTTTGCTCCGTTCGCCACCACCAAAGGCCCGGTCCGCGCCGATCGGCTTTGTGCCGAAAATTGATCCAGATCAATGCGGCCGGGGGCCGTCTGTGGGGAAGCTGAGGACGAATGCATAGGCCGGTAAAACCGGTAAAGCGGTACGCCTTTCTGCGAATAAGCATCGCTATCCGAAGGCCAAAAATACCGGAGATGCGTCAAAGGCGCTCTACCGGACCGGAGGGGACCCAAAGATGAAGCAGACACTGCTTCCCGGACTCACGCGCACGGAAACGATCACCATCGATCGCCGCCGCACCATCGACTTCATGGGCGAGGATCTGCGGATCTACGCCACGCCCGAGGTCCTGCGCGACATCGAGTTCACCTGCCGCAACCTGCTGCTGGAGCACTGCGATCCCGGCGAGGACTCCGTCGGCGTCGGGGCCGACTTCGACCACTCCGCCGCCACGCCGCTCGGCATGCAGGTCACCATCACCGTCACCGTCGCCAGCGTCGAGGGGCGGCGGGTCGTTCTGGATGTCATCGCGCATGACGAGGCCGAGCAGATCGCCGCCGGCCACCATACCCGCTTCATCGTCGATATCGCCAAGGCCAAGCAGCGCGCCTCGGCAAAGGCCGCAAAGGCAGCAGCCGGATAGGCCCGGGGAGGGTCGCACCGATGTTCGAAATCCGCATTCACGGCCGGGGCGGGCAGGGGGCGGTGCTTGCTTCCTCCATCCTGGCGCAGGCTTTCGTCGATGAAGGCAAATACGTCGTCGCCATCCCCAGCTTCGGCTTCGAGCGCCGCGGCGCCCCGGTCTCCGCCTGCCTGCGCGCCGATGACCGGGAAATCCGCGGCCTGACCAACATCTACCGCCCGGACTGCGTGATCTGCATCGACCCGACCCTGCCGCGCATGGTCGATATCTTTGCCGGCCTCAAATCCGGCGGCACCCTGGTGCAGGCCAGCAGTTTGCGGCCCGAAGCCATTGCCCGCCCGGCGACGGTCGAAACGCTCGGCCTGTGCGACGCCGTCGGCATCGCGCTGGAGATTTTCGGCAAGCCGATAACCAACTCGATCATGCTCGGCGCATTCGCCCGCACCACCGGCCTGGTGTCGCTGGACTCGCTGATGGGTGCGCTGGAACGCGCCGAGTTCCGCGACGCCGGGCTGGCGCAGAACCGCCGCGCCATGCAGCGCGGCTACGCGGAAACCGAAGTCTTCGCGCCGGAGGCGGTCGCATGAGCCGCCCGCGCCCCGACATGTCCGCCGTGCCGGGCGATCTCAGCCCCGTGGCGACGGTGCTGAGCAAGATGCTGGCGGGCGACTGGCGCGCGATGCGCCCGGTGGTGGCGCGCGACCGCTGCGTCAAATGCGCGGTCTGCTGGCTGTATTGCCCGGTGCAGTGCGTGGTCGAGAAAGCCGCCTGGTTCGACATCGACCTCGCCGCCTGCAAGGGCTGCGGCATCTGCGCGCAGGAATGTCCGCATCGTGCGATCAGCATGGTCGAGGAGACGGCGGCATGAACAATATGTCGCGCATTGCCGTCTGCGACGGCAACGAGGCGGCCGCCATCGGTGTGAAACTGTCGCGGCCGGACGTGGTCGCGGTTTACCCGATCACCCCGCAGTCCTCGCTGGTCGAATACCTGTCGAAGTTCATCGCCGAGGGAGAGCTCGACGCGGAGCTGATGAACCTCGAAGGCGAGCACAGCGTGCTGTCCGCGCTGCAAGGCGCCTGCCTGGCCGGCGCGCGCACCTATACCGCGACCTGCGGCCCGGGCCTCGCCTTCATGTTCGAGCCGTATGTCCGCACGCCCGGGCTGCGGCTGCCGATGGTCGCGTCCCTGGTGAACCGCGACATGCTCAGCCCGCAATGCGTCTGGGGCGGCCAGCAGGACGTCATGACGGTGCGCGACGCCGGCTGGATCCACATGTTCTGCGAGTCGGCGCAGGAGGTGCTGGACACTGTCATCATGGCCTACCGCATCGCCGAGCACCCCGACGTGATGCTGCCGGTCAACGTCAATCACGACGGCAATTATTTGTCCTACGGCGTCACCCGGGTGGAGATTCCCGAGCAGCCGGCGGTGGACGCCTTCCTCGGGCCGAAGAACGTCAATTGGCACACCGCGCTCGATCCCGACCGCCCGATGGCCGTCGATCCGCTGACCGGAGGCGCCGACGCGCAGGGCGCGGCGGTGTTCGCCGCCTACCGGCAAAGCCAGTGCCGCGGCATGCGGAACGCGCTGCAGGTGATTGCGGACGTGCACGCCGACTGGGCGGATGCGTTCGGCCGCTTCTACGCGCCGCTGGTGGAGGAATACCGGCTGGGCGGCGCCGACATCGCCATCGTCACCATCGGCAGCATGAGCGGCGCCGCCAAGGACGCGGTGGATGCGGCGCGCGAGCGAGGCATTGCCGCGGGCGTCATCCGCATCAAGACCTTCCGGCCGTTCCCGGTCGAGGCGCTGGTGCACGCAGCGGCCAAGGTGCGGGCACTCGGCGTGGTCGATCGCTCGGTGTCGTTCGGCTGGAATTGCGGGCCGGTGTGCCAGGAGGTGCTTGGCGCGCTGTATCGCGCCGGCCGGACGATCCCGGTCCTGTCGTTCATCGGCGGGTTGGCGGGGGCCGATATGACGGAGGAGCATTTCGAACGGGTCATCGATGGCACAATGCGGGCGCTGGAGGCTGGACCAAGCCCGGTGACGCCGGAGACGGTCTGGCTCAACGCGCGACAGGAAGGAGCGGGACGATGAACGCCACCGACTACCTGATCGCCGGCAGTTCGCACGCGGCCCTGGAGGCGATCTCCGCCATCCGCCTGCACGACCCGGCCGCCTCACTCACCGTCCTCACCCGCGATCGGCATTTGCCTTATTCGCCGACGCTGCTGCCGTATGTCGTTTCGGGCCGCTCCGCCCCCGGCAAGGTGACGCTGCGCAGGGACGCCTTCTTCGCCGAACAGCGCGTGCGTTTGCAGCGCGAGGCGACGGTGGCGTCGGTGCGGCCGGAGGCGAATACCGTCGAACTGGAAGACGGCACGCGCTGGCAATACGGCAAGCTGCTGCTGGCGACCGGCGCAGCGCCCTCGGTGCCGCCAATCGCCGGGCTCGACTCGGTGCGCTCCTACCGGCTGCGCACCCTGGACGACAGCCTGGCGCTGCGCGAGGCCATCGGCTCCGCCCGCCGCGCGGTCGTTCTCGGCGCCGGCCTGATCGGCATGCACGCGGCGGAAAACCTCTCCGCGGCCGGCGTGGCGGTAACCGTCATCGAGCCGCGCGATCAGGTGCTGCCGAGCTACTTCGATGCCGAGGCGGCCGGACAGATCGAACGCAGTTTCACCGCGCATGGCGTCGTGTTCCGCTTCGGCCGCACTGCGGTTTCGGTCGCGCCGGACGGCGAGGGCTGTCGGCTGACTCTGGACGACGGCGCGGAACTGGAAGCCGATTTGCTGCTGGTGGCGACCGGGGTGCGAGCGGAGTTCGGCTATCTGGCCGGGTCCGGCATCGCCACCGGCCGCGGCATCCTGGTCGATGCGACGATGCGCACCAGCGCTAAGGCGGTCTGGGCGGCCGGCGACGTGGCGGAGGCGCCGGCCTTCCCGGGTCCCGGCACCGCCGTCGCCGGGATTCTGCCGGAGGCCGTCGCGCAAGGCCGCACCGCCGGGATGGCGATGGCGGGAGATGCGGCACTGACGCCGTATCGCGGCAGCGTGCCGAGGAACACGTATTGCTTCTTCGGCCAGTCGGCGGTCTCGGTTGGCAACGGCATTGCGGGCGAACCGCCGGACGGGGCGGAGATCGTGATTCGGCGCGATCCCGCCGCAGGCAGCTACTGGCGCATCGCGTTTCACGCCGATCGGCTGCTTGGTCTCGCCGCGGTGAACCTGACGGTCGATGCGGGGATTCTGAGCGAGCTGATCCTGCGGCAGGTCGATCTTGGCGCGGTTAGGCGGCGGTTCATCGACCAGCCGTGCGAGACCGGCCGGATGCTGATGTCGCGGCTGTGGCGGTAGGGAGGAATACGCATGAACCGCACCGGCATTTCCCATGTGTCATGGCCGGGCTTGGCCAGGCCGTCCACGACTTTGCCGCCACCGGCACCGCGAGTCGTGGATGGCCGGCACAAGGCCGGCCACGACACGGGGGCGACATGGGGGGCGGACACCTGGGACGGCACCGGGTGCGCCACCCGGGGCGCAGCCCCCGGCCACCGGCGCTGAACAAACGCATTACGGGAGAGCGCGCCGATGGGCTACAGCTTCAACACCATCTCCTTCCGTGGCGAACTCTGCGATGGCTGCGGCGACTGCATGGCTGTCTGCGCCGAAGCGAAAACACAGCCCAGGCTGCGCATCCTGCCGGGTCTGGCGGACGGTCCGGCGGCGGAACTGGCGCTGTGCCGGCAGTGCGGCTCGCCGGAATGCGCGACGGTCTGTCCGGCCGGGGCGCTGGCGAAAAACCCGGTCACCGGCGTGGTGGAGTGGGACGAGCAGCTTTGCGTCAACTGTCTGCTCTGTACCGCCGGCTGCAGTTATGGCGGCATCACCTATGAGGCCGAATCCGGGCACGTCGCCAAATGCGACACCTGCGACGGCGATCCCGCCTGCGCTCGGGCCTGTCCGACCGGGGCGCTGCAATGGCGCACCGCCGCGGACCTCTACAACACCCATGGCGCGCGCGAGGACCTGTTCGTGCCCGGCCTCGCCGCCTGCCAGGGGTGCCATTCCGAACTGCTGATCCGCCATACCTTGCGCAAAGTCGGCCCCGAGGTGGTCGTCGCGGCGCCGCCCGGCTGCATCCCCGGCATGGGCACTGTCGGCTACAACGGCCGCACCGGCGCGAAAGTGCCGATATTCCATCCGTTGCTGACCAATACGGCTTCGATGCTGGCGGGGATGCAACGCCAGTTCCGCCGGCAGGGGCGGCAGGTGACCGCTCTGGCGCTGGCGGGCGATGGCGGCACCGCGGATGCGGGGTTCCAATCGCTCTCGGGCGCGGCGTCGCGCAACGATCCGATCCTGTTCATCTGCGTCGATAACGAAGGCTACATGAACACCGGCATGCAGGCCTCGGGCAGCACGCCGCTGGGGTCCTGGACCTCCACCACGCCCGTCGGCCCGGCGCTGCACGGCAAGCAGGAGGAGGCGAAGAACCTGCCGCTGGTCATGATGATGCACAATCCGGCCTTCGTCGCCACCGCTTCGACTGCGTTTCTTGAAGACTATTATGCGAAACTGGAGAAAGCGATCGAGGTGTCGCGGACCGGATTCGCGTACCTGCACGTGTACGCGCCGTGCCCGTCCGGCTGGCGGTTCCCGACCGCGATGACGACGGAGGTCGCCCGGCTGGGGGTGGAGACGAATTTTCACCCGCTGTGGGAGTTCACGCCGGCGGAGGGCATCCGCTTCACCCGCCCGGTCGATCATCCCCGGCCGGTGACGGATTATTTGTCGGGGATTGGCAAGTATCGGCATCTGTCGGCGGAGGAAATCGTGACGATTCAGGCGCATGTGGATGAACGGCTGGCTGCTTTGGCGCGTTATGCGGGGGCGCCAACATCCGGATCCGTGTCGTCGCCGGGGTCCCCCACTGTGTCATGGCCGGGCTTGGCCCGGCCATCCACGACT
>CAINOE010000036.1 GCA_903851415.1 uncultured Rhodopila sp. | reverse complement strand
GACGACTAGACGACTAATTATCCTTAGGGTGTCGGATCGCTGTCAGAACAGCCCCGTTCGCCAACCGCATGATCGGAGAATGCACCGATGACCTCTGAAAGCGGCGGGATTCCCGCCAAGACCACAATTGCCGCGATCAGCAATCCGCCCGGCTCGGTGGCCGGCCCCCTTGAGTCGGTTGCACCCGCCGAGTGTCAACCGCCGGCGGAGATGACCGCCCTTTGGACTTGGTTGGTTTACTACATCCGCCGCCGTGCCGACGGGCGCCCCTATGTCGGTGTAACCAGCCGACCACTGCCGGTGCGGATAGCCGCCCCGCGGCCGATAAGGCGTGGATGGGGTGGATCACCGCGCGTTCCGTGTTCGAATCTATCGATGCGGCCGGATCAACGGACGCCATGGCGATCGTCGAGGCGTTGGAAGCGTGGAAGGCTCCGGCAGGGACGTCGTCATACAGTTACCGGCGGTTCGACCACCAGATGCTGGTGCGGAACCTGGCGGTGACGGTGAAGGAGCGGATCACCGACATGTGGGATTATTTCGATGTCAAGGCGACGCCGCCTGCGAATCCCGCCGATATGGACAAGGTTTTCGGGACGGAGGCCGAGGTTGGGTGCCGGATGGGGTAAGCACGCCGAAGCATTTTGCCGAGCCGACACCGCCCCATCGTCATGGCCGGGCGCGTCCCGGCCATCTGCGCACCACCGCCGAAGCGCGGATGGCCGGGACACGCCCGGCCATGACGGCAAGAACTACCCGACCAACTCCCGCCATTCCGCCTCTGTCATGGTCCGCACCCCGAGCTCGGCCGCTTTGCGGGCTTTGGAACCGGCATCCGCGCCGACGACCACGATGTCGGTCTTTTTCGACACTGAGTCGGTCACCTTTGCGCCCAGCGACTCGGCGCGGGCCTTCGCCTCCGGCCGGGTCATCGTCTCCAGCGTGCCGGTGAACACCACGGTCTTGCCGGCAATCGGGCTGTCCGCCGCGTTCGCCTGTTGGGCGTCCTCGATCGTCAGTTCGGCCGCGAGTTCCTTCAGCGTCTCGACATTGCGCGGCTCGCCGAAGAAATCCACCAGCTCTTCGGCGATGGCCGGGCCAATGCCGATGATGCTGCCCAGGGCCAGCCGCTCGTTGGAGCCGATCTGGCGCGCGGCCAGCATCTGCTCCAGCCAGTTGGCGTAACTGCCGTAATGCCGCGCCAGCAGCCTGGCGTTTGTCGCGCCGATGCGCCTGATGCCGAGGGCGAAGATGAACCGCTCCAGCGGAATCGTCCGCCGGGCGGCGATCGCGCGGGACAGGTTGCGGGCGGACAGCTTGCCCCAGCCTTCGCGCGTCGCGATCTCCGCCTCGCGCTCGGGCAGCCGGAACACGTCGGCCGGGCCGTGCAGCCAGCCCTCGTCGTAGAATTCCTGGATGGTCTTGTCGCCCAGCCCGTCGATGTCGAAGGCGGGGCGGGAGACGAAATGGATCAGCCGCTCCACCCGCTGGGCCGGGCAGATCAGGCCGCCGGTGCAGCGGCGCACCACTTCCCCGGGGGGGCGCACGGCGTGGCTGCCGCAGGCGGGACATAGATCGGGAAAGCGGTAGGGTTCGGAACCTTCCGGCCGGCGCTCCGTCACCACCGAGACGATCTGCGGGATCACGTCGCCGGCGCGTTGCAGCACGACGGTGTCGCCGGCGCGGATGTCCTTGCGGGCGATTTCATCCTCGTTGTGCAGGGTTGCCCGGGCAACCAGGACGCCGCCGACATTCACCGGCTCCAGTTCCGCGACCGGGGTCAGCGCGCCGGTGCGGCCGACCTGGATGCGGATGTCTCGCAGGATGGTGGTGGCCTGTTCGGCGGGGAATTTCCAGGCGATCGCCCAGCGCGGCGCGCGGCCGACGAAGCCGAGGCGGCGCTGTAGCGTCAGGTCATCGATCTTGTAAACGACGCCGTCGATGTCGTAGGCGAGGCTGGCCCGTTGCAGGCCGATTTCCTGATGGAACGCTTCGGCGTCGGCCTCATTGCCCAGGCGGCGGGACAGCGGATTGACCTCGAAGCCGCGGGCCTTCAGCCATTCCAGGTATTCCCAGTGGCTTGCCGCGACCGGCTCGCTGCTGTCTCCCTGCGCGTAGGCGAACAGCGACAGCGGCCGGCCGGCCGTGATGCGGACGTCGAGTTGCCGCAGACTGCCCGCGGCGGCGTTGCGGGGATTGGCGAAGACCTTGGCGCCGGCTTCGGCCTGCGACTGGTTCAGAGTGAGGAAATCGGCCTTGGTCATGAAGACCTCGCCGCGGATTTCAATCAGCGCGGGGGCGTCGCCGTGCAACTGGTCCGGCACGGATTTCATCGTGCGCAGGTTGTCGGTGACGTCCTCGCCCTCCGCGCCATCGCCGCGCGTGGCGCCGCGGACGAAGCGGCCATGCTCGTAGGTCAGGCTGATCGACAACCCGTCGATCTTGGGTTCGGCGACGAAGACCAGCGGCTCGGTGCGGCCGAGGAAGCGTTTGGCGCGGGTGCAGAACTCGGCGAATTCGGCGGCGTCGAAGGCGTTGTCCAGGGACAGCATCGGCACGCGGTGGCGGATTTTGGCGAAGCCGGATTCGGGGGCGCCGCCGATGCGGGCGGATGGGGAGTCGGGGCGGATCAGCGCTGGAAAGCGGGCCTCGATTGCGGCGTTGCGGCGGCGCAGGGCGTCGTACTCGGCGTCGGTGATCTCCGGCGCGTCGTGCGCGTGATAGGCGGCGTCGTGGTGCGCGATTTCTTGCGCCAGCAGGGCGAGTTCCGCGGCGGCTTCGGATTCAGTGAGGGATTCGATGGGGGGCTGGGATTCGGTCATCGGGGCGTGTGCCCATGAGCGAGCCTTCCACCACAATCGTCATGGCCCGGCTTGTCCGGGCCTCCTGTCGCGGCACGTGCGGCGACAAGTGGCCCGGACAAGCCGGGCCATGACGAGTAATGGGAACGGGCTACTCCCCTCACACCAGCAGCCCCTGCGGCGGCCGTTGCACCCGCAGCAGATCATCCGCCGCGGCCCGGGCAGCGTCCGAAACAGTCTCTCCCGCCAGCATCCGGGCGATCTCCTCCCGCCGCTCCTCCGCGCCAAGCTGGCTCACCGTCGTCGAGGTCCGATCCCGGCCAGACGCCTTCGCCACCCGCATATGCGCCGCGCCGCGCGCCGCGACCTGAGGACTGTGCGTCACCACCAACACCTGAACGCCCTCCGCCACGCGAGCCAGCCGTTCGCCCACCGCCGCAGCCGTCGCCCCGCCAACCCCCGAATCCACCTCGTCGAACACCAGGGTCGGCACCGCGGAGCCGGCCGACAGCACCACCTTCATCGCCAGCATCAGCCGCGACAACTCGCCGCCCGAGGCGACCCGCGCCAACGGTCCCGGCTCCTGCCCCGGATTCGTAGCGATCAGGAAGCGCACCTGATCCGTCCCGCCCGGACCCCAACTGGCCTCCGGCAGATCCGAAACTTCAGCGAAGAACCGAGCCTTGTCCAGGCGCAGGGGCGGCAGCTCCCGCGCCACCGCCTTTTCCAATTTGCCCGCGGCGGCAGTGCGCGCGGCGGACAGTTTGCCGGCCGCGGCGGCGTATCTTTCCCTCGTGTCGCGCGCCGCCTGTTCCAGCGCCGCGATCTCCGCCGCCCCGGTTTCCAGCGCAGCCAACCGGGCGGCCAGCGTGTCCAGCAATTCCGGCAAATCGGGCACCGCGACTCCGTGCTTGCGCGCGGCGGCACGCAGGGCGAACAAGCGCTCCTCCGACTGTTCCAGCAGACGCGGATCGACCTCGGAATCAGCGGCAAGCCGGGTTAGAAGGGTCTCCGCCTCGGCGAGCGCCTCCTCCGCCCGCTCCAGCGCGGCGAGAGCCGGATCAGCCGGATTCGCCGCCTCCGGCTGGCCGGTCGGGACGAGGCGTTGCAGCGACCGGGCCGCCGCGCGCAGCGACGAAGCCGGACCCGACCCGCGGCGATCGCGCGGAGTCAGTTCGGACAACGCGGCAGCGATCGCCTCGGCACGGCGTTCATTCTGTTGCAGCCGCTGGCGTTCGCGCGCCAACGCATCCTCCTCGCCGAGGCGCGGCGCCAGGGTCGCGAGTTCATCGACCGCATGACGCAGCCATTCCTCGTCCCGCTCCGCCGCGGCAATCGCTTCCCGCGCCTGCCCCAACGTCTTCAACGCGTCGCGCCACGCCCGCCACGCCTCGGCAACAGCCTGCCGTAACGGCGCGGGCGTGCCGAACGCATCAAGCAGGCCGGCATGCCGGGCGGGATCAGCGAGACTCATTTGCTCGAACTGGCCCTGCACTTCCACCAGCAGGCTGCCAACCCGCCGCAGCAAACCCACCCCCACCGGATGGTCGTTCACGAACGCCCGCGAACGGCCATCCTTGCCGACGATCCGCCGCAGGACGATCTCGTCCTCGGCGGTCAGCCCGTGCTCGTCGAGAAGATCCCCGACCGCATGGTCCTCCGGAGGGGTGAAACAGGCGGTGACGGCGGCCTGCTCCGCGGTTGCGCGGACAAGGCCGCTTTCCGCCCGGGCGCCGATGGCAAGCCCGAGGCTATCGAGCAAAATCGATTTTCCCGCGCCGGTTTCACCGGTCAGGACCGTCAGGCCGGGTCCGAACGTCAGGTCGAGCCGCTCGATCAGCACCACATCGCGGATCGAGAGGGCGGTCAGCATGGAGCGGGCTGGCGCTCAGAACACCGCATGCCACGTGCGGGAGAAGAAGCCGGGCCCGGACTCTCCGGATGGGGCCTTGCCGTCGGAATGCGCAACACCATCGGCCAGAAGTTGGTTGTAGCTGTCATCATACCAGACGCTGCCCGGGTAGTTGTAGCCCAGCACCGCAGCCGTTTTCCGCGCCTGATCCTTCAGGCCGAGCACGAGATAGATCTCGGTCAGCCGGTGCAGCGCCTCCGGTACGTGGTTGGTCGTCTGGTAGTCGTCCACCACGCGCTGGAAGCGGCCGATGGCGGCCTCATACAGATGCTGCTTCTGGTAGAAGCGGCCGATTTCCATCTCCTTGCCGGCGAGATGGTCCACGCACAGGTCAATCTTAAGCTTGGCGTCCCGGGCGTAGGCGCTGTCAGGAAAGCGGGTGGTTACCTCCCGCAACGCGGCCATGGCCTGTTCGGTGCCCTTCTGATCGCGCTGGATGTCGGCGATCTGCTCGTAATAGGAAAGCGCGCGTAGATAATAGGCGTAGGCGATGTCGCGATGCGCCGGATGCAACTGGATGAACCGGTCCAGCGTGCCGATGGCGTCGGTGTACTTGTTCTGAAGGTACAGCGAGTAACCCGACATCAACTGTGCGTTTACCGCCCAGGTCGAATAGGGGTAGTTTTGTTCCACCGCCGCGAACTGATCCCCGGCGGTCGTGAATCGGCGGGCGTTCAACGCGTCAACGCCGTTGTTGTAAAGCTCCTCAACCGTTCCGACGGGGGCTTTCTTGGCATTGTCGTCGCTGCCGCCGCAGGCGGACAACCACGGCAGGAGGGCAAGCGCGCCCACGGCAAAGGCTCGGGTGGCACGGACGGGCATGGGGCAACTCTTGATCATCGCCGCCCCTATAACACGCCCGACGCGACCGCGAATACAGGGGCAGTACAGAGACAGCCGCTCCGCTTATGCCGCGGCGGCGAGAGGCTCCGAGCCGACACGGCGCCACGCCTCGGCGTTGGCGAACAATGCGCGCAACAGGCGGTTATTCAGGTCATGGCCGGTGCGGTGGGCGATGAACCGGGCATGCAGCGGCCCACCCGCCAGCGCGAGGTCGCCGACGGCGTCCAGCATCTTGTGGTTGGCGAATTCGCTTTCCATGCGCAGGCCGCCGACGTTGAGGATCTCCGCGCCATCGACAACAATGGCATTCTCCAGGCTGCCGCCGCGCGCCAAACCGGCGGCGCGAAGCTGCTCGACTTCCTCGGCCTGCGCAAAGGTGCGGGCCGCGGCGATCTGGTGGCGGAAGCTTTGCGGGGTCAGCCGCAGCGAGCAGGACTGCCGGCCGATTGCGGAGGCGGCAAAATCGATCGACAGGTCCATCTCCAGCACCGGCTGGGCGGAGCGGTCGGACGGGCCAAGCGGACGCAGTTCGGCCCAGGCCGGGCCAGCGCTCACGCGGATGGTTTCGCAGACCTCGATAACCTCGCGCGGTGTATCAAGCTCAGCGATGCCGGCGCAATCCATCAGGAACAGAAAGGGCGCCGACGAACCGTCAAGGATGGGGATTTCCGGCCCGTCGATTTCGACCAGAACGTTGTCGACATTCAGGCCGGAGAACGCAGCCATGATGTGCTCGACCGTTCCGATCCGCACCGAAGGCATCGCGGGATCCGCCAGCGACGTGCACATCCGGGTATCGCACACGTTCTCGAACCGCGCCGCGACGTCGCGGCCCAGATCGGTGCGGCGGAAGACGATGCCGTGGTCAGCCGGCGCCGGACGCAGGGTCAGGTTGACGCGCCGCCCGGAGTGGACGCCGATTCCGACGCAGCCGATCGCGGCTTTCAGAGTGCGTTGCCGCCACCCAAGCCCGTCCGAATGGTCGAAAATTACCCTGGCGAAGCCGTCCATTCCATCGATTCCATCCGAGCCGCGGCGAAAGTGCCGCCTGCCATGATGTTCGATATCCCGTTCCGGCCAGCCTGCCGAGTCAATGATTGTTGCCCGGTGTTACGCTGCAAGCCCTTGCTATTATTACTTTTGATGCACTGCGTTACATGGTCTGGCGAGCCTTTGTCAGAGGCCGGATATGCGGCTGTTTCATACAGGCCTTGGCCGACTGGAAGGTGTTGCTCCGCCGCGGCATCAGAGCAGTTCTTTGCCGATCGGCTTGTCTGCATTCCAGACGGCAGTCCGCTTGCGCAGATCGGCGGCATCCCCCGGCGTGAAGTCTTCGAGCATCTCTTCCAGCGTCCCGGGCGTCCGGTCGGCGAGATCGGCGACGAATTGCGTGACGCGATCTTCGCGGATCAGCAGGAACCGGGTGTTCCGTCGGGTGATCCTCACGATCTTGGCTGTGTCCACGGCGTCCAATACGCTGCCGGCGTTCTTGAGATCGGATGCGGTGAATTCAGCACCCGGCCGAAGACGGGTGCCGGTTATCGGTTTGATCTCCGGCATGGCGCCTCGCGTTCCGGACAGTCTCCGTATATAATGGGTTTGCCGTGTTTGCCCAACGCGAAATGCTGTCACCCCCGGTGAAGGCCGCGGACCAGGCCATACCCGTTGATCAATGGATTTCGCCCGACCGCTTGAGCGCCTCCCGCAGCCTGGCCGGGGTGAAATCGGGGGCGCGGCAGACATCCAGGATCACCTTCTCCCGCCGCGAAACAAGGTCTATCGCAGCCGGCAACTTGCGCACGGCATCGGCCGGAATCACCACCGCACCGTGCAAGTCGGCGTGGATCACGTCGTCGTGCGCCGCCTGCATCCCGAACACGTTCACCGGCTTGCCGAAATCGACCATGTGGACATGGGCATGGCTCGGCCCGATCCGGCCGCCGATAATCTGGAAGCCGGCCGCCCACATATCCAGGTCGCGGAACGAGCCGTTGGTGACGCAGCCGATGGAGCCAAGCGCCTTGTGGATGGTGGATTGCACCTCGCCCCAGTAGGCGCCGTAGCCGATGCGGCCGTCGATGTCCTGCAACACCGCGATCGTCGGAAAATCAACCCGCGCAACGTAGTCGTACCAATCGGCCCGGTCGGTCACCCTGGACCGCGGCGGCTCGGTCGAGCGGATCATCCCGACCCGCGCCACGCCAACGATCGGCCTGGCTTTCGGGTCGATGCAGACCATTGGCTCGACGGTGAAGCCTATGGCGCGCCGCTCCGGCACGACGATCTTCAGCCCGTTGCAGATCGTCGGCGTGTCCCATTGAGCCAGAATGTCGAGGTCGTCCTGCGTGAAAGGGCGTTCGGCCATGACGTTTTTCCTCTCCCGATGGGTGTCCGGCCATACTCGCGCCGGGATCGGGTTTGCGGCAAGATGGGGCTGCGACCGGCGCGCCGCCGATGACCAGCCCATGTCTGGCAAAGTGCTGGTTATGATCGGTGCTGCGGCAGGTTGTTGCGAAAAAGGAGACGCAGGATGAAGCTGTTGCGCTATGGCCCGGCAGGCGCCGAGAAGCCCGGGATCTTCGCAAACGATGGCACGATCCGCTGCCTCAGCAGCATCGTAAGAGACATCGACGGCTTCGCGCTGTCTGAAGCCGCTCTGAAAATCATCGCAGCGGCCGATCCAGCCGCACTGCCGAAGGTCGAGGGCAACCCGCGCATCGGCGCTTGCGTGGTCAGGCCGGTGAACTATGTGTGTGTCGGCCTGAACTACGCGGACCATGCCGCCGAAACCGGCAACCCGATACCGAAGGAGCCGATCGTTTTCCTGAAATCGCTCAGCGCGTTCTCCGGCCCGAACGACGATGTGAAGCTGCCGCGCGGGGCGTCCAAGCTGGACTGGGAGGTTGAACTCGGCGTCGTCATCGGCAGGACGGCACGCTACGTGCCGGAGCACCTGGCCATGGACCATGTCGCCGGCTATTGCGTCTGCAACGACGTCAGCGAACGCGAATACCAGTTGGAGCGCGGCGGCACGTGGGACAAAGGCAAGGGCTGCGACACGTTCGGACCGACCGGGCCTTGGCTGGTGACGAAGGATGAGGTCAGCGACCCGCAGGATCTGCCGCTCTGGGCGGAGGTCAACGGCAAGCGGATGCAGGACGGGTCCACTCAGACGATGATTTTCGGGGTTGCCAAGCTGGTCAGCTATATCAGCCACTTCATCACCTTGCACGCCGGCGACGTGATCGCGACCGGCACGCCGCCGGGCGTTGGCATGGGCCAGAAGCCGGAGCCGGTTTTCCTGAAGGCCGGCGACGTCATGCGCCTCGGGATCGAGGGTCTCGGCATCCAGACACAGAGGGTCACCGCAGCCTAGGGCGACGGCACCAATGACCGGGTTCGGTGGTGGCACCCTCCTTCACGTCATGGCCCGGACCCACCGGGCCATGACGGTTTGGCGGACACTGCTCCGTTGATCGGCCACTTTTGGGCATCGCCAAAGCGCGTATCCGGCCGCTCGGCTTCAACTGCGCAGACCCGCTCGATAACGGTCCGTCCGATCGTCATGCTGGTCTGCGCGACGACCCTTATACGGATCGTGTTTGCCGCGACGACCGGACTCGGGGTCGATGAAAGCTATATGGTCACAGCGGGGCGGGTTCTGTGCCTCGGCTATTTCGACCATCCTCCGGCGTCGTGGTGGCTATCCCGGGGAGCGGCGCATCTGTTCGGGACGGAAAGCCCGGTCGTGGTGCGGCTGCCGTTCATCCTGCTGTTCGCGGTGTCGCAGGTTCTGGTTTGGCGCATCGGGTGTTTTGTCGCCGACAACCGGGCGGGGCTGTGGGCGGCGGTTGCCCTGAACCTGTCGCCGGTCTTTGGGGTAACGACGGGAAGCTGGGTGTTGCCGGACGGCCCGCTGGACGCGGCTCTGCTGGGGGCGGCGCTGTGCCTGTTGCATGCGCTTCCGGCTGACGATCGCCGATTCGGCTGGTGGGCCGGGACCGGCCTGTGCGCCGGCCTGGCCCTGTTTTCCAAGTACACCGCCATCCTGCCCATCGGCGGCGCTTTCCTGTATCTGCTCACCGGCAGGACCCATCGATACTGGTTTGGCCGTTGGCAGCCTTATGCCGCTGCGGGACTTGCCGCGCTGATCTTCAGTCCGGTGCTGATCTGGAACGCGACGCATGGTTGGGCCTCCTTCGCGTTCCAGGGCGACCGGGCCGTGGGGTGGCGGTTCCATCCGCTTGCAGCGCTGACCACCCTGGGGGGCGAGGCGCTGTTTGTCCTGCCCTGGATCTGGGCGCCGATGATGGTACTGTTCGTTGGCGGCTTCCGGTGGCGGGCGCCCTGGACTCACCGTCTGCTGGTGTTTTTGGCGGCGCCCCCGATATTCGGCTTTGCTCTGATCTCCGCGTGGTCGAGCCAGCGGATACTGTTCCATTGGGCGGCCCCCGGTTATCTCATGCTGTTCCCATTGCTCGGGGAGGCCATCGCCCATCGGCTTGACCGGCCAGGCGTGCGGCGGCTGATCGCCGCCACGGCAGCGCTTGTGATTGCCGCCATGGCAGTGATCAGCCTGCAAATCCAGTTCGACTTTCTGGGCGGCAGTCTCGCCAGGGCGATGGGCAAGGACCCCACTGCCGAGGGCCTGGACTGGACGTCGGTCAGGGATGATCTGCGGGCGCAGGGCCTCTTGCCTCCCGGGGCGGTTGCGGCCTCGGTAAGCTGGCGGGACGCGGGCAAGCTGGGATACGCGCTCGGTCCGGATGTCACGATGCTTTGCCTGAGCCGCGACTCGCGCCAGTTCGGCGTTGCCGATGCGGTCAGCGCATTCGCCGGCCGGGACGTGTTGGTGCTGTTGCCGGACCCGGTTGGCCACAGCCTGGACGAGGCGAAGCGCTGGTTCAGCAGCGTGGAGATTCTGCCCGGGACCTCGATCCGGTTGAACGGGCGGGTGCTGCGGACCGTGGCCGTATTGCGCGGCCATGGGTTGCAGCCGCCGAGCCCATGACGGGACGCGCGATCCGCGTCAGAAGCCGTATAGCCGCGCCGGATTGTCCACCAGGATCTTCTGCCGCACCGCGGCATCCGGCACCCACTCGAAGAACTGGTCCAGCAGCAACCCGCCTTGCGGCGCCGGGTTCATCTGCGAATGCGGCCAATCCGTGCCCCAGACGCAGCGATCCGGCGCGGCTGCGACCAGAGCCTTCACGTTCGCTTCGACATCCGTCCAGGGCGCTCCGGCGGACGAAGCCCGGTAGGAGCACACCTTCATCCACGCCCGGCCGCTGTCCAGCAGCCGTAGCAGAGCCTGAAACTGCGGGTGACCGGTACCCAGCGCGGCCTTTACCCCGCCGCAATGGTCGATCGCCACCTCCACCGGCAGTTTCGCCAGCAGCGGCGCGATCTCCAGCATCTTCGCCCCATCGGCGTAGATCTGAATGTGCCAGCCGAGCGGCGCGACCCGCCGCGCCAGCGCCTCCAACTGGTCCTCCGGGGTGCCGTTGCCCGAAACCAGGTTGAACCGCACGCCGCGGATGCCCTGATCGTGCAGACGCTTCAGCACTGCCTCCTCGAAGCTGTCCTCAATGACCGCGACGCCGCGGGCACGGTGCAGGCCAAATTGCGTGATCGCGTCCAACGTCACCGCGTTATCGGTGCCGTAGATGCTCGCCTGAACCACCACCATCCGCTCGATGCCGATGGTGTCGGCAAGCTGGAGGTAGCGCGGTACCAGCGCCTCGGGCGGCGTGTACCTCCGGCCCGGACTCATCGGGAAGGCGTCGAACGGACCGAAGATATGGAAATGGCAGTCCGTGCTCAGCGGCGGGGCTTTGCGCCGCGGGGCGCGCGTGTCCATCAGTCTCCTCCTGCCTCTTTCGCCACGGGAATCAGCGTGCCGCCGACATCGGCGCGGACCAGTGCCGGTGCCGGGCGGACGCCCGCGACCGCCCAAAGCGCTACGCAGTAAGCCAGCGCGGAGACCACGAACGGCGCACCCGGGAGCAGGATCAGCGCGGAAGGACCGGTGAAATGCGCGAACACCGTGCCGGCGACAAGCGGCGAGACGATCGCCGTCAGCCCCTGCACCGACGACAGCGCTCCCTGCGTTTCCCCCTGCCGATCGGCCGGGACGGCGGCGGAGACGAGGCCTTGCACGGCGGGATTGGTGATGGCGCCGCCCGCCTGAATGATGATGCCCAGCAGCACGACCCAGCCGTACGGCGCGAACGCGATGAGCAGATAGGCGCAGACTGTGATCGAACAGCCGATCAGCGCGGACCGCAATTCCCCTAAATAGGGGATGATGCGGCGCACCAGCAGGCCCTGAACCACGGCCGAGCCCAGCCCAGCGAGGGCCAGCGCCAGCCCGTTGTGCTGCGTGTCCCAGCCGAAGCGAAGCTGGTTGGCCAGCACGAACGTGGTCTGCAGCGCACCCATGGCAAACCATGTGCAGCCCCAGGCGATCGCCAGGCGGCCCAGATTCGGGCTGCCCATCAGCACTCGCAGCGAGCCCACCGGATTGGCACGCCGCCACTCGAACCCGCGGCGGCGCTCGGGCGGCAGGCTTTCCGGCAGCACGAGCAGGCCATAAAGCACGTTGCACCCCGTCAGCGCCGCTGCCGCGATGAACGGTACGCGCAGGCCGTACGTTCCCAGCAGCCCGCCAAGCGCCGGCCCGAGCACAAAGCCGATCCCGAACATCGCGCCGACAAGCCCGAAGCGCCCGGCCCGCTGCTGCGGCGGCGTGACGTCGGCGATATAGGCGGTGGCGGTGGCCGCATTCGCCGCCGTGCCGCCCGCGATCATCCGGCCGAGGAACAGCCAGATCAGCGACGGCGCCCAGGCCAGCAGCCCATAGTTCATGCCGACCCCGGCGAGCGACAGCAACATCACGGGCCGCCGGCCGAACCGGTCGCTCAGCGCGCCCAGGATCGGCGCGCAGATAAACTGCATGACCGCGAAGGAGGTCAGTAGCGCGCCGACCCAGAGCGAGGCACCGGACGCGGTCAACCCCGACATCTCCAGCACCAGCGACGGCACGATCGGCACCACCAGGCCGAAGCCCAGGGCATCGATCACGAGGGTTATGAGAATAAAGGCGACGGCCGGGCGGCGGCGGCCGCGAGGCAGCAGGCTCATTGGCTGCGGCGGCGGATCGCCTGCGCCCGCTTTCCGCCGGTGGGTGTCGCGATCGGTCGCGCTGTCACGGGGACGAGGCCGGAAGCGAAGAAGTCGGTCATCAAATCCCCAATGCGTGCTGATCGGATTGGCCGGAAGCCCGGACCCGGTCCCTGGTGTGAATGTAGATGTGCATCCCCGGGGCCGGTTGCCAAGGCGGTCCAAGCCCGGGGACTGCTTCGCTTTTGTGCTATCGTCGGCTTTGCGAGAGGACGTCACCGTATGGCGACGCACGGGCTGTGCACGCGCGGGTGTCGGACTGAATGTCGCGCATTCCGGGTTTAGAGAGAGAAATTCTATATCAACCTTACTTTATGCAAAGATTTCCCGAACGCCCTGACACATCTTGCCAGCCTGAGCAAATTTTGTCTTTTATATGCGGTATGGAGCCGCGCTTGCCGGTGCTTCGCGGTTGTCGCCAGAGAAAAGGTCATTGCCATGGGAACTGAACACAAGCCTCTCGTCCTCGATCGCCCATTGCGCGGTCGCATCTATGACAGCATCGCCGAGACGATTGGCAACACGCCGCTGGTGCGCATCCCGAAAATCCTTGCCGAGGAAGGCATCACCGCTGACATCGTTCTGAAGCTGGAGTTCTTCAACCCGCTCAGCAGCGTGAAGGACCGCATTGGCGTCAACCTCATCCTCGCGCTGGAAGAATCCGGCGCGCTGAAGCCCGGCGGGACGATCATCGAGCCAACCTCCGGCAATACCGGGATCGGGCTGGCGTTCGTCGCGGCGGCGCGGGGCTACCGGCTGATCCTAACGATGCCGGAATCGGTGTCGATCGAGCGCCGCAAAGTGCTGGCCTACCTCGGCGCCGAACTGGAGCTGACCCCGCGCGAGAAGGGCATGAACGGCGCCGTGGCGCGGGCCAAGGAACTGCTGGCCGACACCCCCGGCTCCGTCACCGCAAACCAGTTCGGCAGCCCGGCGAACCCGGAGATCCATGCGCGGACGACCGCCGAGGAGATCTGGTTCGACACCGACGGCGAGGTGGACGCTGTCGTCTCCGGCATCGGCACCGGCGGCACGCTGACCGGTATCGCGCAAGCGCTGAAGCCACGGCACCCCGGGCTGAAGCTGATCGCGGTCGAGCCGGCGGCGAGTCCGGTGCTGTCCGGCGGCAAGCCGGCGCCCCACCCGATCCAGGGCATCGGCGCGGGCTTCGTGCCGGAGGTGCTGGACACCAAGGCGATCGACGAGATCATCCAGGTCACCAACGAGGAGACGCTCGCCGCCGCCCGCCGGTTGGCGAAAGTGGAGGGCATCCCGGGCGGCATTTCCTCCGGCGCGGCCCTGTCGGCCGCGCTGAAAGTGGGCAAGCGGCCGGAGTATGCCAACAAGCGGATCGTGGTGATCATCCCGTCGTTCGCGGAACGGTATATTTCGACGGTGTTGTTCGAAGGGCTGTAGCCAGTTGTCTCATGGCCGGCAAAAGGCCGGCCATGGCACGTACGGCATCCGGGCATGACACAACGGGTTGGGTGGCGCCGGGCGGCCCGCGAGACTACCACCCGTCCGGCGCTTTGAACCCCAGCCACGCCCGTTCCAACAACTCCGCCACCGCGATCGTCGTGCGATCGCCGTAGATCGGCCCGGTAATCTGCACGCCCAGCGGCAGTCCGGCCGCGGTGAACCCCAGAGGTGCGACTGTCGCGGGGAGATGGTATCCACAGGTCAGGCCCGGCCAGAACAGCAGATCGTCGTAGGCGATCTCGTGCCCTTCGATAGTAATCCGCCGCTGCCAGGGTTCTCCGTCCTGCCGGTGCGGCAACGCGGCAGTGCCGAACGCCGGGCACAGCAGCACGTCCCACTGCCTGAAGAACGCCGTCCACGCGCGCCGCCACTTGAAGCGCTGCTCGTTCAGGGCGAGCCACGTCCGATGCTCCATCCCGACCGTGCGCAGCATGATGTCGTCGACGCTATTGGCCGTTTCCGGCAGGCTGGCGAGACGCTTGCGCCGGGCCTCGACGACCGCGTCGGGCACGCGGATGCTCCAGGCGGTATCCAGCAGACGGAGGTAGAGGTGAAACGCCTCCTTCGGGTCGAACGGCGGACGCGCGGCGCGGCTGACCGTCACGCGCTGTCGTTCCAGCCCGTCGGCCAGCGCGTGGATCGCGGCCACGGTCCCGGAGTCCGTCGTCTGGCCAGGCTCCTCCGCCCACACCGCGACGCGCAGCTCCCGCAGACCGTTGAACCGAGGCGCCGGCAGGTTCAGCGTCAGCCCGGACTCGTCCGGGTCGGGGCCCGCCAGCACGTCCAACGCCGCGGCCAGGTCGGATGCGGATCGCGCCATCGGCCCGGCAACGGCGATATCCGTGCCGGCGGCGGCACTCAGCGCCGGATCGCCATAGTTCGGCACCAACCCGAAGGTTGGCTTGTGGCCGTAGACGCCGCAGAAATGCGCCGGCACCCGGATCGAGCCGCCGATATCGGAGCCGATCTCCAGACCGGTCAGGCCGGCGGCGAGGGCGGCGGCGGAACCGCCGGAGGAGCCGCCCGGCGTGTGCGCGGCATTCCAGGGGTTCGATGTCGTTCCGTACACTGGATTGTAACTTTGCCAATCGGCCAGATCGACCGGGACGTTGGTCTTGCCGAACACCACCGCCCCCGCCGCCTCCAGCCGCCGCACCGTGATCGTGGTTACGCCGATGCGCCGGGACTTGAGGTCTGCGTGGCCGCGGGTGGTGGGAAGCCCGGCGACGTCGAAGCTTTCTTTCACCGTCGTTGGCACGCCGAACAGCGGAGCCGATTTGTCAGGGCGGGAATCCAGCTCCCGGGCGCGCGCTCGCGCCCGGTCGAAGTCGCGCACCACGACCGCGTTGATGCGGGGGTCGAGCCGCTCTGTCCGAGAGATGAAATGGTCCAGCAGTTCCAGCGCCCCGAGCTTCCCGGTCCGGACAAGGCCGGCGAGCGCGGTTGCCGGCAGGAACGAAGGGTCCATGGCTGTGGTCCTTAACTCTTTTCGACTGTCGGCGACAGGATCATGACGGTTGACCCGCCGGGCCTTGCCGGCAACACGGGGCACTAAAGTCCGAGCACGGAAGCGGCTTCCCGCACTACCCCGGCCAACGCCCCTGGCGCGAAGGGAGACACAAGGCCGGCAGACCTGACGAGATCCTGGAACGGCGCGGACCCGCCTCGGCCACATAGTTGAACGTAGGCTTCCAGCGTCGCCGCGTAATCCTGGCGGGACTTTACCCAAAGCTGCATCGCGCAGCACTGCGCCAGCGTGTAGTCGATGTAGTAGAATGGCGAGCCGTAGATATGCGGCTTGGCCTGCCAGCGGCCGCCCTTCAGCAGGAACCCGATATCGCCGTAGTCCGCCCATGGCAGGTAGACCTTCTCCAAACGCCGCCACATCGCATGGCGGTCCGCCGGCGAGGCCTCGGGGTGCGCATACACCTCGTGCTGGAAATGATCGACGCACACGCCATACGGCAGGAAGGCCAGCGCCCCGATCAGGTGCATGCGGCGAAAGCGATTCGCCGAGTCCTCGCCCACCAGCTTGCCAATCCCGGGGAATGTCAGGAACTCCAGGCCCATGGAGTGGATCTCGGCTGCCTCCATCGTCGGCCAGAGGTAATCCACGCCGGGCTGGTTGCGGCTTTCCCAGTTCTGGAAGGCGTGCCCCATCTCATGCGTAAACACGCCGATGTCGTTGTTGGTGCCGTTGAAATTAGCGAAGATGAACGGCACCCCGGCGGTGGGAAAGGACGTGCAGAATCCGCCGCCGGCTTTGCCGGGCCGGTTCTTCAGGTCCATGAAGCCGCCCGCTGTCATCACCCGGTAGAACGAGGCCAGCCTCGGGTCCATGCCGTCGAACATCGCCTGCGCCTGCTCGACCAGCACGTCGTGGCCGCCGATGGGCTTGGGGTTGCCGGCGGGATCGATCAGCGCCTCGTCCCAGAAGCGCAGGCGGTCCCAGCCGTTTTCCGCGCGGCGGGCCTCCAGCAGCCGGCCTACCAGCGGCACCACATGCTCGGCTACCTGCTCCCGATAGCGGGCAACATCGTCCGGACCGTAATCCACCCGGCGCAGCAGCTTGTATCCGAGCGGCGTAAAGGTCAGGTAGCCCAGCTTGCCCGCCATCCCGGTCCGCAGCTTCACAAGCCGGTCGTAGATATCGTCCAACTCCGCCGCGTTGGCTTCGAAGAACCCCCAGCGCGTCCTCTCCGCCTGATATCGCGTCTCCCGGTCCGGGTCCTCGGCATACGGACCAAGACCCGCCAGGTTCAGCGTCTGCCCGGCGAAGTCCAGCCTGGCCGAGGCCAGCAGTTCGGTATAGCGCGCCGAGACGCGGGCTTCCTCCTCCAGATCGGGCTTGATCGCCGGATCGAACGTGGTGACGTCGGTCTCCCACAGCCGCAGCGCATGCTCCCCCACGATCGAAGCAACCGCGGGCGCATCGGCCAGCAGCCGGCGCTTCAGGGCGACCTCCAGTTCGGCCGCCTCCGGCGACAGCGCGTCCGCGTAGTCGCGATCCGCCTTTGCCGCCGCGTCGGCGGTGTCCCGGGCGAAGCGGAGATGCACCAGCGCGGACCACGTGTCATAGCGGCGCCTCAGGCGATCCCAATCCGCCAGCGCGGCGGCACGTTCGCCGCGATCGAGGGCGGCGTTGATGACGGCGTAGGCTTCCTCCAGCCCTTCCTTCGCGGGCCGAGGCTCGGCGATATCGGCAAACTGAAGCGGCGCGTCCATCCGGTTACTCCCCCAGGGCCGGCGCGATGGCTTGCTGCGCCAGGGTGCCGGTTTTCCCGGCTTCCCGCTTGAACACCAGCCGTTTCTCATGGAACGCGGCGACGGAGGGCCGGTGGGCGATGGAAACCAGCGTGGCGTTCGGCAGACGCTGTTTCAGAATGTGGTACAGTTCCTCCTCGGCGTCCGGGTCGAGGCTGGCCGTCGCCTCATCCAGGAAAATCCAGTCCGGCTTCGCGAGCAATGCGCGGGCCAGCGCGACCCGCTGCTGTTCACCGCCCGACAGGCGCTGCGGCCAGTTGTCGTCATGCTCCAGCCGGCTGACCAGTTGCGGCAATCCGGCGTCGGTCAATGCCTGGCCGATCTCCTCCGGGGTGAAGGCGTCCATGGCGTTGGGGTAGGTGATGACGTGGCGCAGAGTGCCGAGCGGGATATACGGCCGCTGCGGCAGGAAGAACGACTTCGGCGGGATCTCCACCGATCCGTGCCCGAACGGCCAGATTCCCGCCAGCACACGGAACAGGGTCGATTTGCCGGACCCGGTCCGGCCGGTGATGACCAGGGAATGCCCGGCCGTCAGCGTCAGGTCCGCGCCGTCCAGCAGCCTGGTGCCGTCCGGCAGGCTCATTGTGACATCGTGCAGCCGCACCGCATCGGCCGATGCCTCGCTGATGGTGAATCCGCCATGGGTTTCCGCGCGGGCCTTGACGATGGCCCGGTGGAACGTCGCCAGACGTTCGACGATGGCGCGCCATTGCGCCAGCGACGCGTACGAGTCGACGAACCACGACATTGAACCCTGCACCTGCGAGAACGCCCCGACGGTCTGCATCAGCCCGCCCAGTTGGATCGCGCCCGAGAAATAGCGGGGCGCGGCGACGACAATCGGGAATACGACCGCCACCTGCGAATACCCGTTGATCAGCGAGTTCAGCAGCTTCGTCCGCGTCATGATCTGCCGCCAGTTGCCGACCACTGCGGAGAAGCGCTCCCGCAACGTGACGCGCTCTTCCTCCTCGCCGCGATACAGCGCGATGCTTTCCATGTTTTCACGGATGCGGACGAGGGCGTAGCGGAAATCCGCCTCAACCCGCTGCTGCCTGAAGTTCAGCAGCGCCAGCGGGCGGCCGACGAGGTGCGTTAGCCACGTCCCGACGATGGCGTAGCCGAGAGCCACCCAGACCATGTAGCCGGGGATCGGGATGCCGAACGCCTCGATGGAGCCGGACAGGCCCCAGAGGATGACGACGAAACTGCCCAACGACACGATGTTGGACAGCAGGCCCAGGCTAAGCGACAGGCTGGTGTCGGTAAAGTCGCGCAGATCCTCCGCGATGCGCTGGTCCGGGTTGTCGGTGCCGATGGCCGCGCGGTCCGCCGTGAGGCTGATGTTGTAGTAGGCGCGATCCGCCAGCCATTCGGCCAGGAACTGGCGGGTCAGCCAGCGGCGCCAGCGGATTTGCAGGAACTGGTTCACATAGACCGCATACACGGCAATCATGATGAAAACGGCTGCGAGGCCGCAGAAGCCGGGCATGATGCCGAAGATCCCGCTGTCCGACGGCCGGAAGGTGAACAGCAGCTCCAGGAAGGCTTTCCAGTCCTTGTCCTGGAGCGAGTTGTAGAACTCCCGCCGCCAGAAGTTGAAAACAACGCTCAGACCGACATTCGTCAGGTTCATGGCGACGATCGCGAGCAGCAGGCCGCGGGCGGACCACTTCTCCTCCGAGGTCATGAAGTAGGGACGGGCGAGCTGCCAGGCGTCTTTCAGGAAGGGGCCGATACCGCGCATGAACGGGCTATCTCTCGCTGGATGGGGGGAGCTTGGTGTCGAGGGCGCCGAGCCAGGCCTGAACGCGCTGGCGGTTCACCCCGAAATCGCCTTCACCGTAAACGCTGCGGGACCAGATGATCAAATCGCTGGTGTCCGGCGTCTCCTGCCGCACCTGGACCGTGATCAGGTCGGGGAAGTTGAACACCGCGCTGCGCGCCACGTAGTGCGCCTGAAGCTGGTCCGGGTACAACGCTGCCTTGAAAGTCCTTGGTTGTTCGGCGGCCACGTCCTGCGCCAGCGCGAAC
The DNA here is from genome assembly GCA_903851415.1 of uncultured Rhodopila sp. Taxonomy (GTDB): domain Bacteria; phylum Pseudomonadota; class Alphaproteobacteria; order Acetobacterales; family Acetobacteraceae; genus Rhodopila. Next base: position 36,947 of record CAINOE010000036.1, on the reverse strand, counting down.
AGCATATCGGCTGGGACGCGATAGGCCGGTGTCACGATGTCCGGCGCCGGGCTGAACCCGGACGGCGCGCCGAGCGCGGTGTTCGGGCTGGCGGGGCGGGCGATATGGGCAATGTCCATCACCGGCGGCGTGGGCAGCCCCTCCGCCGCGGGAAATCCGCAGGCGGGCAGGGCCAGGCTGATCAGCCAGGCAAGCGGATTCATGCGGCGGGAGGGGACAACATCCCAATGGTGATGCCCCGAATGCCAACGTGCGGCAAGTCATTTGCTATTACGACTGAGTCATGCGCGGAGGTCCGAAAAGACCTGCCGCGGTCTTGTCAGGCGACGCCCAGGAATGATCGAATCGGGTGGCGCTACCGTTCACGTCATGGCGCGGCTCGTCCGGTCCACGAATGCCAGCACGTGCGGTGACAGGTGGCCCGGAGCCGGGCCATGACGATTTTGGAAACACTTCGCGATGAAGCGGCAGTTCCCGGGCGTCTCGTCAGTCTCCGGCCGTATAGCCGGCCTGGTGCAACTCGACCTGCACGACTTCGAGGGCCTGGCGGAACCGCGGCTGGGCCAGCATCACCGCCGCGAGCGATGTGCCGAGCAAGCGGCCGGCCTCGACGTCGGACGGGAAATGGGCGCCGCAGATCACCCGGTTCCAGGCATAAGCCGCAGCGCGGTCAAGGATGGCGTCACGCTTCTCCGGCGCGGCGGCTGCCAGCACGACGCCGAACACGTAGCCCCGGGTCGCATGGCCGCTTGGGTAGGAAAAGCCGCTCGTCGGCGCGCAGGGTTGGATCGCCGGATCGAGCATAGCCGGCCGGAGCCTCTTCCAGTAGTCCTTGGGCCCGTCTTCATAAACCGACTCGTCATTCGCGACGCGGGCAAAGAACCGGGCGGTTGCAGGAAACTTGTCGGCGGTGAAGCCGTCTCCAAAGACGTCCTTGAACAGGAACACGGTTCGGTTCGCCGCGTCGGCTTGAGCTTGCCGCAGGGCCTCCGGGGTTCGGGTGTTCTGGATGCGGAGGAGTTCGGCGAGCTCTGCCTTCGTGGCGGCCGAGTCGGCGGCGGGCGGTGAATGCAGGAGCTTCCTCCCGTCGAACTGCGAGGGATTCACGAAGAACGTGTCGGAGAAGAAGACGGCCTGGACGAGCGGAACGCTGCCCATGGCCGCGACGAAAGCCCAGGTCAAAGCCGTCCGTCGGCTTACGGGAAGGCGCATGGTCCTCAGTCCCATAGACGGCGGCCCCTTCGACGGCGACCGGCAACGCCGGCCATCGGACCACGCTCCATGCGCAATCCGGCGAAACGCCGCGCGCAGCGTTTCGCGCCGGTGGGTGCATGCCGCATGCCCGGATTTCCGGACAGGTACCTCATTGCATTAACATGTCATTGCCGCTACGACCATTCTGCGGCCGATCAATGACAGGTCAGCCCACCAGCGGCAACCGTTGGCCCGGGCGAACCAGCGATGAAGCTGCGGCTTGACCAGACTCCGCCACCCGCACAGTCTGTAACCCAACGGGAGGAACAGACAATGGCCAGTCACACCGGCACGCGCCTGAGGTCTCGCCGCTGGTTCGACGACCCGGACGATCCGGCGATGACCGCGCTGTATCTTGAGCGCTACATGAATTACGGCATCACCCCCGATGAGCTCCGGGGCGGCAAGCCGATCATAGGGATTGCGCAGACCGGGTCGGATCTGTCGCCGTGCAACCGGCATCACATCGGACTCGCCAGCCGCGTCCGCGACGGCATCCGCGATGCCGGCGGCGTGCCGCTGGAATTTCCGATGCACCCGATCCAGGAAACCGGCAAGCGACCGACGGCAGCGCTGGACCGCAACCTGGCGTATCTCGGACTGGTCGAGGTGCTGCACGGCTACCCCCTGGATGGCGTCGTGCTGACCACCGGCTGCGACAAGACCACGCCCGCCTGCCTGATGGGCGCCGCCACGGTGAACATCCCCGCCATCGTGCTGTCCGGCGGCCCGATGCTCGACGGCTGGTGGCAGGGGCGCCTGTCCGGCTCCGGCACCATCATCTGGGAAGGCCGCAAGCTCTTCGCCGAGGGGAAGATCGGCTACGACGAGTTCATGCAGATGGTGTCGTCGTCCGCGCCATCCGTCGGGCATTGCAACACCATGGGTACGGCGACCTCGATGAACTCGCTGGCCGAGGCGCTGGGGATGTCGCTGCCCGGCTGCGCCGCAATTCCCGCACCGCACCGCGAGCGCGGCTGGATGGCGTACGAGACCGGCAAGCGCATCGTCGGCATGGTGCACGAGAACCTGCGTCCCTCCGACATCATGACGAAGCAGGCGTTCGAGAACGCCGTGGTGGCCGCCGCCGCCCTGGGCGCGTCGTCGAACTGCCCGGTCCACATGATCGCCATCGCCCGTCATATGGGGGTCGATCACGATTTGGCGGACTGGCAGCGCCTGGGGCCGGAGATCCCTCTGCTGGTCGATCTGCAACCCGCCGGCCGGTTCCTGGGCGAGAAATTCCACCGCGCCGGCGGCGTGCCCGCGGTGATGAAGGAACTGCTGGTGGCCGGGAAGCTGCACGGCGATGTGCGCACGGTGACCGGCCGTACCCTGGCCGAGGACCTCGCCGACGTGGCGGACGGCGACCGAGAGGTCATCCGCCCCTACGGTAATCCGCTGCTGCCCGCCGCCGGCTACGTCGTGATGTCCGGCAACCTGTTCGACAGCGCGGTGATGAAGATCAGCGTCATCGACAAGGAATTCCGGGCGCGCTTCCTGTCTGACCCCGCTCGCCCCAACGTCTTCGAGGGCAAGGCGATCGTGTTCGAGGGTCCGGAGGACTACCACCACCGGATCGAGGACCCTGACCTGGGCGTCGAGGACCAGTCCGTCCTGATCATCCGGAACTGCGGTCCCGTCGGCTACCCCGGCAGCGCCGAGGTGGTGAACATGCAACCTCCGGCCTCGTTGCTGAAGCGGGGCATCACCACCCTGCCGACGCTCGGCGACGGGCGCCAGTCGGGGACGTCCGGGTCGCCGTCGATCCTGAACGTGTCGCCGGAGGCGGCGGTGGGCGGCGGGTTGGCGATCCTGAGGACGGGCGACCGGATCAGGATCGACCTCAACCGCCGCAGCGTCGATGTGCTGTTGCCGGAGGGGGAACTGGAGGCTCGCAAGGCCGCGTGGGAAGCGCCGAAGCTGCTGAGTATGACGCCGTGGGAGGAGATCTACCGCTCCATGGTCGGCCAGTTGGGGACGGGGGCGTGCCTGGAGCCGGCGACGCTGTTCCTGAACGTGATCGAGACGCGGGGCGAGAGCCGCAACAATCACTGACGGCCGCAGGGCGGTCAGGTCCAGCGGGATGCGGCCGCGTCGTCTTCTTCGCGGGCATCAACCCAGGCGCCGTTGCCGTCGGCAAAATCCTCGCGCTTCCAGAACGGCGCCTTGGTTTTCAGCCAGTCGATCAGGAACGCCGTGGCGTCCAGCGCCGCCTGCCGATGCGATGAGGCCGCGATCACGAGGACGATGTTGTCGCCAGGGCGCAGCGACCCGGTGCGGTGAATGACCGTGCAGCCCAGCAGCGGCCAGCGTTGTGCCGCCTCTTCGGCGATCTTGCCGATGGCCCGTTCGGTCATGCCGGGATACTGCTCCAGCGTCATGCCGGTTACCGCGGAGTCCGCTGTTTTGGCGTCGGCGCGAACTGTGCCGACAAAGCACCCGATGCCGCCGATATCGGTCCGCCCGGCGGTCAGCGCCGCGATCTCGGCGCCGATGTCGAAATCTTCGATTTGGACTTTGATGTGTGCCATGCGTCTCGAAAGTTGTACCATCCCGCAGACTAATCCTCGCCGCCGGCTGCTGCTATCGTGTCGTTGCCGGCCACGACACTGAGGCGGCACAACGGCGGCGTCCAGGCTGCCAGTCAGCATCGGACGGGAACGCATCCGGCACCCCTCAGACCAACCCGGCGACAAACTCCGGCAGACCCGTCAGCCGCCCGGTCCTGACCCGTGCGGCATGAAGCACCGCCCGCACCGCCTCTGTGGCGACGGCCAAATCCTCGTTCACAACGACGTGGTCGAACTCGACCCAATGGCAGATCTCGTCCTGCGCCACCCGCATCCGGCGCTCGATCTCCTCGCCGTGGTCCCCGGCCCGGCCCACCAGCCGGGACCGCAGAGCCATCAGGTCCGGCGGGAGCACAAAGACGCTGACCACATCCGCCGGCAGCTTCTCCCGCAACTGACGGTGCCCCTGCCAGTCGATGTCGAACACCACGTCGCGGCCCTCGGCCAGCGCCTTCTCCACCGGCGCCCGTGGCGTGCCGTAGGCATGCGTGCCCTGTAGCACCCGCGCCCATTCCAACAGCGCGTCCTCGCGCAAGGCGTCCTGGAACCTGGCCTCGGTCAGGAAATGGTAATGCACGCCATCCACCTCGTTCGGCCGGCGTGCCCGGGTGGTCACGCTGATCGAGCGCTCCAGGTCCGGTTCGGTTGCCAGGAGGGCATCGGCAATCGCGGTCTTCCCGGCCCCGGACGGCGCCGACAGAATCAGGCAGACCCCGCGTCGCGCGATCCGGATCATTCGATGTTCTGCACCTGCTCGCGGAGTTGCTCGATCGCCGCCTTCAGCTTCAGGCCGGTGGCGGTCAGCGCGGCCGTGGCGGACTTGCTGCACAGCGTGTTGGCCTCGCGGTTGAACTCCTGGATCAGGAAGTCGAGCTTGCGGCCGATATTCGCCCCCTCGCGCAGCAGGTCATGCGCCGCCGCGATGTGACTGTTCAGCCGATCGAGCTCCTCGCGCACATCCGAGCGGCTGGCGAGAAGGGCCACTTCCTGGCTGACCCTGTCTTCCGACAGGCTCGGCGCCTCGCGCAGCAGGGCCTGAAGGTTTTCCAGCAACCGCGCCCGCTGCGCCGCAGGCTGGCCGGCAGCCTGGGTTGCCGCATCGGCGCACAGCGCCGCGATGTCCTGCAAGTGCTGCTTCAGCACCGCGGCGAGCCGCGCGCCCTCCGCCTGGCGGGCATCGACCAGGCCGGCCAGTGCGCTGATGAAGCCAGCCTGCACATCGACAGCCAGCGCGTCCCGCTCCTCCTGCGGATCAGTTTGCGCCTGGCGCAGCACGCCGGGCAACGACAGCAGCGCATCCGGTGAGGGCGGCGGGCTGCCGGGAATCCGGCGGTGCAAATCGGTCGCGATCTTCAAAACCTGCTCCAGCGCCAGCAGGTCGAGTTCGAGGCGGGTTTCGGAGGGACGCTTGATCGTCAGGTTCGCGGTCACGTTGCCCCGCTTCAGCGACCTGCCGGCGAGTTCCCGCCACCCGGCCTCGCGGCCGTCCCAGCCGTTCGGCAGCCGGAAGCGCAATTCCAGGGTGCGGCCGTTGACGCTGCGCAGCTCCCATGCCCAGGCGATGCCGTCGATCGTGCCCTCGGTGCGGGCGAATCCAGTCATGGAGGCAATACTGATCGTCATGGCGGCCGTCATATCAGCGGTTTGGCGCCGTGCGAAGCAATAGCAAGGTGACCGGCGGCGAAAAGTCGGGGCCTGTCGCGCTTGCCGGACACGCCGGGATGGGTGAACGTCGCGTCCTGGAGCGAGCAACGATGATCGGACGCGATCCTGTCCGGGTGCAGGTCGCGCCCATGGTGCGCTCGCGGAATCGGAAGACGCAGGCCGTGATCGCGGCGGCGATGCGGCCCGTCGACGCTCTGGTGCTGATCTCCGAGGTGTTGAATAATGATTCCGGGTCGAAGGGTTATGATGAACCGTTTACGGATGAAGAACCGGCTGGTTTATCCCGGTATGGCTTTAAGGAGCGTGTGGTGAAGCACTTGGGCAAGAAAAATCCCACTGTTCGTGATTTCATCGAAGTCTCCGGCCGCGGCGCGATCGCCGTGCACAAGGTGTTTTGCGGAACGCTGCAATCGGTGGCGGTCCCGTTGGAAGCGTGGTTCACCGCACCGGCCCGTGACGGTTTCGTGCCGGCCGCGACGGATATGCCCGGTGCGTGCAAGGACGCGGCCCGGGTCCGGATGCCGGAACTGCAACGGCGCGGCCTGTTCCAGACCGAGTATCGCGTCGCAACGCTGCGGGAGAGTCTCGAACTGCCGGTCCCGCGACGTTCGGATTGGCCGGCGGAGCGGAGGGCGGCGCAATGACCGCTCTGCGCAGCCTGCTGTTCGCTCCGGCCAATCACGCGCGCCGGGTGGAAAAAGCCCTCACCCTGGCCGCGGATGCGGTGATCCTTGATCTGGAGGATGCCGTCGCGATCTCCGAAAAAGCCGAGGCCCGGCCGCTGATCATCGAGGCGCTGGAAAAACCTCGCGTCGGCAGGCTGTTTGTCCGGGTCAATGCGCTGTCCACCGAGTGGTGCTACGGCGACATCGTCGTGGCCGTCCGGCCCGGCCTGGACGGAATCGTGTTACCGAAGGTCGAGCATGCGCACGAATTGCGGACCGCGGACTGGCTCATCGGCAACCTGGAGCAGGCGCGCGATTTGCCCCGAGGCACCATCGACCTGATCCCGATCATCGAAACCGCGGTGGGCGTCAGCAACCTCCCCGCCATCTGCTCCGCCGGCACCCGCGTCCGCCGCCTTGCGTTCGGTGCGGGCGACTTCACGCTGGACATGGGCATGGCATGGAGCCGGGACGAAACCGAACTGCTGCCGTACCGCGCCGCCTGCGTGCTCGCGTCGCGGGCGGGCGGGCTGGAACCGCCGGTGGATACGGTCTGGGCCGATCTGCGCGATAACGAGGGGTTCGTGGCGTCCGCGAGGAAGGCGGCGGCGCTCGGGTTCCAGGGCAAGTTGTGCATCCACCCGGACCAGATCGTCCCCGCCAATGCAGCGTTCACGCCGGATGAGGCCGCCGTCGCGCGGGCGCGCCGCATCGTCGCGGCGTTCGAGAAGGCGGAAGCCGACGGGTTGGCATCCATTCAGTTGGACGGTCAGTTCATCGACTATCCGATCGTGCAACGCGCCCGCCGCGTGCTGGAGCAAGGGGGTGGCTGATGACGGACGCCCGGGCCTTAATATAACCTCCCGGTTAATCTTGCTTCAGCGGCGATGCAGGCGGCGAACCGCCGGCTGGATGTCTCGTTTAGGCATCGTCCGGTGCTGGACGCCGGACAATTCGGTCTGGAGGAGAAAGCCAATGTTGAAGTTAGCCGCCGCGTCGATTCTGGCTGCGTCGTTCGCGCTTCCTGTCATGGCGCAGACGCCGGCTTCGTCAAACCACTCGAACGCTGCGATGAATGCTCCCGCGACGCACGAAACGGCCGGCAACCCGACCGGCAACGGCTACACCTCCGCCTCGGAGCGCAACAGCGCCCTGACAGATCGCGGCGGGGTGCGGGCCAGCAAGATCATCGGGTCGTCCGTCTACAACGACAAGGATGAAAAGATCGGCAGTGTCGATGACCTGGTTATCGGCAACGATCAGACCCTGCACGCCGTGCTCGACGTGGGCGGCATCCTGGGCGTCGGCGGCAGGATGGTCGAGGTGCCGTTCAACAAATTACAGTTCGGCAATGTCAAAGGCAGCAGCGACAATCGGGTGGTGATGCCCGGGGCGACCCGGGACGCGTTGAACGCGATGCCGGAATATCATTTCGCCAATAACGGGTAGCCTCGCCGGAAAGCCACGCCCTCGCCCGGCGTGGCCGACTGGCCTTCACGGCCGCGACGGCGCTGACCTGACCTTCTGGGTCGAATCAGCCGTCGGCGCGGCTGGTTCGATCCCGCCGGTGTCGATCGTGGCTTCCACCGACATGCCCGGCCGCACCAGCGTTCCGAGCGCCGGGTCCGGGTCGAGCACGATTTTCACCGGCACCCGCTGCACCACCTTGGTGAAATTGCCGGTGGCATTGTCCGGCGGCAGCAGCGCGAACGTGCTGCCGGAACCGGGTGACCAACTATCGACATGCCCGGTGAGCCTCAGCGCGGGAAACGCATCGACGGTGACGTGAGCCGGTTCCTGCAGCCGGACGTTGGTCATCTGGGTTTCCTTGAAGTTGGCAATCACCCAGATCCGCGGCAGCGGCACCACCGCGATCACCTGCGTGCCGACATTGACGAATTGACCCGGGCGCACCTGCCGCTGCCCCACCAACCCGTCCGCCGGGGAGACGATGCGGGTATAGCCGAGGTTATTGCGTGCCAGATCGAGCTGCGCCTGTGCCCCGGCAACCTGCGCCTTCAGTTGGTTCTCCTGCACGTCCAGGCTTGCCAGCAACGCCTGCTGTTGGTCGAGTTGGGCCTCGTTCAACTGCAATTGCGCGTCAGTGCGCCGCTCATTGGCGTCCGCCTGCTCCACCAGCTGCTCGGTTCCGGCTATTTTTGTCTGCAACAGCGTCCGCTGCCGCTTCGCCTCCAGATCGTAGCGCAATTGGTCGGCCTTCGTCGCCTCGATCGTCGCCTCGGCCTGTCGGACCAATGCGCGCTGGACGTCCTTCTGGTTCGCCAGGTTGGCCAGAGCCGCCTGCGCGCCCGCTAAGCTGGCCTCCGCCTGGAGAAGCTGGGCGCGATAGTCGGACGGCTCGATTTCGACGATCAGGTCGCCCTTGCGCACGGCCTGATAGTCCGTGACGCCGACAGTGGCGACGTAGCCCGACACCTTCGCCGCGAGAGGGGTCACGTCGCCGGCGGTATAGGCGTCATTGGTGGACTCGTAGCGTGCGCCACCGGTCCATCGGTTCCAGTGACCCGCCACATACCAGACGAGGAACCCGGCGGAGACAACCAGCAAGACGCGTAGCGCAGGGAACAGCCAGCCCGGGGGTGGACGGCGCGTCGCGGACAGGCTTTGCAGTGTGTCGTTTGCGTCGGGCATCAAGGTTTCCCGGTCCGGTTAACGGCGTTAGGAAGAATCGATCGAGCCCATCACCTCAGCGTCAAAATGCGCTGACGATCAAGACGGGCAGCACCACCCATCGTCTTTGTGTATGGCCGCTTTGCAGCCCGCAGGGAACCTGCACATATCGAACAAATCTTGGCAGGGAGAGCCGGCCATACTGACAACAGCCCTCCGATCCGCTCTTATCGTTGCCGGCACCGCCGTTTATCTGGCCCTGGCGATCCAGGCCTATGGCGGCGCCACGCCCTTCTTCTCCCACCCGGCGCTGATCGCGCTGGCAATCGCGCTTCTGGTCATATCCGGGGCCGCCCTGTTCGTTGGCGGCAACCTTAATCCGGGCGAGAGGGAGGATCGCGGCAACCGGTGGATCATCCCGGCCATCGGCATCATCGGCCTGCTCGACATCTACCTGCCGCCCTGGGCCGATCGGCGAGAGATCTGGACATTGGATGGGGAGACGATCCGGTGGTTCGGCGTCGTCCTGTTCGCGCTGGGCGGAGCGCTGCGGCTCTGGCCGGTGGTTGTTCTTGGCAACCGCTTCAGCGGGCTGGTGGCGATCCAGAAGGGGCACGCGCTGGTTACCGCCGGCATCTACCGGGTGATCCGTCATCCAAGCTACCTCGGATTGCTGGTCAACTCCCTCGGATGGGGTCTGGCGTTCCGCTCGGCAATCGGCGTGCTGCTGACGGCGTTGTTGGTCGCGCCGATTGTCGCCCGCATCCGGGCGGAGGAGCGGTTGCTGGCCTCGCATTTCGGCGATGCCTACGAGGCGTACCGGGCGTGCACGGCGAGGCTGTTGCCGGGAATCTGGTAGCACCGTTCGTCCGCCGCCAATTCATCCATAGCCGGACGGGCTTGCATGAAACTGTATCCAACGCGGGACATCGGCCCGTTGTCACCATGGTTGTGATTGACCTGAAGCAGTCCGGTCCATAGCTTCCGGCCCATGTCCGATACTGTACGCAACAACGCGCCCGGCGTGCCAAAGGCCTGGCCATTCGAGGAAGCGAAAAAGGTAGCTCAGCGCCTTGCCGCCTCCGGCAAGGATCATGCCCTGTTCGAGACCGGCTACGGTCCGTCCGGACTGCCGCATATCGGCACCTTCGGCGAGGTTGCGCGCACCTCGTGGGTGCGCCATGCCTTCACCGAGATCACCGGCCTGCCGTCGAAGCTGCTCGCGTTCAGCGACGACATGGATGGTCTGCGCAAGGTGCCCGACAACGTACCGAACCGGGAGTTGCTGGCTGCGCACCTCGGCAGGCCGCTGACGCAGATCCCCGACCCGTTCGGCACGCATGACAGCTTCGGGGCGCATAATAACGCGCGGCTGCGGGCGTTCCTCGACTCATTCGGATTCGAGTATGAGTTTGCCTCGTCCACGGACTACTACACCACCGGGCGCTTCGACGCCGGGTTGGTGCGGGTGCTGGAGTGCTACGACGCGGTGATGGCGGCCACGCTGCCGACGCTGCGGTCGGAACGCGCGGCGACATACTCGCCGATACTGCCGATACACCCGCACACCGGGATCGTGATGCAGGTGCCGATGGAACGGATCGACGCCGCCGCCGCTACGGTCACATGGACCGACCCTGATAGCGGCGAGCGGTTCGAGACCTCGGTCAAGGGCGGTGCCTGCAAGCTGCAATGGAAGGCCGACTGGGCCATGCGTTGGTATGCCCTTTCGGTCGATTACGAGATGTCCGGCAAGGATCTGATCGACTCGGTGAAGCTGTCCACCAAAATATGCCGCATCCTCGGCGGCAAGCCGCCCGAGGGCATGACCTATGAGCTGTTCCTCGACCAGGACGGCCAGAAGATCAGCAAGTCCAAGGGCAACGGGCTGTCGGTCGATCAGTGGCTGACCTACGCCCCGCCGGTGTCGCTGTCGCAGTTCATGTACAACCAGCCGCAGCGCGCCAAACGGCTGTTCTTCGACGTCATTCCGCGCGCAGTGGACGAGTATGTCGGCAACCTCGACAAGCTGCGCAGCCAGCCGGCGGAGGAGCAGCCGGCGAATCCCGCCTGGCACATCCATGGCGGAACCGTGCCGAATCATGCGGGCAGCCCGATTTCCTTCGGCATGCTGCTGAACCTCGCCAGCGTGGTGAACGCCGAGGAGCCCGGCATCCTGTGGGGCTTCATCCGCCGCTACGTTCCCGGCGCCAGTGCGGAAACCGAGCCTCTGCTGGCCCGCCTGGCCGATCACGCCGTGGCCTATTACCGGGATTTCGTGCGGCCCGAAAAGCGCTATCGAGAGCCCGAGGCGATGGAGCGCGCCGCACTGGAAGACCTGGCGGCGGCGCTCGGCACGCTGCCGACGGACGCTTCGGCCGAGGACATCCAGGCCGTGGTGTTCGAAGTCGGCAAGCGGCATCCGTTTGCGGATCTGCGCAGCTTCTTCGGCTGCCTCTATCAGGTGTTGCTCGGCCAGCAGGAAGGTCCGCGGTTCGGCGGGTTCGTCGCCCTGTATGGCATTCCGGAGACCATCGCGCTGATCCGGACAGCGCTTGCCCGCCATGCGGACGCGGCCTGACAATGGATCCGGCCAAGCGAGACGGCCTGAAAAGCTGGCTGCGCCACCTGCCCGCCGTTCTGGGCGTGCTGCTGCTGATTGGCGCGATCTATGTGGTGCAGCGGGAATTCCGGCACCTGCGCCTGAAGGATATCGGCGCGGCGCTCAGCGCGATCCCGGTGAACGCGCTGCTGTTCTCGTTCACATGGACCATCCTGTCGTATTTCATCCTGACCTTCTACGACCGCCTCGGCACGATCTATGCGGGCCACAAGGTCTCGTATGGCAAGGTCGCGTTCGCCTCGTTCTGCGCCTACGCGCTGTCGCATAACCTTGGCTTCGCCGCGGTGTCCGGAGCGGCGGTGCGCTACCGGCTGTATGCACATTGGGGCCTGACTCCACTGCAAATCGGCAAAACGGTGGCGTTCTGCAGCCTGACGTTTGGCCTCGGCGGCATGGTTCTGGGTGGCGCGATCCTGTTCATGGAACCGCGCGCGATCCCGTTCTTCGGTCAGCATCTTCCCCCCATCGCGCTGTACGGCTTCGGCGCGCTTCTCTGGCTGATCGTCCTTTGCTACGTCACCTTCTCCCGGGTGCTGGGGCATATCCGGATGTTTGGCAATCAGATCCAACTGCCCGGCTGGCGCATGGCGATCGTCCAGGTCCTGCTGGCGACGGTCGATGTCGCGGTGACCGCGACGATCTTCTATGCCCTGCTGCCGAAAGCCAACGGGCTGACCTGGCTGATCTTCCTGGGCGTCTACGTCGCCTCCTACACCGCCGGCCTTGCGGCCAACCTACCCGGCGGAATCGGCGTGTTTGACACGGCCATGTTGTTCGGCCTGGCCCCGTACATGGACGCCCCGCCGATCGTCGGCGCGATCCTGGTGTTTCGCCTGTATTATTACATCATCCCCCTGTTCCTCGCCGGCTCTTTGTTTGCAGGGAACGAAATCCTGCTGCGCGGGGGCGGTTTGCTGAAATATTTTGGCAGTGGCTCGGCCCCCGTCCAGGCCATCGGGCGCTGGAGCGAGCCGGACTTCGCCGTGACCGCGGCAACCGGGGCGGTCGGACTCTGCGGCGCGCTGATGCTGTGCCTGGGCGTGCTGGCGCCGCAGACGGATTTCTCCTGGCTCGATCCCGATTATGCCGAGTTTGCCAACCAGGCCGGCCAGTTCGTCCCCTCGCTTATCGGCGCCGGCCTCGTGCTGATGGCGATCGGCTTGTCGCACCGGGTGAACCTCGCCTGGGTGCTGACCATCCTGCTGCTGATCACCGGAGCCGCTTTCGCGGCGACGCAGGACAACCGGCTTTGGGTCGTCGGCATCCTGGTGCTGACAACGCTGTTGCTGGCGCCGTTCCGGGCATGTTTCTACCGGCACGCGCATATGTTTACCGGACCGCTGCAGCCGGGCAGCGCGCTGTCGATGTTCGTCCTGGTGGTCTGCCTGATGGCTTTGGCGGTGACCCGGCCGCATACGCACGCGCTGCAGAACAACGCTTTCTGGATGGTCATCATCTCCCGGCAGGAGCCGAACTCGGTGCGCGTCGCGGTGGCGATCTCGGTTCTGCTGGGCCTTGTGGCGCTTTGGCTGCTGGTCCGGCCCGGCCAGATCCGCTACGTGCCGTGGGATGCCGACGCCCGCCGGCTGATGATCGAGTTGGGGGCGCATCCGGAATATACCTGTTCGGCTGGCGCCGACGGCCTGGTGATGGGCGAGGCCGGACGGGCCGGCGTTCCGTTCCGGCGCTGCGGCCGGGTGCTGCTCGGGCTAGGCGACCCGGCGGGCGACGAAAGCGACCGAGTCTCCGCGATCTGGCGCCTGCGTGACCTGGCGCGCCAGGAGGGTCTTGATGCCGCCGTTTGGCGGGCAGGGCCCGATCTGTTGAAGGTCTACGGCGATCTGGGTCTGACCGCGCTTCCGCTGGGCTCCGACGGTTTGCCGCTTCCGGAGTCCGAGGGCGATACGCCGCGTGCGGGGCAATATCTTGTCTGCGTGGCCGAACGCGACCTGAACCTGCTGCTTCCGGTCTTGCCGAAACTCGCCCGAGGGCAGCGTTCGGCTGCGCCTGCTTCCGTTTGAAGCACCAATCGACCGAGTCTATTTCCGCGATACTCGAATCTGGCGGCGCGCGCAAATGGGACATTGAATCGAAAATTGCGGCGTGTCGCGGAAATGGGGTGATCGCGACTATGATATTTGCGGGGCGGGGCGATACGTCTGGCTGCGGATTGCCGGGATGAAACGCTGCCGAATCAGGGTTTTGGCGCCCGAGCACACGGCATGCCGAGAACGTTATAATGAAAAATCGGGCAAAATTTGGGCGATTCGCCGGAATCCGCCCGATTAGCTATGGGCGAAAGCGCGATCACGCCCTATAGTGTAGCAGCCTGTAGTGACGACACGAGGATGGTGACCGCTCCCGGCAGGGTTTGGTTCTTGTCCTGGCTCGGTTACCCAAACGGGAGAAACCGGCACCGTGGCCCGCGAGGGCTTCCGGTGCTATGAACAACGCGTATGATAATAGGGACGATTTTCTCTTGAACATGACCAACCGCGGCCGCGGACGCCCAAGCCGGCGGCGCGGCTTCGACGACGACTTCGCCTTTGACCGTGCTCCGCCAGGCGACCTGCCGCGGACCCCACCGTCATGGCCCTCCTCGGCAGGTTTTGGCCCGGAGCACGACGCGACCGTGAAGTGGTTCAATCCCGAGAAGGGATTCGGCTTCGTGGCGTTGTCCGACGGGTCCGGGGATGCGTTCCTTCATGCGAACACGCTCAATCAGTCCGGCCACAGTGCCGTAAGCCCGGGCGCCACCCTACGGGTGCGCATCGGTCAGGGCCAGAAGGGTCGGCAGGTCTCCGAGGTGTTGTCGGTCGATGAAAGCACTGCCACTCCGTCCGCCGGTCGTGGCGCGCCGGGCGGTGGTGCGCCGCGTGGTCCGAGCGGCTTCGGCGGTGGTCCCGGAGCCGGTGGTGCGCCGCGCCGCGGTGCGCCGACGGGTCCTTCGGTGGAGATGCAGGGTACCGTTAAGTGGTACAATGCGACCAAGGGCTTTGGCTTCGTCGCCCCGTCCGAGGGCGGCAAGGACGTGTTTGTGCATGCGTCAGCCCTGCAACGGGCGGGTGTGATGCAACTTGCGGAAGGGCAGACCATCTGGATGGATGTCGTCCAGGGGGCCAAAGGCCCGGAGGCGACCTCCATCCGCACCGACTGATCCGGCTCGCGCTGGACGATTGCTTATAAAAGGCCCGGATGAGGCGCATCCTCACCCGGGCCTTTTTTGTCGGCTCTTTCACCGCTGGCTGTCACGGCGCATGCTGCCCCGTCAATCGTGGAGGTTCCGCATGCAGCCGATTATCGCGGTTATCGCTCCCGGGATGATGGGAAGCGCCGTCGCCGGGCGGCTGACCTCCAACGGCCTGGAAGTCCGCACCCTGCTCGCCGGCCGATCGGCTGCGACCGTAGCGCGGGCGGCGGTGGCGGGCATGCGGGACGCGCCGGTCGAGCAGATCGCGGAGGCCGATTTCATCCTGTCGATCGTCCCGCCGGGGGAGGCATTGCGGCTGGTGGAGCGATTGGCCCCGGCGCTCCGCGCGACGCGGCGCAAGCCGATCTACGTGGATTGCAATGCGGTGAGTCCGGAGACGGTGCTGCGGATTGATCGCCTGGTGCGGGCAACCGGGACGGCGTTCGTCGATGGCGGGATTATCGGACCGCCGCCGGAGCTGGATTCGAGCAAGACCCGGATTTACCTGTCCGGACCGGACGCCGGGAAGGTCGCAGCACTCGCGGCGTTTGGGCTGTCGATGCCGGTTCAGCCGGGGCCGGTGGGCGCGGCTTCGGCGATGAAGATGTCCTACGCCGGCATTACCAAGGGGTTCACCGCCCTGGGTGCTGCGATGATGCTGGCGGCGACGCGGGCCGGCACCGCCGATGCGCTGATCGCGGAGATGACTGTCAGCCAGCCGGCGTTGCTGAAATGGCTGACGGCGCAGATGCCGAAGATGCACGGCAAGGCCCATCGCTGGGTCGCCGAAATGCAGGAAATCGCCGACTTCATCGGCGCCGATCGGCCCGGGGCGGGATTCTATGAGGCGGCGGCGAGGCTGTATGAGATGATTGCAGCGGACTTCGAGGGGCCTCGGGTCGAGACGACGACCTTGGACGCGTTCTGCGGGAAAGTAACGGGAGACTAGAGACGGCGAAACCCGCACTCTCCGGCACGGATCATTCCTGCGGCCGGTAGAGATCGCCATCACAGTTTTGCCGAGGCATGCGGATCGTAGACGGCTGCAAAAATATTCGGCATTCAACGGTTACACCGCCGCGATCTAACATCTCGAATTTGCCTTGATGCGGTCGAGGTTCCGGCAAAGTCAGCCACCACATTCCCAGTGCCACCAAAGGAGTGTGTGACAATGCGCAAAGTGCTTCTCGCGGCAGCCGCCGTCGGCGGACTGCTTGGATTAACCAGCTTCGATGCGTCCGCTTCCCCCTCGGCGGCCGGTCTGCATGTTGCGCCGGACGCAGGGCTGATCACCCGGGTGGACTACTACTACGGCCACCATCACTACCATCATCGCCGCTGGTACCACGATCATTGGCATTACTACTGACAGGTCAGGTTCGCGCATGGCGTCCGTGCGCGAACGCCTCCATCCGGCTGAGGCGGTCGATGATCTCTTGCGGGGACACGCCGCGTTCCCGCATGTCCCGGAGGGTCATCGCACGGTCCCGTTTCGCCAGCCGCTTGCCGTCGGCATCCACGATCAGCCTGTGATGGGCATATGCTGGAACCGGCCAGCCCATGAGCGCCTGGAGCAGTCGGTGCAAATCCGTCGAGGGCCGCAAATCGTCACCGCGGGTTACGAGCGTGATTCCTTGCGAGGCATCGTCGTGCGTCACGCACAGATGGTAGCTCGCCGGCGCGTCCTTGCGAGCCAG
Organism: uncultured Rhodopila sp.; assembly: GCA_903851415.1. Classification (GTDB taxonomy): domain Bacteria; phylum Pseudomonadota; class Alphaproteobacteria; order Acetobacterales; family Acetobacteraceae; genus Rhodopila. The sequence continues at coordinate 20,649 of CAINOE010000036.1, read as the reverse complement.
CACGACGTCGCCGAACGCCTCCGGATGACAGACGATTCGGCCTTCGGCTTCCTCTTCGTAGAAGAGGCGCGGCCGCAGCGCCGCCCTCATGTCCAGCCGCAGCGCAAATCGCTCCCCCGCCGCCAGCCGATCGGCGCGTTCACCGGGGGAGAGGCGGCGGCAGGTGCCGGGGTATAGCGGTGCCCCATCCGGCGCATGCGGCGCTGCGGCTGACGCTGAAAGCTCCCGTATCACGTCGGACCGCGTGCAGAAGCACGGATACAACAGCCCTTCCCTGGCCAACCGGTCCAGGACCGTCTGATACTCGGCCAAGTGCCGGGATTGCACCCGCACCGGGTTGTCCCAATCAAGTCCAAGCCACGCCAGATCCTCCTGGATACCCTCGGCAAACTCCGGGCGGCAGCGGGTCGGATCAATATCCTCCAACCGCAGCAAGAACCGTCCGTCGGAATCCCGCGCCCGCTTCCAGCCGTTGAAGGCGGAGAAAGCGTGGCCCAGATGCAGGTGACCGGTCGGGCTGGGCGCGAAGCGTGTGGTAACTGACATCGCCGCCAGATTACCGTAACCGCCGACCAACGGGAGAGACCATTATGCCGACGCTCGACGCCATCCACTGGGGACCGGCCTTCAAGGCCAGGCCGAAGCAGCTTGTGGTGCTGTGCCATGGCCTCGGCGCCGACGCTTTCGACCTGATCGACCTGGCGCCTGCGTGGGCTCATGCCTGCCCGGACGCGATTTTCGCCTCGGTCCATGCGCCGTTCCGGCACGACTCCGGATTCGGCCGCCAGTGGTGGGACGTCGCGGACCGCTCGCCCGCGGTCATGGAGGCCGGCGTGCGCGCCGCCGCGCCGTATCTGCACGGGTTCCTCGATGCCGAACTGGCGCGGCTGGAACTGGCGGACTACGCGATCATGGGATTCAGCCAGGGGGCGATGATCTCGCTGTTCACCGGCCTGCGCCGGACCGCCGCACCGCGCGCCGTCCTGGCGTTTTCCGGCGCGCTGGTTGCCCCGGACTCCCTGCCAGGGGAACTCGAAAACCACGCGCCGGTGCTGCTGGTGCACGGAGAAGCCGACGAGGTCGTCCCGGTCGCCCGCTCCCGCGATGCCGAGGCAGCATTGAAGGCCGCCGCTGTTCCGGTGGAGGCGCACTATATTCCGCGGCTTGGCCACGGAATCGACGACACCGGTATCTCGTTGGGAGCGCTGGCTTTGCAAAAGGGATTTTCGTGACGAGACAATGACGTTCCACAGGATGTTGATAACGCGGGTTGCGGTGCCGATGGGCCTCTGTCATAAAGTGCATAGGTTTTCGGCGTGCACAATATCTGGCGGCTCGACGATGGATAACCGCCCGGGTGTTGCGTTCCGAGGGAATGGGAGCAGCGCTTGCCTGACGGCGGACAGCATTTTCCCGCGCTTGTGCTGAACGCGGACTTTCGTCCGCTTTCCTACTTTCCGTTATCCCTGTGGTCCTGGCAGGACGCGGTCAAGGCGGTGTTCATGGACCGTGTCTCGGTGCTGTCCGAGTACGAGACCGAGGTCCACTCGCCCAGCATGTCGATGCGGCTGCCCAGCGTCATTGCGCTGAAAGACTACATCCCGTCGGCCCGGCGCCCGGCCTTCACCCGGTTCAACGTGTTCCTGCGCGACGCGTTCCACTGCCAGTATTGCGGCGACCGCTACCCGGCGCCGGACCTGACCTTCGATCACGTGATCCCGCGCTGCCGCGGCGGCCGCACGACGTGGGAGAATGTCGTCACCGCCTGCGGAAGCTGCAACCTGCGCAAGGGGTCGTATCTGCCGCGGGAGATCCGCATGTTCCCGCGCTCTGCGCCCCGGCAGCCCACGACCTGGGAGTTGCAGGATAACGGCCGGGCGTTCCCACCCAACTACCTGCACCAGAGCTGGCGCGACTATCTGTACTGGGACAGCGAACTGGAGAGCTGACCCCCATCGGCACCCGTAGGCGGCTGTGGTATCATGGCTGCCGGCATGGGTTAGATTGCATGGGTCAGTTCAGCGTAACGCACCACAAGATGATCGCTTCAACAAACGACGAAGCCCGCCGTCTGGCGGTCGAGGGGGCACCGCACCGCACGGTCGTCCACGCCGATGAACAGAGCGGCGGACGCGGGCGGCTCTCCCGCAGATGGTTCAGCCCGCCGGGCAATCTGTATATCTCGATCGTATTGCGCACCGGCCAACCGCCGTCTCGAACCGCCGAACTGAGCTTCGTCACCGCGCTGGCGGTGGCCGATACCGTGGATTCGCTGCTGCCGCAGACCGTCCGCGCCACGCTGAAATGGCCGAACGACGTCCTGGTGGACGGCGCCAAGATCGCCGGCATCCTGCTGGAACAGGTTGACGACGCCACGATCATCGGGATCGGCCTGAACATCCTACAGGCGCCGACGAACATCGCCTACAAGGCAACCACCATCCTTGCCAGCGGCGGGCTCGCCTCGGTGGACCAGGCGAGGGACAGTCTGTTGGAATGCCTCGGCCGCCACCTGGAAATCTGGTCACAGGACGGTTTCGGTCCGGTGCGCGACCAGTGGCTGGAGCGGTCATTTCCCATTGGCGCCGCGATCCGGGCTAATTCGGCTGGCGAGTCGATTGCCGGCGCATTCGCCGGGATGGACGCGGACGGGGCGCTGCTTTTGGACACCCCGTCCGGCCGCCGGCGAATCGTCGCGGGAGACATCGCCATCGGTGGATGAATACGAGGCCCGATCCTACATCCCGCCGCCGGTCATCGCGCCTGTCCGGGTGTTCGACGTTCGAGCCGGGGCGCTTGTCTGGCTGCTGTTTGACCCGGGAACCACGATCCGGCTGGTCGCTCCGGGTTTCCGCGGATCCGAGGCTGTTCCCGGGTAGCTGCTCATCGTTCCGCGGGACGGCTCGTCCCCGGTGTTCATTCCGGAGTGGGCGCTGTTGTCCGCAGTCCCGGGGGCAGCCGTCATCGACCGGTTACTGCCATAGTTTCCCGCCGGGTTGCCGTTTTGCGCCATCGCGCCGGTCAGGGGGGCCGCCAATAGCGCCACCGACAGCAGCAGCGAGCGTGAGGTCGAGATCATTGATGACGTCCTTCCGAACGAACCGGGCAAAGCGCGCGGTTTCGTCGCGTGAACGCAGGCACCGATTTCCGGTTCTATAGTGTGCGCTGCGGTATCAAGCAGACTCAATCATGTGCAGGACCGCGACGGGAAAGTGCGCCAACAGTGCATCCAGCGGCAGTTTTGGCTGGGCCATCACCACGCCGCCACCGAGCACATTTCGCGCCGATCGGCCGGGCAGACCCGGCGGCAGGGAGATTGCGTTGTGCCGCAGGGCGTCTGGATCCAACTGCAATTGGTCCCCGGGCCGCAGCGCGCTGCGCACCAGCCTCGGCGCCACGACCACCACCGCGGAAGACGGGTCCACCCGCGCAAACGCGATGATCCCGTTGGCCAACGGCCCGTCCACGGCCAGTGGCTGGTAGGCTCCCCGAGCAAACACCGTCTCAGCCTGCCGCCTCAGCCCCAGGACAGAATGGATCACGGACTGCTTGATCCGTCCGTCTCGCCAGGTCGTCAACAGGCGTCCCGCCTCTTGCTCGGCGGCCAGCGCGGCGCGGCGGCGGTCGTAGTCCACCGGGCGGCGATTGTCGGGATCGACCAGACTGAAGTCCCAGAACTCGGTTCCCTGAAAGAAATCGGGCATGCCGGGAACGGTCATCTTCAGCACCGCCTGGGACAGCCCGTTCACGGCGCCAGCCGGAGCGATCAGGTCGATGAACGGGCGAGCCAATGCCAGGAAGCCGGTATCGGGTTCAAACAACCGCTGCAGGAAACCACGCGCGGTGGTTTCGTAATCCGCGTTCGGTTCGGTCCAGTCGGTGCGCAGCTTCGCCTCACGCAACGCCTTTTGCTGCCAGCCCGCCAGCCGCTCGACGAAACTCCCGACCCCGGCCTGATCGGAGGCATCCAGGTCCAACGGCCAGGCGCCAGCGATCATCTGATACATCATGATCTCGTCGCCCGGATCGGGACGGGGAGCGCCCGGCTCGAGCTCCAGGCAACGGCGGACGAAGGCCTCCCATGCTTCCGGCACCTCGCTGATCACCGCGAGGCGGGCCCGCAGATCCTCGCCGCGCTTATGGTCATGCGTCGCCGTCGCCAGCATCGCATCCGGAAACGCCGCCAGCCGTTCCGAGTTGGCCTGGTGGAAGGCGGCGACGGAACTGCCGAGACGGGCGGCATCGAAACCGACATCGTTGCGCGACAGCAGACGCCCGTAGCGGTAGAACGCCGTGTCCTCCACCGCCTTCGCGGCGACAGGTGCGCTGAGCTGCTGGAACCGGGTGCCGGCCAGTTTACGCAGTCGCAACGTCTCCCGTCCGCCCGCCTCGCCGCCCAGCCAGCGATCTATGCGATCCAGCACGGCATGCGCGGAGGCCGGCGACCCGGCCTTGGCAGCATCCAGGGCTTTGCCGAACGCGACCTGGTCCGACGCCGATCGCTTCGAACCCGCGTCATAGCCGCGATACACCGGGAAGTGCGACAGCAGGGCAATCAGCCCGCGGCGGATCGCCGCGGCCGAGGTATCCCGCGTCCGGGTGTCGAGCCGCGCAAGCGTGTGCAGCGCGGATGTCACCGCACCAAGCTGAGCTTCAAAACCGCGCTGCAGGATTTCCCGGCGGGCGGTGATTTCCTCCTCCTCGAAAGCAGCGGGCCGGTGCGTCAGGTCGTGCCACAGCCGCGCCAGCGCCGCCTCGCTTGAGGCATCGTGCTGCACCGCGCTGACCTGGTTCATGAAGTCGTAGCCGCTGGTGCCGTCCACGCCCCAATCCGCCGGCAGGGACTCGCCCGCGCCGAGGATCTTTTCCACCACCAGATAGGCCCGGCGATCCGGTGCGATTTCATCGAGGCGCTGGCGCAGGCGGCGGCAGTATCCGGGCGGATCGGACAGCCCGTCCACATGATCCACGCGGAATCCGTCAATCAGCCCGTCCGCGTAAAGCCGGAACAATGTGGCATGGGTCTCCTCGAACACCTTCGGATCTTCGATCCGCAGTCCCGCCAACCCGTTGATGTCGAAGAACCGGCGCCAGTTGATCTCGTCGCCCGCCACGCCCCACCATGCCAGGCGGTAATGCTGGCGTTCCAGCAGCGTGTGAAGCTGGCAACGGCCACCGGGGTTGGAGGTATCGAACGATTCGAACCCGCACTCGGCGACATGCGCGTAATCGTTGGGGTCGATCGGGAAATCGTTGTCAAAGTAACGAACCACCGGCTCGCCCTTTGACGACTGCGCCAGGCGGATTTCGCCGGCGGCGAGAGCCTCTCCGTACGGCCGGCCGAGAAACGGCGCCAGCACCTTGCCGCGCAGGTCGTGATCGCCGCACTCCCAGTCCACGTCGAAGAAATCCGCATAGCGGCTGGCCCGGCCGTGGCGCAGCAGCTCGATCCACCAGGGATTGTCGGCACCGCCCACCGCCATGTGGTTCGGCACGATATCGACGATCAGTCCAAGCCCCGCCGCCCGCAGCGCGGAAACGAACTTGCGCAGCCCGGGCTCGCCGCCGAGTTCCGGGTTCACCGACGTCGGATCCACCACGTCGTATCCGTGGATCGATCCTGCACGGGCCGTCAGAATCGGTGCCGAATAGACATGACTAATTCCCAGATCGACGAGATAAGGGATCAGGGATTTCGCGTCGGCGAACGTGAAATCCTTGTGGAGCTGAAGGCGCATCGTCGCCAGCGGGCGGGCGGATACCGGCCGCGTCACTGCCGCGGTCGCTCCGCCGCCACGAATTCTATCCGCCGCGCCACCGCTTCCTCCTGCAGAATCTCGGCCGCCGGGACCTGCAACCGGCGGCGCCAGTTCGGATGTTCCTTGACCGTCCCGGGAAGGTTCGGCTGCGCCTCCTCGCCGAGAAAATCCTCAAGCGGGATCAGCGACAAAGGAACTTCTGTCTTGGCAACGTATTTCACTGCGGCATCGACGACGCGATCGGTTTCTTCCCGGGACGGAACCGGCCCTTCGCCGACATGCTCGCGCAGAAAGGCATCCCACAGCAAAGGCCGATCCTTTTCGCGTTCGGCACGAATGGTGTCGGGATCGACGCCTTCGCCAAGCCGGCCGTGCTCATGGCGGACCTCGATGTCGCTGCCCTTCCACCAGCCGGCGACCGTGGGAAGATCGTGCGTCGATGTCATCGCCACCGCGCTACTGCCCCAGCCGCGCGGCGGCGTGAAACCAGTCTGGGTATCACGCTCGAACCATAGAACGCGCATGCCATGGATCCCGCCTTGTTCCAGCATATCGTGGAAACCCTCCGGCACGGTTCCAAGGTCTTCCCCGATCACGACGACGTTGTGACGGACGGACTCCAGCGCCAGCAGACGCAACAGATCGACAACCGGGTAATTCAGATAGGCGCCGTCGGCCGGCGAAGCGCCCTCCGGCACCAGCCACAGCCGCGCCAGACCCATCGCGTGATCGACCCGGATGCCGCCGACGTGACGCATGGCCGCGCGCAGGGTGGCGAGGAACGGCGCGAATCCATTTTCCTCCATGGCGCGCGGGGAGAAACCGGTCAGGCCCCAATCCTGGCCCGTGGGATTCAGAAGGTCCGGCGGGGCGCCGATGGTCAGGCCGAGCAGGATGTCGGACTGACGGCTCCAGGCATGGCTGCCGTCCGGGTCCATCCCCACCGCGAGATCGCCGATCAGCCCGATGCGCATGCCGGCCTGCCGCGCTGCAAGCTGTGTCTCGTTTAGGGAACGATCAGTGATCCATTGCAGAAACTGGTGAAACAAAATCTCTTCCGGCTGCGATTCGGCGAAGAACGCCACCGCCGCGCCGCGCGGATCGCGCAAATCGGCCGGCCAGCTGCGCCATTGGCGCCTCGGCATTCGCACGGCGTGCAGCGCCTCGAAGCAGGCATGTTCAAACAGCAACGGGCCCTGATCGGCCCGGAACCGCGCGAAGTCCGCCCCCAACGCGCCGTCCCAGTCGCGGCCATCCAGGAAGCTGTCGAACAGCTTGCGCAGCACGGCATATTTCGCCGCCGATGCCGCCGGCCAGTCGATCAGGCCGTTGGACAGCCCCGGTTCGGCGCCGGGCACGGCGCTGAGCGCAGCGCAGTAGGCAGCCTTGCCGAATAACAGTTCGGGCGCCGCATGAAGGGGGTTCATGAATAACCGGCTCGACGGCGAATACGGCCCGAACCGCTCCGGATCGGCTGCATATAACGCATGCATCGGGCTCAGCGCGATGGCGTCCGCGCCGCGTTGCCCGGCCGTGCGTGCCAGTTCGGTTGCGCCGGCAAGATCTCCGATCCCGACATCGCCTGGATTGCTCAGGCCGTAAAGTTGCGCTGACAGGCCCCACAAACGCGCATCGGGAACCACATCCTCGATCGATCGGCAGCGCGCGGGAGATACCGCCAACACGATCTCCCGGTCCTCGACACGAAGGCGGTGATAGCCGATCTCGGCGATGGCGGGGATGCGCAGACGGCCGCGTGCTGGCAACAGAGCGATCTCCCGCACCTCGCCGCGTTCCAGCGCCAATTCGGCCGGCTGCGATTCATTGCCGCCTACGTCCAGACGGGTCGGGCGACCGGCCACAGCGGTCACCAGCGGAGGCAAATCGGCAAGGCTGCTGCGTTTGCTCAGCTCCCGGCGGCTGGACGACAATTCGCGGCCCGTGTCGGCGGGAAGCCCAAGGGCGGCCAGCACGCGGCGCAGAACCGGCGCGGAGACAACGTGCGGCCGGCCCGCGTAGTCCTGCCACTCGACCGCGATACCGGCCCGCCGGGCGAGGTCGCGTAGGACTTCGTCGCTCATGCAACACTCTCCAGATAGGCGGCTGTCACCGGTCCGGGACCCCGGGGGTCGCCGGACGCATAAAGCAGCCGGCCCGGTGGAACATCGAACGAGACCGTTTCCGGTCCCAGGTTCGCAACGATCGTCAGCCTCGAACCATCCCCCAACCGCCAGCCGGCGCTGACCGCCTTCAGGCCGATGGGCTTGGCCCCCGTCGAAGTCGCGCCGTGCAGCCGGGGGGCAATCTCGCGCAGCCGCAGGTCGATCAACCGCTGATACAGCGCGAAACGTTCGTTCGATCCGGATGAAGCCGGGCGGGGGACAGATGCGGCGAAGGTGCTCGCTGCATTGGGGTCGGGAATTTGTTCGCGCTTCTCCGGATCGGCGAAGGCCGGGAATCCGGCGAACTCCTGCCGGCGTCCTTCGCGCACCGCGTCCGCCAACTCGTTATGGTGGTCGGTGAAGAACAGGAACGGTGTCGTGGACGCGTTTTCCTCGCCCATGAACAGCAACGGAATCTGCGGGCAAAGCATCTGCAAAACGATCGCCGCCTCCAGCGCCCGGGCGGACGTCAGCGTGGTCAACCGCTCGCCGAACGCGCGATTGCCAATCTGGTCGTGGTTCTGCAAGAAAAGCACGTGCGCGTGGGGCGGAAGATCGGCCGATGGTTGGCCGCGGTTCGTTTTAAGGTATTCGGACCGCTCACCTTGGTAGACCCAGCCCTCGGCCAGGACGCGGGCGAGTTTGCTGGCAGGGTCGCTGGCATAGTCGGCATAATAGCCGCCATCCTCGTCCGTCAGGAGCACATGCAGGACGTTGTGGCCATCATCGTTCCACTGCGCATCAGCTGCCTTACGCAAGTGCAACGCATTGTTATGATGCTCCAGGATAAGATGCACGTGCCGTTCCGGCTCCACTGCGGTGCGGACTACGGCGGCAATTTCCTCGATCCAGTCCTGCTCCTGGATGGCATGGACGGCGTCAAAGCGCAGCCCGTCAAATCGATACTCCAACAACCACATCAATACGTTGCAGCTAAAAAAATCCCTCACCTCCCGGCGGCGAAAGTCAATGGCCGGGCCCCATGGCGTGTGCACGTCGTCGCGGAAAAACTGCGGCGCATAGCTGCCGAGGTAGTTCCCATCGGGTCCGAAATGATTATACACGACGTCCAGGAACATCATCAGACCAAGCCCATGGGCTGCGTCGACCAGGCCTTTCAGTTCATCCGGCGTGCCGTAGGCCGAATCCGGAGCGAACGGCAGGACGCCATCATAGCCCCAGTTGCGCCGACCGGGAAAATCGCTGACGGGCATGAGTTCGATGGCGGTGACACCGAGGCTTTTCAAACGAGGCAGGTCGTCGCGAATAGCGCGGAAACCGCCCGCGGTCCCTGCATGGACCTCGTAGATGACCGATTCGGTCCAGGGCCGTCCGCGCCATTCCGGATGCCGCCAGACGAAGTCGTCCGTTGCGACCACGCTGGCATCGTGCACGTCGGGCGCCTGAGCCTTAGAAGCCGGATCGGGAACCATCAAGCCGTCGGACAAACGGTAGTGGTATTTCGTTCCGGGCGGCACGGGCGCGCTCGCCTCGAACCAGCCATCGGTTGAGCGCCGCATCGGGAGCAGTCCGCCGCCCTCGATGGCGACCGAGACCGTCTCCTGTGCCGGTGCCCAGAGGCGGAACACGACAGTTCCGGTATCAAGCCGATTCGCACCGAATCGGCACGCTGGGAACGACTTGTTGTTCATGCCTGTCTTCCTCGCCCGCGTCGCGCGCCGCCATGGCGAAACTCACGGTCACCAGCGGGCAAAAATCGCGTCTTCGCCGAATGCCGTTGGATCAAGCATCGACGACACCACCGAAACTGGCACCTGCCCGCGGCGTTCCACTGCTCCGCGCGAATTGGTCCAAAAAAGGCCAGAAAACCCGGCCGCGCCACTCAGTCGAGAGCGAGGTAGAGAACCGCCAGCGGCGGCAGGGTCAGAGTCAATGATTGCGCTTCGCCATGCATCTGGACTGGCACGGTTTTGACGCCTCCGTTGTTGCCCATGTTCGAGCCACTATAAATCAACGCATCGGTGTTGAGCAGTTCCCGCCAGAAGCCGGGGCGCGGTACGCCGATGCCATAGCCATGCCGCGGAACCGGGGTCATGTTACAGACAACAAGCACGACCCGGCCCTCTTCATGGCCTTGCCGGAAGAACGCGAATACCGAGTTGCTGGTGTCGTTGCCGATGACCCAGCGGAAGCCGCTCGATAGGGAATCGCGTTCATGCAAGGCATGATGGTCACGGTAAAGCGTGTTTAGGTCACGCACCAGTGTCTGAATGCCACGATGACTGTCGTAATCGAGCAAATTCCAGTCAATCGAGGCATCGTGATTCCATTCGTTCCATTGGGCGATCTCGCCCCCCATGAACAGCAGCTTCTTGCCCGGATGAGCCCACATGAACCCGAAATACGCCCGCAAGTTCGCAAACCGCTGCCAGTAGTCGCCGGGCATTTTGGAGATCAACGAGCCTTTTCCATAGACCACCTCGTCATGCGACAAGGGCAGCACGAAATTTTCGGAAAAGGCATACAGGAGACCAAAGGTCATCTCATTGTGGTGCCATCTCCGGTGAATCGGCTCAAACTCGATGTAGCGCAACGTGTCGTGCATCCACCCCATGTTCCACTTGAAGGTAAACCCTAGACCGCCATCGCGGATCGGGCGGGAGACGCCCGGCCAGGCCGTCGATTCCTCGGCGATCGTCATCGCGCCATGGCTGCGCTCCTCCGCCACGGCGTTGAAGTGGCGCAGGAAGCCGATGGCCTCCAGGTTCTCCCGGCCGCCGTAGACGTTCGGGATCCACTCGCCTTCCTTGCGGCTGTAATCGCGGTACAGCATCGAGGCGACCGCATCGACCCGCAGGCCGTCAACATGGAAATATTCCAGCCAATGGACGCCGCTGGCGATCAGGAAGCCCTGCACCTCGCGCCGGCCGAAATTGTAGATGAAAGTGTTCCAGTCCTGGTGGAACCCTTCCTTCGGGTCCGCATGCTCGAACAGCGGCGTGCCGTCGAAGCGCGCCAGACCGTGCGCGTCGGTGGGGAAATGCCCCGGGACCCAGTCGATGATCACGCCGACACCGGCGCGATGGCAGGTATCGACGAAGCGGGCGAACCCCTCCACCGGCCCGAACCGCCCCGATGGCGCAAACAGGCCCAGCGGCTGGTAACCCCAGGAGCCGCCGAACGGATACTCCGCGATCGGCATCAGCTCGACATGCGTAAATCCCAACTCCACCACATAAGGCACCAGCCGATCGGCCAGGTCGTCCCAACTGGCGATGCGGCCGTGGCCGGGACGGAACCAGGATTCGGCGTGGACCTCATAGATCGTCAGCGGCGCGTCGGCGCGATGCCGGGGGGCGCGGCTCTGCATCCAGGCCTCGTCATGCCAGACGAACGGCTCCGGATTGGCCACCACCGACGCCGTGGCCGGCGGCTGCTCCGTCGCCTTCGCCAGCGGATCCGCCTTGTCGGGCAGGCGCCTCCCGTCCGGCCCGACGATCGCGAATTTATAGCGCGTGCCGGGGCCGACGCGGGGCAGGAACAGCTCCCACACGCCGGACGGGTAGCGCAGACGCATCGGATGGCGGCGATTGTCCCAGGTGTCGAAGTCGCCGATGACCGAGACCGCCCGCGCATTCGGCGCCCAGACGGCGAAGCGCGTGCCCCGCACGCCGTCGATCGTCATCGGGTTGGCGCCAAGCGTGAACGCGATTTCGAACAGCCGCCCTTCGTTGAACAGATGCAGGTCGGTTTCGCTCAGCAGCAGGTCGTAGGAGTACGAATCCTCGACCTCCTGCAGCGCGCCCGGCCACTGGATGCGGAAGCGGTAGGGTTCATGGCCCTCCACCCGGCCCATGAACAAGCCGTCCGGCTCCGTCGGCGACAGCGTGCCGAGACGCCGCCCGTCGCTGCGCGCGACGACCTCCACCGCCTCGGCACCCGGCAGGAAGGCGCGCACATAGCGGCCGGCGCCGGTCTCGAACGGACCCAGCACCGCGAACGGGTCGCGCAGACAGCCCGCCGAAAGCTGCCACGATTGCTCGGGAGAGATAGACGGAATCACGACAATATCATTCATGCAACAGCCTCGATTCCCAACAGATGCCGCGTGCGCGCCGCCAGCCCATGCAGCGGAACGTCGATCCATGACGGCCGGTTTGCCGATTCATAGACCACCTCGTAGGCCGCCTTTTCGATCAGGAACAAATCGAGTAACTCCGGGACAGGGGCAATAGGCGCTTCCGCTTCGGTCGATGCAATGGCATCCCGATAGCCCGCCGTAAAGGCTTCCGTCGAGCGTGTGACGAATCTATCGAGGAAGACCGCGACCTTGTCGTCCTGCAAATGGGCATGGCTGGCAAGGCTGCGCCGCTTGACGACGGCCGCGGCGTAGGCGAACGACCGCAAAACTCCGGCAACATCGCGTAGCGGCTGGTCCTTCGCGCGCCGCATCTCGACCGGGCGGGCGGGCTCGCCTTCGAAGTCGATGATCGACACGTCGCCGTTGACAACAAGAATCTGACCCAGGTGCAAGTCGCCATGGATGCGGGTCAGGGTCGTGCCCAAAGCGGACTCCGCGAGAGCCGGCAAGCGGGAGAACAGTGCCTCCCGCGTGTCGAGCATCGTGGCGCGATCCTGCTCCGCGGCCGGATCCATCTGCGCCGTTTCATTTATCGCCCGGTAGGCGTCGGCAAGCTGGTCGCGAACCCGATCTGCGAACGCCTGTGCATCGGCAGCGGTGGCGATAACCGGGTCGAAAGCCGGGTCGGGGGATCGTCGGGTCAGGATCATGTGCATCTCGCCCAGGCGGCTGCCCAGCAGATGGGCGAACCGGGCATAGTCCGCATGGTTTGTCGTATCGGCTGGCGCGGTCTCGTCCCCCGCGGTGATGTCCGACAACCCCCGCACCAGCAGATCAAGCGTCCAGGTCCAGGCGTCGCCCTGGTTGCGCACGAAGGCCTGTGCGATTCCGAGCGCATGGCGGACCCCGGCGGGATCAATGCGGACGACCTCGCCCAGCAGCGCCGGAGAATGGGCGAATCCCTGTTCGGTCAAGTGTCTTCCCATCTCGGCTTCCGGATGCGGCCCGGATGTCACCCGGCGGAACATCTTGACGATAGCGATCTCGCCGACGATCACCGAGGAATTGGATTGTTCGGCGGAGATCCAGTTCAGTTCCACCCCCTCCGGCACCAGGACATCCTTGATCCGGCTGGTCGGCTCGAAACGCAGCACGCCATGCTCGGTGGCGATCACGTCCTTGTCCGCCAACGCCGCCAGCACGCCGAGAGCGAACCCGGGCAGCGCAAAGGCATCCGTGAGCAAACCCACCTTCGGGCCGCGGCGGATGCGGGCAAGCGCAAGCTGAGCCGGCAATGGGGGCGCCGCCGAATCGCCCCAGACAATGCCGATGGGCAGAAGCCAGCGGGCCCTGCCCGAAGCGGTTTCGGTTTCGATTTCCAGCAGCAGCACGTCCTCAGCCAGCAACCGGGTCGTCAGCGCGATTTTCGCAGAAACCAGCTTCTGGTCCTTCAACGCATACCAACGGCGCTTCGCCAGGTATTGCGGCAATATATCACGCTCGATCAAAGGCTTGACCGCCTGGATAGCGTCTGCAAGGTCGCGGCGCATGACGATGGTCTGGTATTCGGGCATGGGTTCCGGTACCGGAGTGTGGGGGGACGGCCACTCGTTGGCTTTGGACAGCACGAACCAATAGAAGCCATACGGCGGCAAGGTCAGCAGATAGCTCAATTGCCCGATTGGCGGAAAAACCGAGTGTCCGTCGAGCTCGATCGGAACGCGACCACTGAACTCGGAAAGATCGAGCTCGACGGCCTGCGGCGTACGCGACAGATTGGCCACGCACAGGATAACGGTATCTTCGCCTTCTCGCAGGTAGGCCAGGATTTTTCGGTTCTTCGGGTACAGCAGCCGGTAGCCTCCACGGCCGAAAACCTTATATTGCCGGCGGATCGCGATGGTGCGCCGTATCCATGACAGCAATGAATGCGGGTCCGACGCCTGAGCCTCCACATTCACCGTCTGAAACGCATAGAGCGGGTCCATCACCATCGGCAGCACCAGCCGCGACGGATCGGCCACCCGCGAAAACCCGCCGTTGCGGTCGGAGGACCACTGCATAGGCGTGCGGACGCCGTTGCGATCGCCGAGATGGATGTTGTCGCCCATGCCGATCTCGTCACCGTAATAGATCACCGGGGTCCCCGGCATGGACAAAAGCAGGTAGTTCATCAGTTCGACGCGTCGGCGGTCATGTTCCAGCAACGGCGCCAGCCTCCGCCTGATCCCCAGATTCAGCCGCGCCCGGCGGTCAGCCGCGTAGGTTTCCCAGAGGAAGTCACGCTCGGATTCGGTGACCATCTCCAGGGTCAGTTCGTCGTGGTTGCGCAGGAAAATCGCCCACTGGCAGTTCGCCGGGATGTCGGGCGTCTGGCGCAGGATGTCGGTGATGGGAAAGCGGTCTTCCCGGGCGATAGCCATGTACATGCGCGGCATCAGCGGGAAGTGAAACGCCATGTGGCATTCGTCGCCGTCACCGAAATAGTCCTTGGTATCCTCGGGCCATTGGTTGGCTTCAGCGAGCAGCATTTTGTCAGGGTAATGCGCCTCCAGTTCCGCTCGGATACGCTTCAGCACGACGTGGGTTTCAGGCAGGTTCTCGTTGTTGGTGCCCTCGCGTTCCACCAGGTAGGGAACGGCGTCCAGGCGGAGGCCATCGACGCCCATCTCCGCCCAATAGCGCAGAACCGAAAGGACTTCCCGCATGACCCGGGGATTGTCGTAATTCAGGTCCGGCTGGTGGCGGTAGAAGCGGTGCCAGAAATAGGCGTGGGCGGTGTCGTCCCAGGTCCAGTTGGATCGTTCGGAATCCACGAAAATGATTCGCGTCCCGGCGTATTTCCGGTCTGTTGGCGACCAGACATAGAAGTCACGATACATAGAGCCGGGCTTGGCGGTGCGGGCGCGCTGGAACCATGGGTGCTGGTCGGAGGTGTGGTTTACCACCAGTTCCGCGATAACCCGGATGTTGCGTTCATGCGCCGCGGCGATGAATCGCTTGACGTCCGCCAGAGTGCCGTAATCCGGGTGGACGCCCCGGTAGTCGGCGATGTCGTAGCCGTCGTCGAGGCGCGGCGAGGGGTAGAACGGCAACAACCAGATGGTGTTGACGCCGAGTTCGGCGATGTAGTCGAGCTTCGAAATCAGGCCAGGGAAATCGCCGATACCGTCATTATTGGAATCGAAGAACGACTTGACGTGAATCTGATAGATAATCGCGTCTTTGTACCAAAGCGGATCGAGCGCGGCCGCTTGGGCCGCGGCATGCGGACGGGGATGGGCGACGTTCATTCAGGCTGCTCCGGTCAGACGCCATACTGAGAACGGCATGTCTCCCGGATCAAGCCGAATGCGCTGATATTTCCCATGCCAGGTGAAACTTTGATCGCGCATGAGATCGGTTACGTGCACCGCCGCCCCGTCGGCCAGGTTGAGCTGCCATAGAGGGACCTCGATCGCGGCCTCCTGCGGGGTGTGCGGGTCGAGGTTGACGGCCACCATGACGATGCTGCCGCCGGACGGATCTCGCTTGCTGTAAAGGATGATCCGGTCGTTGAAGGCGGGGTGGAATGTCAGGCCCAGATGGGTCTGCAACGCCGGGTTGAGTCGCCGGATCCGGTTCAGCGCCGCAATTTCGGCCACGATGTTGCCCGGCGCGGCGTAGTTCCTGGGACGGATCTCGTATTTCTCCGAATCCAGGTATTCCTCCCGGCCAGGAAGCGGCGCCGATTCGCAGATCTCGAACCCGGAGTATAGGCCCCACAGGCCGGACAGGGTCGCCGCCAGAGCCGCACGGATCAGGAAGCCCGCCCGGCCGGAGGTTTGCAGGTAGACCGGGTTGATGTCCGGCGTGTTGACGAAGAAGTTGGGCCGGAAAAAGTCTGCCACCGGCGGATTGGTCAGCTCCGTCAGGTACTCGGTCAGCTCATATTTCGATTCGCGCCACGTGAAGTAGGTGTACGACTGGGAGAATCCGACTTTCCCCAGGCGATACATAAGCTTGGGGCGCGTGAATGCCTCCGCCAGGAACAGCACGTCCGGATGCCGGCTTTGGATGTCGCCGATCATCCACTGCCAGAAGGGCAAGGGTTTGGTGTGCGGATTATCGACGCGGAAGATGCGCACGCCCTGGTCGATCCAGAACTGGATCACATCGCGCAAAGCCAGCCACACGGCCGGTAAAGACGCCTCCCCGTAGAAGTCCGGGTTGACGATGTCCTCATATTTTTTCGGTGGGTTCTCGGCATACCGCATGGATCCGTCGAGACGCCAGCGGAACCAGTCCCGGTGCGCCGTGACCCAGGGATGGTCGGGAGCGCACTGAATGGCGAAGTCCAAGGCCAACTCAAGCCCATGCCGATGCGCCGCCTGGAGTAGTGCCCGGAAATCCTCCAGCGTACCAAGCTGGGGATGGACCGTATCATGGCCGCCCTCAGCGCTGCCTATGGCATAGGGGCTGCCGACATCACTCCGTTCGGCCCGCAGGCTATTGTTGCGCCCCTTCCGGTTCACCTTCCCGATTGGATGTATCGGCGGGAAATACAGCACGTCGAACCCCATGGCACGGATGTCCGGCAGCCGCTCGATCACAGAGCGGAACGTGCCGTGCACCGCGGGGTCGTGCGTTGCTGACCGCGGAAACAGCTCATACCAACTCGCAAACTCCGCCGCTGGCCGATCGGCGCGGACCGAGTAGACGGGGCTGCGGGCGGCAAAGGGGCGGGCGTCGGCTTGCTTCATCGCCGCCTTCAGATCATCCGACAGCAGCGTTTCAGCATCAGCGCCGCCAGCAGCGGACAGCCGATCGGCCAGGGGACCGGTGGAGCGGGCGGCGGCAAGCTCGATCAGATGGCGGCCTTCCTGAATTTCCAGGCTGACATCCTGCCCGGCCGCGGCCTTAGCCTGGAGATCGTGGGTGAAGGTACCCCATTGGTCCCACCAACCCTCGACGGCGAAATGGTAGAGTCCGACCCGCTCCAGGCCGGCGGAGGCTTCCCAGCGGTCGTTGATCAGCTTCGCCATCGGGATACGCTGCCATGCGGCCTGGTCCGCGGGCCGCCACAGCAAGTCGGCTGCCAGGACGTCGTGCCCGTCGCCGAAGACGTCAGCAGTGACTGTGAAGCGCCGCCCGACAACCGTCTTGACCGGAAAGTCGCCACCCGGAACCACCGGGCGAACCGCCTCGACCGCGATTCGGCTTGACTCCGCCCAGGCACGCGACAATTCGGCCAAGCCGCCTTCGGCGATGTCCGGAGTTCTGCGGCAGCGCAGAATACGCACTTCCCCGGGGCGCAAGGCGACATCCGTGGCATCGTCCACGCGAAACGCCGCCCCGGCCGCCGCCGGCAATGGCGAAAGCGGAAACGGCAAGGCGGCAGGGTAAACGGTGTCAGGATTGATCAGCAGCAAGTCCGCTTCATCCGCGTCCCGGATATCCGCCGCCGCGGAACGCAACAGCGCCGACACCCGCGACTCCGGCGCGGTCAGCGGCCGCAACACCCTGGCCTCCGGCAACGTCCGGCTCAACCGGATCGCCGCCGTAATGTCATCCGCGAGATCCAGCGGCGCATCCCGCCGAACCGCCTCCATATCCTCCTGGCTCGCCCGCGCTGCATCGAAGCGCCGTTCAGCGGCATATTCGAACCCCATGGGCACGAACAAGCCTGCGCCGGCAGCCACCGCGATACCCAAAGCGAACCGGTAGGCGGCGAGACGATCCGCGCCGGGCGGCAGACGCCGCGCCATGCGTTCAAGGAATGATGGCTCCGGGCTGGCCAATGCCGGCGCCACCTCTCGCAACAAAGCGTGTTCATCGAGGAACCACGAAGCTCGACCATCCCACCATGCAGCAGACGAGCATGTCAGATCAAATCCCGCCCCCGCCAGGGCGCGGACGGCGCCGCGATCCACTCCCGGTGTCCATGCCAAAAACAGCGTATCCGGATTCGCAGCCCGCAACGATCCCAATAACCGGCGCCAGAACGAAGCCGGAACGAGATCGAGCGTCAGGCAGCGAAAACCCGCCACGCCAGCGCGGACAAACACGGATAATCTTTCCGCCCACCAGCCGGAAACGGCATCCGCGAGGGCTGTTCGCTCGAACCTCGGCAGTGCAACATCAACCCTCTGCCGGGCCCGCCGCGGATCGGCCCCCACCTCCTCTGCCGGAGCGGTGAACCAATCGGGCTGACGCTGTCGCAGCGGAGAATCGACGGCTATCTGGCCGGGGGCGATGTCCAGCATCAACCGAAGTCCTGTCCTGGCGGCGAGGTCGGCGGCAAGCGCAATCCCATGCTCGGCCGAACCCTCGAATCGCAGGGCCGGATGCAATCGGTCGAAGGTTGCGTGTATGAATATGTCGCCGCCGCCGCCCGGTTCGAAAGGAGGGGCGACACAAACGTGGCTGAAGCCCATTGCGGCGATACGAGCAAACGCGTCCTCCCACCCCGCAAGCGGGCCGGCCGCGAGCGGGTGGAGATGATACACGTTAACCGAACAGCGTCGCCCCCGCTCCCCGGAGGAGGAAGACCAGTCGGTTCTGGCCCTTGGTAACCCTGGCTGGGACAGGTTCATCACTCCAAAAGAACGCCGGGATACCAACCTAGTTCCGGAGAAGACCAGTCATGCCTGGTTCAACTGCATGTTATCCGCCGGAACCCAAGTAGAAACGAAATTGTCATGGTAACGTATCAGCTTTGTCTGTAACGCCCGTCTTAGCCGCAGCAGGGGAACCTGCGCCGCCAGCCGGCATCCGCGCAGCATCGCGCGATCGCGGCGGGTGCCAGGCTCGCGCGCTCGACGGTGCGGACCTATCTGAACCGGGCGGTGACGGCCGGGCTGGACGCCGACGCGGCGGCCGAGCTGTCGGACGCGGCGCTGGAGGCGGCGCTGTAACCGCCGCAGCCAGCGACCGGAGGTCGCACGCTGCCTGATTGGGCCGAGGTCGACCAGGAACTGCGACGCCACAAGCACGTAACCCGCAAGCTGCTCTGGATGGAATACAAGACGGTCCAGCCGGACGGTTTGGGGTTCAGGCAGTTCAAACCGCTGCTGAGCGAATGGCAGGAAGCCTTGGGGCGCGGCCTGTCCATGCGCCACATGCACCAGGCCGGCGAGACGGTGCAGGTCGGCTACGCCGGCGACACGGTCGCGGTGACGGACGACGGGACGCCGCGCGCGGCGCAGATCTTCGTCGCCTGCCTGCCGTGTTCGGGGCTGATCTACGCCGGTTGACCGCAAGTGACGGTCAACAGTTGGACACAGGCGACGGAGGACTGACCGGGCGCGCATGTCCGGCTATGTCTGCTACCAAGATTTTCCTGGCATCGCTCGTTGGCTCAACTTCAGGGCGGTCTTGTTCTGCAAGCCCATTGGAAGCGTGGAGGTTCTCAGTTATAGGTTCTACCCCCGAGAGCCGGGGCGAAAGGATGATTATGGCCCCGATTAACGCGGCCCAAGCCGCCCGTCCGATCATGGCTCACCTCCCCCCGATAGGTGGGAAGGCGCCGGTCCTGTTGCATCCTTGGGACTGTTCCTGGTTGGTGGCGGTTGATACATAATACCGAAAAAGCGCCCAACGCGAATTGCTCGAGCATCATCTGCTCCGTCGAGCAACTTATTCTTGGTGCCTCAACCATTCTCCGCCGGCCTTCTCTGCTCCCGACGGCAGCGGTGCCGCTGGGTCGCGGATCCAGGCTAGGATGTCGCCGATGGGCACGACGCGGTTCTTGTCGCGCAGCAACAAGTGGAATCCGTCCGGGTAGAACGCACGCACAGTCCCCCCGGGTAGCGCACGCCATGTCGCGGCCGTCGCTCGGGCCGGCACCAACTCGTCGTGGCCGCCATACAGAATCATCGCCGGGGCCTTAAACCGGGGTGCTGCCGCCAAGGCTCGGTCCATCAGATCGACCAGTCCCTTAATTGCATCCACGCGCGTTTCGTGAATCGTCAGCGGATCGGTTGACAGCCGCAGCAGCGCCTGCCGGTTGTCGCTGGCGGTAACCTTGACGAGACCGCCGCCGGTTAGCGTCATCTCCGGCACGGTATGGTCCGCCACCCACAGGATCAAACGCATCAGCAGATTCATCTCCGACCGTCCCCAGACCGCCGGAGCGATCAGCACGTAGCCATCAACAGCGGGCGGATTCGGCTCGGTCGCCATCACCATCAGCGTGGCGGCGCCCATGCTCTCGGCCATCAGGACCAGCTTGGTCTGCGGGTAGCGCGCGCGCAGCAGCCCCGCCATAACCTTTGCGTCGCCGGTCAGTCCGTCCGTCCCAGGCCACACGCCACGGCTGTGAGTCGCACCGAATCCTCGAAGGTCGGGCGAGTAGAGTGCGATGCCGGCGGCTGCAAAATCAGGCGCGGGATACTCCCAGGCGTCGCGGCTATCGTTCATGCCGTGGAGCGCCAGGACAATGGCCTCTGGCGTGCCGGAGGGCAGCCAGACGCGGTAGGGCAGCGCGGTGCCATCCGGCATGACGAAGCTATCGCTGGTTTCCCCCGATTTCCCCGCGGACGCGCTTGGCGGTGCCATCTGCGCGATGCAGCCGCCGAGCAGCAGCACGGTTAACAGGGCCAGCGTCAGGCGGCGGAACATGCAGGGTAATCGCATTTCAGAAAGCGGCCAGTAAGCGGCGGAGATAGGCGTCGTCCCATCCCGCCCGTTTGAACTTTCCGCGCAG
>CAINOE010000035.1 GCA_903851415.1 uncultured Rhodopila sp. | reverse complement strand
CTGCCCTTGCCGTGCGCCAGCGCAATCTTCGCCTCCCGCCATGACAGCGTCTTCCCCTTGCGCTTGTCCGTCCGGCTCGCGTCCGTCTCGACGACCGGGATCATGCCCCCGTCGATCTGCGCGACGATCTGTTTATGCAGACCCGGCACCTGCGGAAAATCCCGCCCGGCGCGGCCGGACTCGAACATCGCCCGGGCGTGGCCCAGGGTGATTCTCTGGATCGTGCTCTCTCCTATCTCGAAACCATAATGTTCGCGCAGCTTGATCCGGGACGCGGCGAACGGCTGATCGGCCGCGAAATCCGTAATGGCCCGCTGCAAGGGTCGCGAACAGCCGCGCGGACTGACCTTGGCGCCATCAACGAACGGCCGCACCCGGCCGTTACCGAACCGGTATTGCGGCTCTAAGACCGTGATCTCGCCGAATTTCGTGTGCCACCGGAGTTTTTTTTACCCTGGCGGCGCATGCCGGGCTGAAGGCGAACCTCCTGTTCCGTCGCCACGACCCGCTCATCGGCCCAGCTCCGCATCGCCTGCCGACCCAAAAGCCGCATTTCCTCGACCAGCCGCTCCTCGGCGGCGTCGGCCTCCCCGAGGGTTCCGTCCGCGTTCCCAACCGCGCCGACGATCGACGACAGTCGCTCGCGCAGTTCCGGATGGCTCTGGAAAAACGCCAGGAGCGCTTCGTCACTCAGTTTCGTCGCCGCCATGGTCGGATTTCCCTCTTCGCCGAATCTCCGACCATAGCATGCACAAGGTTGAATCGCACCCCTTCTCTGTGTCCTCTGTGGCCCTCCTGCTTCCTCCGTGTTAAACAACTGTAGACTATGCGGACTCCGGCCGCCGCCCCGACCCGCCCGCACGCCGCCGCCCCCAATTCCTTGACCGCCTCCGCCGCCCCGGCCAACATCGGCCGACCATCCACCGCAAGGCGCCCTCCGCATGGCCCTGAGCCGCTCCACCCGCGTCAACATCCTCATCGGCAACGGGCATTTCCTGTCGCATTTCTACGTCCTCTGCCTGCCGCCGATGTTCCTCGCCTGGCAGGACAGCTTCCATGTCAGCTTCGCCGAGCTCGGCATGACCATCATGCTGATGTCCGGCACCACCGCCCTGCTGCAGACCCCCATCGGCTTCCTGGTCGACCGCCACGGCGCGAGGCCCTTCCTCGTCGGCGGCGCCCTGCTGATGTCGCTCTCGATCGCCGCCATGGGGCTGGCCACGCAATTCTGGCAGGTCCTGGTGCTGGCGACGCTGTCGGGCATCGGCAACTCGGTGATCCACCCGGCGGACTACGCCATCCTGTCCGGCTCGGTGGACAAGACCCGCATGGGACGGTCCTTCGCGCTGCACACCTTCAGCGGCAATCTCGGCTTCTCCGCCGGCCCGCCCGTGGCGGCGTTCCTGATGGCGCTGGCGGGTTGGCGCGCCACCCTGCTGATCGTCGGGCTGGCCGGGGTGCCGGTGGTGCTGGCGATCCTGCTGCAAAGCCGCATCCTCAGCGACCAGGTCCGCGAAACAGCGGACGGCGGAGCCAGACTCTCCGGGCGGGAGCTGCTGACCAGCCGCACCATGGTGCTGTTCTTCCTGTTCTTCATGCTCGGCGCCATGGGCGGCGGCGGCATCCAGGCCTGGCTGGTGACCGTGCTGCACACCGTCAAGGGCATCGACCTGCCGGTGGCCGCCACCGCGCTGACCGGCTACATGCTCGGCGCCACCGCGGGCGTGCTGGCGGGGGGCTGGTTCGCCGACACGTTCAAGCGCCACATCCTGCCCTTCGTCACCGGCCTGACGACCCTGTCGGCGCTGCTGATGCTGGCGGTCAACTGGCTGAGCCTGCCCGCCGCGGTCATCATCGGCGTGACCTTCGCTTCGGGACTGGCGCTCGGCGCGAGCCGCACCCCGCGCGACGTCATGGTCAAGGACGCCGCCCCGGCCGGCCAGATCGGCAAGGTGTTCGGCTTCGTCAGCGCCGGCCTGCCGCTCGGCGGCGCGATCACCCCGGTGCCGTTCGGCCTGCTGATCGACAAGGGCCACCCGGAGCTGGTGCTGGTCCTGGTGGCGGTGATCCTGCTGCTGAGCCTGTTCTGCGCCGGTTCCGCCCGGGTCTCGGCGCGCGCGGACGAGCCCGTGGCGCAGCCGGCGGAGTGAGCGCCGGCCGCGCCACGACAGGCATGATGGCGACCCGGGACGCCTTGTGCAAGGACGCCTCCTTCAGCGGACGGTCGGCAATCCGGCAGCTTTCCAGGCGGTCAATCCGCCACGCTTCTGCATGTTAACCGGCACCCCGGCCGAACGGCACTTCGCCAACGCCATCGCCGAACGCTTTCCGCCGAGGCAGGTCAACACGACCTCGCCCTTCGGCAGAGCGGCAGGATCGAATTGCGACAGCGGCACGGATATGGCGCCCGGGATGCGCTCAGCCGCGATCTCGTTCGGTTCGCGCACATCGACCAGCGCGATCTCCCCGCGGCCCGGGCGCGCGCCGACCTCGGCGGCGTCGATCTCTACCGGGCCGGGCCAGGCCGCAGCGTCTTTCTTCCAGAACATCATTGGTCTCCGCCGGGGTTTTTCGCAGGCTGCGGGATCGTCTCGCCGCAGATCGGATCGGGCGAGCAGTAGATCGCGAACAGCGTTTCCAGCACCCGCCGGGCCGGGCAGGAGGCGATGGAATAATAGATGGTCTGCGCCTCCCGCCGCGCCTGCACCAGGCCATCCTTGCGCAGCAGCGCGAGGTGCTGGGAGACGGTCGAGTCGCGGGCGTTGAGGAACGCCGCCAGGTCGCCGACGGAGCGTTCGCCGTCGACGAGCTGGCACAGAATCATAAGGCGGTGGCGGTTGGCGAGCGACTTGAGCAGCGCGCTCGCCTTGTCCGCCGCCGCCTCCATCGCATCGGGCTGTATTTTCATACTTGCGAAGATACGCATAAGTGAATATAGGGTCAAGCGCCAAGCGCGCCGCGCGTCGAAACGGAGACCGGCATGACCATGACACCGCGGTGCCGAACGGGCTGGCGCCCGGCTGCGCCTTCGACTGACCGCAACAGGAGATCGTAAATGACAAAGAACATCGGCGTGATCGACCGGGGGACGCGCGCCGCCATCGGCATCGCGCTCATCGCCTGGGCACTGCTCGGCGGCCCCGCCTGGGCCTGGTTCGGCCTGCTGCCGCTGCTGACCGCGGGCTTCTCGTTCTGCCCGGCCTATTCGCTGCTGCGCATCCACACCTGACAGGAGACCGGTTCATGTTGAACGACTGGAGCGCGATGACGCGCGACTATTCGGCCGGGCTGCGCGATGTCCGCGCCGGGATACCCGATGTGATGAAAGGCTTTTCGGCGACCGCGCAGGCGGCGCTGAAAGCGAATGCGCTGGACACCAGGACCAAGGAGCTGCTGGCGCTGGGCATCGCGGTCGCCACCCGCTGCGACCCGTGCATCGCCTTCCATGCGGAAGCCGCCGTCAAGCACGGCGCATCGCGTGAGGAGATTCTCGAAACGGTCGGCATCGCCATCTACATGGGCGCCGGGCCGAGCGTGATGTACGCGGCGAAGGCTCTGGAAGCGTTCGACCAGTTCGCGCCACCGACGCAGGCAGCATGATGAGCAGCGGGTTCCACGGCGCGGCGCGCACCATCGGGTGCGGCATCGCAACCTCCCTCGCGCTCGCGGCAGCCGGCTTCAGCGAGGCCGCGCGCGCCGCGGAGCCGCTGGTGCAGGCGGCCGGGGTCGCCGCCGGTGCCGGCAATCCGCATCTGGCAGTCGTGGATGTGCGCCCGGCCGCCGCATTCCAGGCGGGTCACATCCCGGGCGCGATGTCGGCCGACTACCGGACCGCGGGATGGACGGTTCCCGGCCCGGCCGGTGCCGCCGCGGCCCTGCCGCCGGTGGAGCGGCTTGCCGCCGCCATCGGCGCCCTCGGCGTGGGCGACGGCGATGAAATCGTGATCGTCGCCGGCGACTTCCCGGCCGCGGCCAGGGTCTACTGGACGTTCAAAGTGCTCGGGCACACGGAGGTTTCCATTCTGGACGGCGGCTGGGCGGCATGGCTCGGCCCGGTGGAAAGCGGTTCGGCAACGCGCGGTCCGGCGGTGTTCACGCCGCACTACAACGCCGCATTGCGGGCGGAACTGCCGGAGGTTGCCGCCGCGCTGGCCCGGGGCAGCGCCACGCTGGTGGACGCCCGTCCGGCGTCGCAATGGAGCGGCGCCGTCCTGTCGCCGCTCGTGCATGCCGGGGGTCACATCCCGGGTGCGGTTTCGCTGGATGAAAGCGCGATCCTGACAGCCGACGGCCGCCTCAGGCCGCGCGATGCGCTGGCGCAGTTGTTCGCGCCCGCGGGCGAGAAGCCGGCCATCGTCTATTGCAATGCCGGCTACCTGTCGGCAGCCGACTGGTTCGTGCTGTCCGAGGTTCTGCATCGGCCGGATGCGAAGCTGTATGAAGGCTCGATGTCGGAATGGACCTCGGATGCGTCGCGCCCCGTCGTGAGGTGACCGGCGGAACCCGCACGGCGAATCGCACGTCGCGGCGGGATCGGGCAGGCTAAACGGCAGCCTGGCGAATCACCTCCAGCAGCGCCATCGCCGCACGCGCGTGGTGGCGGTCGCCGTGCCGCAGCGCGAGAAAGCGGCGCTCCGGGAACGCAAACGGCAATTCCGCGAGCGATCCCGAGGCAAGGCCCGCACGCGCCACCAGGGACGAGATCACCGTCGCGCCGGCACCCGCCTCCACCGCCGCGCGGACCGCCTCGTTCGACGGCAGCTCCATGCCGACAGCCAGTTTCGCCGGATCGATGCCGAACCCGGTCATCGCGTCCTCGAACACCTGACGCGTGCCGGAGCCGCGCTCGCGCAGCACCCAGCGCGCGCCCGCCAAATCGGCCGCCGCCACATGCGTCCTCCCCGCCCACGCATGCCCCGCCCCAACCACGAGCACCAGCCCATCGGCGGCGACAGGGATCTGCACCAGCAGAGGGTCGTCAACGCTGCCCTCGACGAAACCCAAATCGGCCGCGCCCTCGAGCACCGCGCGCGCCACCTCGGCCGTGTTGCCGATGACCAGCGACAGCGTCACCAGCGGCCATGCCGCATGGAAGCGGTGCATCATCGCCGGCAGCCAATAGCCGGCGATGGTGTGGCTGGCGTGCAGCGCCAGGTGGCCGCGCCGCAGTTCGTGCAGATCGTCCAGCACCTGAACCGCCTGGCCGACACGCGCCAGCACCGCCCTGGCCTCCGGCAGCAATTGCCGCCCGGCCTCGGTCAAAGCGACGCCGCGGCCGATGCGGTCGAACAGCCGCGTATTCAGGCTGGCCTCCAGCGCGGTGATCGCCGAACTCGCCGCCGGTTGGCTGATGTTCAGCGCCTCGGCCGCGCGGGTCACATGCAGCCGCTCGGCCGCGGCGACGAACAGACGGAGCTGGTCCAGGGTCATGGACGATCAATACACCAGTTCGATCAGAACCAGGCTGAACCCCGAGATGAACACCCGGGAGGCCGCGCCGAGCGCCAGCGGCCGCAATCCGCGGGCGCGCAGCCTGCCGATATCAGTCTCCAGCCCCATCGCCGCCAGCGCGACGGTCAGCAGGAAGGTGGTTGCGGGGACCAGCACGTGCTTTGCCTCCGCCGGCACCACGCCCAGGCTGTTGACGCCAATCAGCGCGATGAAGCCGAACACGAACCAGGGCAGCGGCGCCCGCGCCTGCACCCCGTCCCGGCCGCGGCGCGTCGCGACGGCCCCGAGGCCAAGCACCAGCGGAGCCAGCAGCATCACCCGGCTGAGCTTGGCGATGGTGCCGAACTCGCCGGCGTCGCGGCCGTCCTGGAAGGCGGCGGCGACGACCTGGGCGACCTCGTGGATCGAGGCGCCGCTCCACAACCCGAAATGATGCGCATCGAGATGCAGCAGCCCGGGCAGCGCGGGATACAGGACCATCGACAGCGAGCCGAACACGGTCACGCAGGCGACCGCATAGGCGGCGTCCTCGTCCGCGGCGCGGGTGACCGTGTTGGTCGCGATGACGGCGGATGCGCCGCAGATCGCGGTGCCGGCGGCGATCAGCTCGGCCAGCCCCCGCTCCACCCCGAACAGGCGCCCCAGCGCCTTGGTCACCAGGAACGTGCTCAGCAGCGTGACAACGATGATACCCATCCCGGTGGCGCCGACGGCCGCCACCTGCTGCGCGGTCAGTTGCAGCCCGAGCAGGATGATGGCGAGCCGCAACAGGCGCTTCAGGCTGAAGACGACTCCGGCACGCGCGCGGGCGGGCGTGCCGATGGCGTTGTGCAGCGCCATGCCGAGCAGGATGGCGATGATCATCGGGCTGAAACTGTCCATCCCGGGAATGCGCCTGACGGCATAGGCGGCGGCTGCCATGGCGCAGGTCAGCGCCAGGCCCGGCAGAACGGCGAGCTCCCGGGGCAGCGTGACGGGCGGCGGCCGGACGGCCAGGGCAGGCAGGATGACGGTGGGCTGAGACATGTGAACGCTCCGCGGGAATGCCGGGAACGTCGGCTTTCTGTTTTCATTTATCCAACGCATGCGTTGAATGGATTTGATTGATTTTGATTATGAGTCGGAGCGGACGGCACCGGCAACGAGGCTGCGCAGGCATCCGCATCGGTCGCGGTCAGCCGCGGGCCGGCGATCCGACCACGGCGAACACTCCGCACTCCACCGCCCCTGGTGCAACGACCGCCGGGGCCGGCGTCCGCCCGGGCGGCGGGCGCGGTGCGGCTGGCGCCTTGGCGGCCTGCGCCCGCGGCGGCCGGGCGTGGTTCATCGCCCCCCGCAGGGCGTCCACGAGGACGCGCACGCGCTCGTCGGCAAGGCTGTAGACGATGGATTTGGCCTCGCGCCGCGTCGTTACGATATCAGCGTCGCGAAGCTGGCCGAGCTGCTGGGACAGGCTCGGCTGCTTCAGCCCGAGCTCGCTTTCCAGGCCGGCCACCGGCACCTCGCCGTCCAGCAGGCGGCAGAGGATTTGCAGACGCATCGGGTGCGCCAGAACCCGGAACAGGTCCGCCGCCGCCCGCATGCCGCCCGCATCGGCGGCTGTCGCCACCGGCCGGCTCACGGCGTCACCGCCCTGGCCTGGTAGTACCACGCGGGCGCGCCCGCCCCGGCACGGGCATCGGCCTCGGCGGCCGTGACGGGGGGCGGCAGCAAGCCGTCGCCGCCCGGCTGCCAATCCCCCGGCATCGACAGGCCGGACCGATCGGCCTCCTGCAGCGCCGCCAGCGCCCGCAGCATCTCACCCGCGTTCCGGCCGATTGGGGTGGGGTAGTAGGTGAACAGCCGCAGGATGCCCGCCGGGTCGATCAGGAAGGAGGCGCGCACGGCCGAGGTGTCGGCATCCGCCGGATGGATCATGCCGTAGGCGGAGGCGACGGCCATGGACAGGTCCTCGGCGATCGGGAACGGGATGTCGGCGCCGAACGCGTCGCGGATGCTGCGGACCCAGGCGAGATGGGAAAACAGGCTGTCCACCGACAGGCCCAGCAGGTCGCAGCCCAGCGCCTGGAAGCGGTCGTGCAGCTTCGCCAGGGCGATGAACTCGGACGTGCAGACCGGCGTGAAATCGGCCGGGTGGGAGAACAGCAGCAGCCAGCGCCCGCGGTAGCCGTCCAGGCTGCGCGGTCCGAACGTGGTGCGGACCCGGAACGGGACGGCTGGTTCGCCGAGGCGCGGCGACCCGGCGACGGGCTTCGGCACTGCGGGTTCGTTCGCGTCGGTCATGGGCTGCTCCGGTCATCGCCAGCTTGACAATCTATAATATACGATTGCTTATATCATCAAGTGACCAGCGCGGCGATCGGCCGCGAACCGGAAAGGCCCTGCCATGCCTGCCATCGCCCAAACCCCGAGCGGACACCTCCACGCCGTGCCCCGGCGCGATCTGCTCGGCCTGACCGCCGTGGCCGCTGCGGCCATCGGCACGGGCGCGGTCGCGTGGCCGTTCATCGACAGCATGAACCCGGCCAGGGACACGCTGGCCGCGGGCGAGCCGCTGGACGTCGACACCAGCCGGATCGAACCGGGCCAGCAGATCGTGGCGATGTGGCGCGGCGCCCCGGTTTTCATCCTGCGGCGCAGCCCGCAGGCGCTGGAAACATTGCAGGACCCGGCGCTCGCCGCGCGGCTCAAGGACCCGGATTCGGCGGTGCCGCAGCAACCTGCCTACGCAACGAACTGGCACCGCAGCATGACGCTGGAATACGCGGTGCTTGTCGGCATCTGCACCCATCTCGGCTGCCTGCCGACGCTGTATGCGAAGCCGGATGCGACCGAACCCGTGTCGAACTGGCCGGGCGGATATTTCTGCCATTGCCACGGGTCGCGATACGACCTGGCGGGACGCGTGCACAACGGCGTCCCGGCGCCCTACAACCTTCCCGTGCCGCCGCACAATTTCATCAACGGCACGATGCTGCGCATCGGCGAGAACCCGGCCGGGGCCAGCTTCGAACTGAACAGCGTGGTGCAGATTTAGAGCAGCGCCGCCGCCGGTTTTTCGCCCCGGTCTCCCGGCCGTCGATCCGCCGCAGCCGGCGTCGCCCCTGGCCCGTTGCCCGGAGGCGGAGCCCATGACCCCGGGGCCGTGGCGGAGCGGGCGGAATAGCCTACCGACGCCCGAACATCTTCTCGATGTCCGCCTTCGACAGCTTCAGCACCGTCGGCCGCCCGTGGCTGCAGGTCGCAGCCCGCGGCGTTGCCTCCATCCGGCGCAGCAGCGCGGCCATCTCCGCCTCGCCGAGCCGGCGGCCGGCGCGGATGCTGCCATGGCAGGCCATGCGGGCGATCATCGCATCCAGCCGCGCCGACAGCACGGTCTGCTCGCCCAGCTCCGCCAGTTCGTCGGCGAGGTCGCGCAGCAGCGGCGCCGGCTCCGGGCTGCCCAGCGCCGCCGGGACGGCGCGCACCAGGATCGCGCCCGGGCCGAACTCCTCGATCTCCAGGCCGAGCCGCGCCAGCTCCGCCGCCCGCGCCGCCAGCCGCGCCACGTCGCCGGACGGCAGATCGACCACCGCCGGCAGCAGCAAAGGCTGGCTGCGCACCGCGCCGGCCGTCATCTGGCCGCGGATCGCCTCATGCGTCAGCCGCTCATGCGCGGCGTGCTGGTCCACCAGCACCAGCGACCCGTCGGCGGCGACGGCGATGATGTAGGTGTCCAGCACCTGCGCCACCGGGGCGCCGAGCGGGTGATCGGGCGAGGGCTCCAGGGCCTCGATCCGCCGCGCCGCGGGCGCGCCGGCGAAGGCAAGCTGCGCCTCCGCCAGGCTGCCGCGCGGCGGCGGCGCCGGGGCCAATGACAAAGGCGGCGGGGTGACAGAGTTCGGCCGGGACGGACGCGGCCATGACGGCATCGGCACCACCTGCCCGCCCGCGGCGCCGAGCGCCCGCCGCACCGAGCCGATGACCAGCGAGCGCACCGCCGCCGGATCGCGGAACCGCAGCTCCGTCTTCGCCGGGTGCACGTTCACGTCGAGGTCTTCCGGCGGCACCTCCAGGAACAGCGCCACCATTGCGTGCCGCCCGGCGGCGATCACGTCGCGGTACGCCACCCGGATTGCCGTGCGCAGCACCGGATCGCCGACGGGGCGGTTGTTGACCACCAAAGTCTGCGCCTCGGCGGTGGCGCGGGTCACCGCGGGCGAGCAGACATAGCCGCCGATGGCCAGCCCGTCGCGCGCTTCGTTGACGGGCAGCAGCGCTGCGGCGGCCTCTGCGCCGAGCAGCGCGGCGACGCGCGCCAGGCGGGACTGCGCCGGAACCTCCAGCGCCACCCGCCCGTCGATCTCCAGCCGGAACGCCACCCCCGGCGCCGACATCGCCAGCCGGCGCACCGCCGCCTCGGCATGGTCCGCCTCGGCGCGCGGGCTTTTCAGGAACTTGCGCCGCGCCGGGGTGGCGAAGAACAGGTCGCGCACCACCGCGCTGGTGCCCGGCGGCCCGGCGGCGGGGGCCACGGCCGACACCGCGCCGCCCTCCACCGCGATGGCGCAGGCATGATCGGCGTCCGCAGGGCGGGAGGTGATGCGGAGCCGCGCGGCGGCGCCGATGGAGGGCAGCGCCTCGCCGCGGAAGCCGAGCGTGGCGATGCGCACCAGCGCCTCGTCGGTCAGCTTGGAGGTGGCATGGCGCAGCACGCACAGCGCCAGCTCATCGGCCGTCATGCCGGTGCCGTTGTCGGCGACCTCAAGCCGGTCGATGCCGCCGCCGTCGAGGCGGACGGCGATGCGCGAGGCGCCGGCATCGAGCGCGTTCTCCACCAGCTCCTTCACGGCGGCAGCCGGCCGCTCGATCACCTCGCCGGCGGCGATGCGGTTGACGGTGGTCTCGGAGAGGAGGCGGATGCGGGACAGGGAGGCGGCGTCCGGTTTGCGTTGCAGGCAACGCCATCAAAGCACGGGCGGGCGAGTCGTGGCCATGGGGTACGCCGGATCGTGCGGCGGACCCGATGGTCCGCCGAAGCGCTGCGAACGAAAACAGCGGTTTGTTGCGGCAATGCCGCAGGCGGAGTCCGGGACGAAGCGGTTGCAATCGCAGGATTTTTGCACGGAGGAAGCCGGAGGGCCGCAGTGCGCGCAGCGGGTTCGAACGGGTCCGCGGCCGCAGCCCTTGTCTCAGCGCCCATGGCCCCGCCGGTCCGGGGCCCATCGGCGGGCGCGGCGTGCGGTTCGGGTTCCGCTTTATGCGCAGAGAACGCCGAGATTTCGAGATCGCGGAGAAGGTTTTCCTGCGCCTCCGGCGCGGCGCGGTCTTGCCGGCCGGGAAAAGCTGTCACTGCAGGCCGCCGCCGCGGGTGCCAACGAGCCGCGCCGCAGACGCGAAACGTTATCTCTGCGCTCTCAAAATCTCGGCGATCTCCGCGCATAAGGCGGAGTCTCAACCGGCACCGCCGATGCCGGCAGCCCACCGCCAAAAAAAGCGCTTTTGCCCCGGATCAGTCCGCGGCCGGCCGATCGGCAACGAATTCAATGCCCTCATACAGGGCGGCAAACGGCAGAATCAGGTCGAACCCGGGGAGCTCGATCGCTGCGTCTGCTCCCTCCAGCAAAGCGGCGTCCCGGGTGGCAAGCCGTCCGTCCCTGTCGCGCGTGTAAAACAAGGCGCGCTGTTCATCCTGGCTGATCAGGACGTAATAGCGGATAGTCGGCGTCGCGTCGTAGCCGCGCAGCTTCAGGGTCTGGTCGATCCAGGCCGTGCTCTTGGACAGAACCTCGAACACCGCCACCGGCTCCTGAGCGAACAGCGCGCCCGGCACGCGCGGACCGCAGTCGATCAGCGCGTCCGGATAGCGGACGTCCGTTCCCGCTTTTACTTTAAGATCAGGACCTTGCACGCGGCAGGGCTTACCCCGCATCCGTTCGCGAAGCTCGCCGCGCAAATTGTTGCAGATTGTATCGTGTTCGGACGTCCCGCCGACCATGGCGTAAACTTGCCCGTCCACAAGCTCATACCGGATCGGCTGTTGAGCCTCCCAATCCAGGTAGGCTTCCAAGGTCCGGATCGATTGCCGCCGCGCTTCCGACATCCTGCCCTCCAGGCCCGGGACGCTATCACCAAACCCGAACGCCTGGCGCGGTCAAAGCCCGGCGCTTCAGCAGCACTTTTCTTCCAGATGATCGAGCATCCGCAGCGACTCCTCATCCTCCCACGTCTCGAACAGCTCCCGGACCTGGTTGATGTGGGAATGAAGCAGGAACAAATCGTCCGGCTTCGGCCCGGAGCCGCCCGCCCTTTTCTTCGAAAAATACTGCCAGAACAGGTTGTTGCGTTCCGCGATTGCGAGATGAAGATCGATACGTTCCATCATCCGGCGGGCTTTGCCGTCGCAGTCGATGCCGAGGAAGCTGACGTAGCGGTCGGTTGCGTCAGGAGCGGGAACATCGGACATCGTGGTCTCCATGCGGGAAGGCTTGGCCAGAGCGCGGCGTTCTATCCGGTCCGGCCCGCGCCCCGCCAGTCTTGCAGCCCTTGCCCGGGCGCCCCCCGCACGATAACACCGCGCCGCACCGCCCGAACCGGGCTTTCAGCGCGCAGGTCATTCGCTTTGCAGAGTCTCAGACACCGGATCGAACTGGCCACGGCCGAACCGATACAGATCATCGACATCACCGGCCAAGTCCGCGACTGGGTCGCCTCCACCGGCATCCGGGACGGGCTTCTCACTCTGATCTCCCCCCACACCACCGCCCGGGTCAATGTCAACGAACGCGAGGCGCAGCTTCAGCGCGACATGATCACCCACCTCAAGCGCCTGGTGCCGCGCGACGGAGACTACCTGCACAATCTTGCTCCGGTGGACGACCGCGACAATGCGCACGCGCATCTGCTGGGACTGTTCATGAACTCGTCGGAGACCATCCCGGTGGCGGACGGCGCGCTGCTGCTGGGCGGCTGGCAGTCCATCTTCTTCATCGAGCTGGACGGCCCGCGCGAACGCCGGACGATCGACCTGCACATTCTCGGCAACAGCCCATGACCCCCGACGACATCGCCGGCTTCTACGCGCGCCGCGCCGATCTGAACGCCGAGGACTACCTGGAGCTGGACTTCGACTTCGAATGCGCCGGTGACCCGCGCGAGGCCGCGGCGCATCTGTGCAGCGAGCAATCCACCGCGCAGTGGCGGCGCGTCGGCATCGACGAGGACTTTCGGCCGCGCTTCGCCGCCAAGGTGCTGGAACTGCACGCCGAACCGCGTCCCGGCGGCTTCAGCATCAAGGTGGAGTGCGCCGTGCGCGGCCCGGTCCACGCATGCCGCGTCACGGTCGCCCACCCGCACGGCAATTTCGGCCCGCGCATCCCCAACCTGCTGTCGGCGGTCTGCGGCGAGGGCGTGTTCTTCTCGCCCGGCATCCCGTTGATCCGGCTGCAGGACATCCGCTTTCCGGACTCCTACCTGGCCGCGTTCCAGGGGCCGCAATTCGGCATCGCGGGCCTGCGCGTCCGCTTGCAGGCGTACGATCGGCCGATCTTCTTCGGCGTCATCAAGCCGAATGTCGGGCTGCCGGCGGAACCCTTCGCCGAACTCGGCTACCAAAGCTGGCTGGGCGGGCTGGATATCGCCAAGGACGACGAGATGCTCGCCGACATCCCGTGGTGCCCGCTGAGCGAACGCGCCGCCGCCCTGGGCGAGGCGCGGCTGCGGGCCGAACGGGAGACCGGGGCGCCGAAAATCTACCTCGCCAACATCACCGATGAGGTCGATCGTCTGGTCGAGCTGCATGACCTGGCGATCGCAAAAGGCGCCAACGCGCTGCTGGTGAACGCCATGCCGGTGGGGCTGAGCGCGGTGCGGATGCTGCGCCGCCACGCCCGGGTGCCGCTGATCGCGCATTTCCCGTTCATCGCCGCGTTCAGCCGGCTGGCGGGGTACGGCATCCACTCCCGCGTGCTGACCCGGCTGCAGCGGCTGGCGGGGTTCGACTCGGTGATCATGCCAGGGTTCGGCAGCCGCATGATGACCCCCGAAACCGAGGTGCTGGACTGCGTCCGCGCCTGCCTGGAGCCGATGGGGCCGATCAAGCCGGTCCTGCCCGTGCCGGGCGGAAGCGACTGGGCGGGGACGCTGGAGGGGGTCTACCGCAAAGTCGGCAGCGCCGATTTCGGCTTCGTCCCCGGGCGGGGGGTGTTCGGCCACCCGATGGGGCCGGCCGGCGGCGCGGCGAGCATCCGCCAGGCCTGGGACGCGATCTCGCGGGGCATTCCAATCGGCGAGTATGCCGCGTCCCATCCCGAGCTTCGGGCGGCGCTGGAGGCCTTCGGCGGCCGGAAATGATCGATCCGGACCGGTCCGCCGGCTTTGGGTAGAGCATTTTCAGGCTGGCTGGAATCGCGGCGATGACCCTATTCGTCATGGCCCGGACAGCCGGGCCACCTATCGCGACAGGGTGCTGGCATAGGTGGCCCGGACAAGCCGGGCCATGACGGTGTGGCAGCGTCCGCCGCCTTTCAAGTCAGCCTGAACACGCGCTATTTCGGCAGAAAACCAGTCGAAATCCACGGCACGGCGGCGATCAGCAGCAGGCCCAGCACCAGCACCCCGAGATACGGCCAGATGCGCAGCAGCGCCGCATCGGGATTGACCCGGCCGATGGTGCAGGCGGCGTAGTAGCCCAGCCCGAACGGCGGCGCGAACAGGCCGACGCCCATCGCCAGGATGACAACCATCGCGTAGTGCACCTCGTTCACGCCAAGCTGCCGCGCGATCGGGAACAGCAGCGGACCGAACAGCACCATCGCCGGGATGCCCTCCAGCACGCTGCCCAGCACGATGAACGCCAGAATGGAAATTCCGAGGAAACCCCAAGAGCCGCCAGGCACCGCCGCCATGGTCGCCGCCAGATTGTGCGAGAAGCCCGACTGAGTCAGTGCCCAGGCCATGCAGTTGGCGGCGCCGATAATGAACAGGATCGCGCCGGACAATGACGCCGTCTCGACCAGCATCGGATAGATCCGCCGCCAGTTGAACCGCCGATAGATCAGCAAACCGGCGAGCACGGTATAGGCGATGCCGATAGTCGACACCTCGGTCGCGGTGGCGATGCCGTTGATCACGGCGAACCGGATCAGCGCCGGCAGCACCAGGGCGGGCAGCGCGATCACGAACGTCCGCAGCACGGTGCCGGCGGACGCCCGCTTGACGCCGCGCAGATCCTCGGCCCCGGTGCGCTGGCGCGCGAGGATCGCCAACCCGATGGCCAGCACGACGCCCGGCAGCAGGCCGCCGGTGAACAGCGCGGCGATCGACACCCCGGTAACCGACCCGATGGCGATCAGCACCAGCGACGGCGGGATCGTCTCCGCCATCGCTCCGGCGCCGGCCAGCAGGGACACCATCTCGCCGTCGGCCAGGCCGCGCTTTCGCATCTCGGGGAAAAGCACCGGCGCCACGGCGGCCATGTCGGCGGTTTTCGAACCGGAAATGCCCGAGACCAGCAGCATCGCCCCCAGCAGCACGTATTGCAGGCCGCCGCGCACATGGCCGATCAAGGAGGCGAGGAAGGCCACCATCGCCTTGGCCATGTCGGTCATCTCGACCAGGGCACCGAGCAGGACGAACAGCGGCACGGCGAGCAGAATGAGCGAACTCATGCCCTCATCCATGCGGCCGGGCAGCACCTGCAACGGGGTGTGGGTCGTGCACAGCAGATAGGCCACCGTGGCAAGCCCGAAGGCGAACGCGATCGGCACGCCAATCAGCACGCCGGCGCCCAGCAACAGCACGAAGAAAACCAGCAGGTTCCAGTTGCCGAGATGGGAGAGCATCGGCGCGCCCATCCACAAGACGAAAGCCAGCACCCCCAGCACCGCCGCAACACCGGCGACATCGCGCAACCGGTGCTGCGCCAGACGCAGCACCGAAATCGCCATCATCAAGCCAAAGCCGATCGGCATGGCCGCGGCACGCACGGCGTCCGACCAGCCCAAAGCGGGCGTCTCGATGAAGGACTGATCCGTCATGTAGTCCAATGCGGGACTGATCAGGAACCCCAGCAGCAACAGCGGCGTCAGCACCGCCAGACATTCGGCGGGTCCCCGCCACCGCAGCGGCAGGCGCGCGGCGATCGTGGACAGCCGCATGTGCTCGCCTTTCGACAGCGCCAGCACCGAACCCAGCATGGCGAGCCAGAGAAAGACCATCGAGGCAAGCTCGTCGCTCCACACCAGCGGGCTGTTCAGGCCGAACCGGGCGATGACGCCAATGAGAAGGATGGCGACCTCGGTCAGCACCGCCACCGCGGCAATCGCGCCAACGATGCGGGCGAGCCAGCGCTCGACCTGCGCCAGAAAGCGGCGCGAGGCCGTCGTGTCGCTGCCGGCACCGGTTCCGGTCTCTGCGAAGGTCCGGCTCATGTCAGCGTCCCCGCCGAAGCCTCCAGCAACGACCATGCCTGGTCGCCGAACCTGGCGCGCCAGTCCTTGTAGAAACTGGTCTTGCGCAGCGCATCGCGGAAGCTGGTGCGATCAACGTCGTTGAATTGCAGCCCCTTGGCGGCGAGACCCTGGCGCAAGCTCTCGCTGAGCTTCGCGACGTCCGCGCGCTGGTCCATGGCGGATTTGTCGAATTCCTGCGTAACGATGACGCGCAAATCCTCTGGCAGGGCCTGCCACGCCCGGCGATTGCCCAGCAGCCAGTATCCGTCCCAGACATGGCCGGTCATGCTGCAGTATTTCTGCACTTCATAAAGCCGCGTGGTGGCAATGATGGCGAGCGGATTCTCCTGACCCTCGACAATATGCGTCTGCAACGCCGAATAAAGCTCATTGAAGTTGATCGGCGTCGGCCCCGCGCCGATGGCGGTGAACAGCGATGTCAGGATCGGTGCCGGCGGGACGCGGATCTTGAACCCCTTCAGGTCGTCCGGCGCCGCGATCGGCCGTGTTGATGTCGTAATATTGCGGAAGCCGTTGTCCTGCACCTTGCATACTGTAATGATACCGCTCTTGGCGATCTGCGCCCGGACATACTCGCCAAGGCCGCCGTCCATCGCCTTCCACACCGCGTCGTAGTCGGTAAAGGCGAAGCCGACATTGGGAATGCTGGCGGCCGGGACCAGCGTCGCCAGGATGGAGGTCGAGAGATTGAAGAACTCGACGCCGCCGCTGCGCACCTGGCCCAGCAGATCGGTGTCGGAACCAAGCTGGTTGGCGGGAAACAGCGCAATCTCAAGCCGGCCTTTGCTCGCCTCGCGGATGCGGTCGATGGCTTCCTGGGCACGCGTGTTGATCGGATGGGTCGGGTCCTGCCCGGTCGCCATTTTATAGTTGAAGTCGGCCGCGAAGGCGGGGCGGCGCAGGATGCCGACCAATGGTAACGTGGCCGCCGCGGTAACGATGCCGCGCCGTGTGAAGCCCCTGGCTGTCATTGTTTCTCTCCCAAACTGTATTTGTTATGTCGGCGGCTGGCCGTTCAGTGCGAAGTAGCTGCGAATAACCTGGCTGTCGTCAGCGGCGCCGTCACCGCGGCCGGAGGTGGCCAGGAAAAGCTGATGCGCCAGCGCGGCGAGCGGCAGCGCCGCCTTGGTCTCCCGTCCTGCCTCCAGCACGATGCTAAGATCCTTGACGAAAATGTCCACCGCGCTGGTAACCTCCGGGTTCGCCTGCAACATGCGCGGGCCGCGATCCTGCAGCATCCAACTGGACGCCGAGGAGCCGCTGAGGATCCGCAGCATCACGTTCCGGTCCACGCCGACGCGGGCGGCGAGCGAGAACGCCTCCGCGACGACAGCGATGTGCACGCCGCACAGCAACTGGTTGACGGTCTTGACCGCCGCGCCTTGCCCGGGACGCTCCCCGACGAAGAAAATCTTGTCGCCGAGCGCCTCCAGCACCGGTTTCGCGTCGGCGAAGGTGGCGGACGGTGCCGCCGCCATGATCGTCAAGGTCGCGCCCTTGGCACCGGCCACGCCGCCCGAGACCGGCGAGTCGAGAAAGCGCCGGCCAGTCGCCAACACGCGTTCGGACAGTTTTTCCACCGAACCCGGCGGGCAGGTGGCCATCAGGGCGACGATGCCACCTTTTGGCAACGCCTCCAGCGCTCCATCGGCAAACAGCACCTGCTCCGCCTGCCGGGCATTCACCACCATCAGCGCCAGCATGTCGGCGCCGTTGGCGGCCTCGATGGCGGAGGCCGCCGCCACGCCGCCGGCTGCGACGAGCGCCACCGCAGCCTCCCGCCGCACGTCGAAGCCGCGCACCCGCACCCCGCGCGCGACGAGGTTGCGCGCCATCGGCAAGCCCATCGCACCGAGACCGATGAAACCGACGGTCGTCATGCCGACAGCCAGCGCTTGATGCTCTTGGTCATCGCCGCGGTCGAAATCCCGTAGCGATCGTGCAGCGTCGGCAGTGCACCGGCGTCGAGGAACTCGTCGGGCAAGCCGATCTGGCGGAAGGCGGGGGTGACGCCGGCACGCAACAGGACTCCGGCGACCGCTTCGCCCAGGCCGCCGATGACGGTGTGGTTCTCCGCAACGATGACCATGCGCCCGGTTTTCGAAGCCTCGCGGATGATTGTTGCCTCGTCGAGCGGCTTGATCGTCGGCACATGCAGCACGCCGGCGTCGACTCGTTGCGCCTTCAGACTTTCGACCGCCTCCAGCGCCCGCATTGTCATGAAGCCGGACGAAATGATCAGCGCATCCGCGCCGCCGCGCAGCAGCTTCGCTTTGCCCAATTCAAACTTGTAGTCGTACTCGTCC
Source organism: uncultured Rhodopila sp. (assembly GCA_903851415.1). Lineage (GTDB taxonomy): Bacteria > Pseudomonadota > Alphaproteobacteria > Acetobacterales > Acetobacteraceae > Rhodopila. The sequence goes on along the minus strand of CAINOE010000035.1, from coordinate 10,720 downwards.
AGCACGATCGGCACGTTGCCGCGCAGCAGCCGCATATAGACCGGTCCGTGGTGCGCGGCGATGGCCGGCACCGCCTGCTCGATATCGAGCGCGTCGCAGGGATCGACGATCGTCAGGTTCGGCATGCCGCGGAAGATCGCGATATCCTCCGTGGCCTGATGGCTCGGTCCATAGCCTGTGGTCAGGCCGGGCAGCGCACAGACGACCTTGACGTTCAGGTTCTCCTCGGCGATCGCAAGACAGATGAAGTCGTAGGCGCGCCGCGCGGCGAACACCGCATAGGTGGTGGCGAACGGCATGAACCCCTCGCGCGCCATGCCCGCGGCGGTGCACATCAGAAGCTGTTCCGACATGCCCATCTGGTAGAACCGGTCGGGATGCGCCTTGGCGAACACATGCAGGTCGGTGTACTTGCTCAGATCCGCCGTCAGGCCAACCAGGTCGGGCCGGGTTTCGGCGAGCGTCAGCAGCGCCTGGCCGAACGGCGCCGGTTTCGTGCGCTGCCCGGGTGCAGCGAGCGAGGCAATCATTGCGGATGTGGTGAGGCGCGAGGCGCCGCCCTGGCCGCCCTCACCCTGCTCCTTCAGCCGAACCGGACGGATATATTTCGAGCGCATCATGCGGTCCTCCCTGCTTCGAGTACGGTGAGCGCCTGCTGCCATTCGTCGGCCTCGACGCGCAGGAAGTGATTGCGCTCCCGCTGCTCGAGGAAGGGCACGCCCTTGGCCATCTTGGTGTCGCAGATGATCACGCGCGGCATCGGTTCCCGCAGCGACCGCGCTACGTCGAAGGCACCGACCAGCGCACCGATATCGTTGCCGTTGACACGCTGCGCATGCCAGCCGAAGGCGGTGAACCGATCGGCCAGGTGCTCCAGTCCTCCGGTGACCTCGGAGGACGGACCGTCCGCCTGCTGGTTGTTGACGTCGATGATGCCGATGAGGTTGTCCAGCTTCCAGTGGCCGGCACCGGACGCGCCTTCCCAGACCGCGCCCTCACCGCATTCGCCATCGGAGAACAGGCAATAGACAAACGCATCCGACTTCTTGCGCTTGAGTCCGAGGGCATAGCCGACGCCGAGCGCCAGGCCCTGGCCGAGCGAGCCGCCGCTGATCTCCATGCCCGGCGTGTAGCTGGCCATGCCCGACATCGGCAGGCGGCTGTCATCCGTTCCGTAGGTCTCAAGCTCGTCCTCGGGGAGGATGCCGGCCTCGATCAGCGCCGAATAGAAAGCGATTGCGTAATGACCGATCGACAGCAGGAAGCGGTCGCGGCCCTCCCATTCCGGATCGTCCGGATGGTAGCGCAGAGCGTGAAAATAGGCGACGGCCAGCACGTCCGCGACGCCCAGCGCCTGGGCGATGTAGCCCTGGCCCTGCACCTCGCCCATGCGCAAGGCGTTGCGCCTGATGCGATAGGCGCGTTCGGCCAGGCTCGGCGCATTGGCGCGCGATATTGACGCTTCCATCCCGTAATCTCCTGATGTTATTAATGACACTAGCAAGCCGGCGTTAAGATCGACCCAGCGGCCGCGCCAACCCGTCATGCCGACGAAGGTCGGCATCCACGCCTTGTCTGTGAGTAAACAAAGGCGTAGATGGCGGGCCTTCGCCCGCCATGACGGTGCAGGCAACCGCGCCATGTGTTCCGGCGGCGTATCAGTGGATCAGCATGCCGCCGTTGACGTCGATGACCGCACCGGTGATGTACGATGACAGGTCGGAGGCGAGGAACAGATAGGCGCCCGCGACGTCCTCGGCATTGCCGAGCCGATTGAGCGGGATGCCCCTGGTGATTTCCGCCCGCAGTTCATCGGTCAGCTTGCCGCCGGTGATGTCGGTCTGGATCATGCCCGGCGTGACGCAGTTGACGCGGACGCCGTCCGGGCCAAGCTCACGCGCCATCGCCTTGGCCAGGCCGAGTACCCCGGCCTTGGCCGCCGAATAGTGCGGGCCGCCGAAGATGCCGCCGCCGCGCTGGGCGGAGACCGACGACATGCAGACGATCGAGCCCTGCTTGCGCTCCCGCATGTGCGGCACGAAGGCCTGGCTGAGATAGAACACGCCGCCCAGGTTGACGTCCAGCACGCGATCCCAGTTCTCGGGCGTAATGTCCATGAATTTCAGCGGCTGGGTGATTCCGGCGTTGGCAAGCAGGATATCGGCCTTGCCAAAAGCCTCCAGCACCGCCCGCGCTGCGTCCCGGCAACTCTGCCGATCGGCAACATTGCATATAAAGCCGCGATGTCGGGGCCCGAGTTCCGCGGCAGCCCGTTGCGCACCCGACTCGTCAAGATCGAGAATGGCGACTGTCGCACCGTGCTGAGCAAACAGCTTTGCAGTCGCGAGACCAATGCCGCGGGGACTGGCGGCGCCGGAAATGACGGCGATTTTGTCTTTGAGAAGCATTTTTTTCCTCCTGTTTGTCTGTTGCTGTCGGGTTTGCAGCAGCGATTGGCGGCTGACAAGCGAGAAATTTGCACCCAACAGTGAACCGGGTTCATCATTCACCGATGGCCCGCTATCTTCCGCTGACGGCGCTCCGCGCCTTTGAGGCTGTGACGCGCACCGGCTCGTTCCGGGCGGCCGCGGCAGACCTGAGCCTGACGCCGAGCGCCGTCAGCCACGCGATCCGCGGGTTGGAGCAGATGCTGGGCACGGCTCTGTTCGTGCGCGAGGGCCGCTCGATCCGGCTCACCGGCGAGGGCGAAACGCTGATGCATTATGTGGAGCGCGGCTTTGGCGAATTGCAACTCGGTATCAGCAACATCTCGGCGCGCGGGCCGCGGTTGCTGCGCCTGCATTGTGCGCCGAGCTTCGCCGCGCAGTGGCTGGTGCCGCGCCTGCGCAAGCTGCTTGTCGAGACCGACCGCCTGGAAGTGCGTATCGTCGCGGACACCAACTATACCCGCTTCGTTGATGACAAATTCGATGCGGACATCGTGTACGGCGCATCGCCGTCATATCTCTACGGCACGTCGGGACAACAGGGTGTCGTGGTATTGCCGCTTGGGGCGGAAGTGGTAACGCCACTCTGTGCGCCCGAACTGGCAGCAAGGATTCGGACCGCGCATAGTCTGCTGAGTGAGACGCTGATCGAAAGCGAGGTCAAGAAGGTGCGTTGGCCGGCATGGTTTTCAGCAAACGGCATGATTGCGCCTGAGCCGCACGGCCCCCGGTTCGACCGCAGTTTTCTGTCGTTGAGCGCGGCGGCTGACGGACTTGGTGTTGCACTCGAATCGATGCTGCTGGCCGAGCGCGAGCTTGCATCGGGACGGCTTGTGCGGCCGCTGGAGGGTATATGTGAGGATGTAACCTATACCGGCCATTGGCTCGTATTCCCGCGGGCGAAGCGATATTCGAAGTCGATCGTTTCTTTTGTCGATTGGCTGGCGAAAGAACTCAAGATGAATATAGATTATGCCCTGATCGATGTCGAAGCCCGCGCTTAGGCCCGAAAGCATGCAGGCCGTCCGGAGGCCAATGGATCAGGAAGCGCGAAATGGCGGCGCCCCGGCGGTCAAGCCATCGCCGCCAATGCCACGCCTATACCGGCAGCGTCACCGTCGCCCTGATCCCGCCCGGCGCCCGGTTCGCCAGCACGACGTCCCCGCCATGCGCCCGCAGGATGTTGCGGGCTATCGGCAGTCCCAGGCCGACCCCGCCGGTCTCACGGTTGCGGCTCGGCTCGCCGCGGTGGAACGGCTCGAACACCCGGCCAAGCTCCGACGGCTCGATCCCCGGGCCGTCGTCCTCGATCTCGATCGCCACCATCCGGCCCTCTTCCGGCACCAGCCGCACCCGGGCCGAGCCGCCGTAGTTCACCGCGTTGGCGACCAGGTTCACCAGCGCCCGCTTCAGCGCCAGCGACCGCGCCTTCACCGTCAGATGCGCCGGCCCTTCATACGCCAGCTTGTCCGCCACATCGGGCCGGGCATCGCCGGCATCGTCCAGGATCGTCCGCAGCAGTTCCGCCAGATCGATCGACGTCACCGGCTCGGTCGTCCGCGCATCCCGCCCGAACGCCAAGGTCGCCGACACCATCGCCTCCAGCTCCTCCAAATCCGCGAGGATCTTGCCGCGCTGCTCGTCGTCCTCGACGAACTCCGCCCGCAGCTTCAGGCGGGTTATCGGCGTGCGCAGGTCATGCCCGATGGCGGTCAGCAGCTCCGTCCGGTCCTGCACGAAGCGCCTGATCCGGGACGCCATCGTATTGAACGCCACCGCGGCGACCGCGACCTCCGTCGGCCCGTCCTCCGGCAGCGGCGGCGCATTGACGTCGCGGCCGAGCGCCTCCGCCGCCTCCGCCAGGGTCCGCACCGGCGCGGTCAGCCGCCGCACCGCCCATAGCGTCAGCCCGGCCGCCGCCGCCGTCATGACCAGGAACGCGACCAGGAATGTCGGCGAGTGCCAGGGCCGCAGCGGCTCCAGTTCCGCGGTGACATTCACCCACTCCCCGTCCGGCAGGCGCAGGCCGATGACCGCCTGGTTGATGGAGTGGCCGCCATAGATCACCATCTCCCGCCAGCGCAGGTTGGGGCCGCCGATGGGGACCAGCGCCATGTTGCGGCGGAGCAGGAACTGCTCGGGTTGCGGCATCGGCGGCGCGTCGGATTGCGGCGGCGCATCGCTGAGTTCCGCCGTCAGGTCCGGGCCGCGATGCAGCTCCGCCAGCACGGCGGCGCGGCGCGACGGATCGGACAGCGCCATGGTGCGATAGACGCCGACAACCCGCGTCGCGAGGTCGCGCGCCTGCACCAGCCGCTGCACGTCGAGGCGGTCCAGCGCATGGATCGTCAGCCCGGCGACCTGCACCAGGGCCAGGCCGATCAGCAGCACCAGGGCGGTGCGGGCGGCGAGACTGCGCGGCCAGAGGCGGATCTTCATGCCGAGGGCTCCGCCGTCATGGCCGGGCGTGTCCCGGCCATCTGCGCTTCAACGGTAGGGCGAGGATGGCCGGGACGCGCCCCATGCGTATCAGGATAAGGGGACGTGCGGAGCATGGCCTTCCACGTTTTCGTCATGGCCCGGCTCGTCCGGGCCACCTGTAGCGGCAGGTGCGGCGATAGGTGGCCCGGACAAGCCCGGCCATGGCGATGGGGCAGCCGCGGTGCGGCAAAATCCTTCTCCCGCGTCGCTTATCCTGTCAGGCATGGGAACAGGCCCGGCCATGACGTCTGAGAACCGGAGTTGCTCGGCCGTCACATCCTCCCGACGACCCGGACAGCTCGCCGCCATCAGATCCGCTCCACGGTCGCCGCCAATACGTACCCGCCGCCGCGCACCGTCTTGATCAATTGCGCATTGCGCCCGTCATCCTCGAGCTTGCGGCGCAGGCGGGAGACGGCAACGTCGATCGCCCGGTCGAACGGCCCGGCCTGGCGTCCGCGCAGCAGGTCCAGCAGCATGTCGCGGGTCAGCACCCGGTTCGCCCGCTCGATCAGCGCCAGCAGCAGGTCGTATTCCCCGCCTGTCAAGGCGACCTCCACGCCCTCCGGGTTCAGCAGCCGGCGGCGGGCGGGTTCCAGGGTCCAGTCGTTGAAGCGGTAGCCGCGCAGCGACGGATCGTGCTTCACCTCCGCCTGGTCGCCCGATCGGCGCAGCACCGCGCGGATGCGGGCCAGCAGCTCGCGCGGGTTGAACGGCTTCGGCACGTAATCGTCGGCGCCGAGTTCCAGGCCGATGATGCGGTCGGTTTCCTCGCCCATGGCCGTCAGCATGACGATCGGGATCTCCGACTGAGTGCGCAGCCAGCGCGCGAGGTCCAGGCCGGACTCCCCGGGCAGCATCAGGTCCAGCACGACAAGCTGGTAGTGCCCGTTCAGCCAGGCCCGGCGCGCCTCCTTGCCGTCGCGCACCGCGGTGACCCGGATGCGCTGCTTTTCCAGGAAGCGGGCCAGCAGGTCGCGGATTTCGCGGTCGTCGTCGATGACGAGGATATGCGGGGTCTGGTCCATGGATTGTAACATAGCCGCGGATTCGCGCCGCTGAAACGACCGTTGCATTTCCTTGCAATTCGTCGCCCGGCCGCGACGCCTGAAGCGCCATGTATGCGCCGTCGCCCATCAAGGAGCCATGTCATGCGCAAGACCATCCTCACCGCCGCGGCGGCCTTCGTCATCGGCGGCATCGCCACCGGGGCGGTGCTGTCGCAGGCCCAGCCCGCCCCGCCGCCGGCGGCCGAACCCGACGGCGCCCCGCCGCCTCCGCCGCGCCCGTGGGCGGGCTGGCTGCACCACGACCATCGCGGCCCGGACCGCGCCCGGCTGCGCAACTTCGCCCTCGTCTACCGCCAGGCCGATCGGCAGTTGACGCCGGCGGATGTGCAGAAGATCGCCGAGGCGTTCCTGCTGTGGAACGGCAACCACACCTGGAAGGTCACCGACGTCGCCGCCACCAGCGCCGGAGCCATCGGCTTCAGCCTGAGCACGCCGGAGGGCTCGGTTGTGGCGAAGTTCACGATCGATCCGCATACCGCGAAGCTCGAACGAGTCGGCTGACCGCTTGCGGCGCCGGGGTCCGCCGGGCCAATGTCGCCCGCATGGACACCGGTGCCGCCTTCGCGCATCCGCCCGCCGAAGCGCTTGCCGCCATCGGCACGCTGATTGCCATCGACCCCGATTTCGCCGCGATCCTGGAGCGCGCCGGCCCCCTGCCCTGGCGCCGCCGCACCGCCGGCTTCCCGGGGTTGTTGCAAGCCATCGTCGCGCAGATGATCAGCAACCAGGCCGCCGCAGCGATCTGGGGGCGGCTGCGCGCCATCCCCGGGGCACTCGATCCGGAAGCGATGATGGCGCTGCCGGACGACGTTCTGCGCGCCGCCGGGCTGTCGCGGCCGAAGGTGCTGCATGTCCGCGCGCTGGCGGCGGCGTTCCTGGACGGGACGCTCAGCGCGGACCGGATCGAGCTGCTGGATGACGAGGCGGCGATCGTCACCATCGGTTCGATCAAGGGCATGGGCCGCTGGACCGCCGAGATCTACCTGCTGTTCGCGCTCGATCGGCTGGATGTGTTTCCCTCCGGCGACATCGCGCTGGCGGCGGCGCTGGCCGATGTGAAGAAGCTGCCGGAGCGGCCGGGGCCGAAGGCGCTGCGGCAGATGGCGACGGCCTGGCAGCCGGTGCGGTCGCTGGCGGCGCGGCTGCTCTGGCACCACTGGCGGCACGTCACCGGCCGCCCTGCGATGGACGACTTTAAGCTGCTGTGAGACATAAAGGCTGCACAGGAGCCGCCGCCACGATGCCCGACCCGAGACTGACCGTGTCCCGCCAGGACACCATCGCCATCGTCACCTTCAACCGGCCGGAGCAGCGCAACGCGTTCGACCTGCCGATGTGGCGCGGCCTGCGCACGATCATGCAGCAATTGTCGGAGGACGACGAATTGCGCTGCGTGGTGCTGCGCGGCGCCGGAGAGAAATCGTTCTGCGCCGGCGCCGATATCGGGGCGTTCGCCGAGGAGCGCGGCACGCCGGAGCGCGAGGCGGAATACGCGCATGTGCTGGACGACAGCATGCAGTCGATCCGGCTGTGCCAGCATCCGGTGGTGGCGATGATCATGGGCTTCTGCCTCGGCGGCGGTGCGGGAATCGCCACGATGTGCGACTTCCGCGTCGGCGGCGAGGGCATCCATCTGGGCATCACCGCGCGCAACCTGGGGATCTGGTATCCTTATGCCGAGATCGACCCGATCATTACTTTGGCGGGCACGGGCGTCGCCTCGGAGCTGCTGATCGAGGGCCGCATCTTCAACGGCCGGGAGGCGTATGAGAAGGGATTGCTGTCGCGGCTGGTGCCTGACAGCCTGGTGGAGACCGAGGCGCTGGCGCTGGCGCGGCGCATCGCCGAGGGCAGCCCATTGTCGGCGCGCTTCCACAAGGCGGCGCTGCGAAAGTTGCGTGGACCGCTGCCGGTGACGCGGGCGGAGGAAGCGGCCACAAGCGACTTCACGCTGACCGAGGATTTTCGGAACGCCTGCCGATCGTTTCTGGCGAAGGAAAAGCCGGTGTTTCGGGGAAGGTAGGGCGGCAAGCGCGCCGGGCGCGATGCTCCGGCACGGGCCGTTGGCCGTTCTGGCGCGGGTTGGCTCCATGATACTGCAACGAGCGGCCGGCCGCCGATCGGCGAAGGATCGCGGCCATCCACATCGTCATGGCCGGGACACGCCCCATCGCTATCGGGATAAGGGAATGCGCGGAGCACGGTATTCTCCCCACTCGTCATGGCCCGGCTTGTCCGGGCCACCTATGCCAGCACGTGCCGCGACAGGTGGCCCGGACAAGCCGGGCCATGACGAGGAGAGAACGACGTCCCGGCCAAACCAGCCTCCGGCCGCGGCTTATCCTGATAGCCATCGGGACAAGCCCGGCCATGACGCGGGGGCGAGATCCGCGCCGCCAGCCCTTATTTCAGCGCCTATGGGCGCAGCGCCCCCGCCTTCGCCCCGATCCGCGACAACCCGAAAGACAGCGTCTGCGATGCCCAATAGGTTCGGCGGTGTCGTGCCGATCCGGTTTCCGTCCGCCAACCGGGTGGCAAAAAGCGCCCCGTGACCACCATCAGCGAATTGATCGTTTCGCTGCAAGCCGCGCCGGCCCGACCAGTCCAACCACAAAAAAAGCGCGGACCCCGCCCGGTCCGCGCCCTTTCAGCCAGCCAGCGCCCGAAACTAGGCGCTTTTCTTCATGATCTCGTCCGCCACGTTGCGCGGCACCGGATCGTAGTGGTGGAACTGCATCGTGAACGACGCGCGGCCCTTGGTCATGCTGCGCAGGTGCGAGATATACCCGAACATCTCCTTCAGCGGCACATGACCGCGAACGATCACGGTGGAGCCGGAGCTTTCCTGGTTCTGGATGGTCCCGCGGCGGCGGTTCAGATCGCCCACCACGTCGCCCACATGATCCTGCGGCGTCGTGATCTCCACGTCCATGATCGGCTCCAGAATGATCGGGCTGGCCTTCTTCATGCCGTCGCGGAAACAAGCCTTGGCGGCGATTTCGAACGCCAGCGCGGACGAATCGACGTCGTGGTACTTGCCGTCCACCAGCGTGTATTTGAAGTCCACCGTCGGGAACCCGGCCAGCACGCCGGTATCGGCCTGCACCTTGATGCCCTTTTCCACCGCCGGAATGTATTCCTTCGGCACCGAACCGCCGACGACCTTGTTCTCGAACACGATGCCGGTGTTCCGCTCCAGCGGCTCGAACACGATCTTGACTTCGGCGTACTGGCCCGAGCCGCCCGACTGCTTCTTATGCGTATACGTCTCGGTCCACGGCTTGGAGATCGTTTCACGATACGCCACCTGAGGCGCGCCGATGTTGCAATCGACACCGTATTCGCGGCGCAGACGGTCGATGATGATTTCCAGGTGCAGCTCGCCCATGCCGGACAGGATGGTCTGCCCGGTCTCCTGGTCGGTTTTCAGCCGCAACGACGGGTCCTCGCCGGCCAGCTTCTGCAGGCCGAGCGTCATCTTCTCGACCGCTTCCTTGGTGCGCGGCTCGACCGAGATGTCGATCACCGGCACCGGGAACGCCATGCGCTCCAGGATCACCGGATCATCCGAAGAAGCCAGCGTGTCGCCGGTGCCGGTGTCCTTCAGGCCGACGAAGGCGGCGATGTCGCCGGCCTCGACTTCCTTGATTTCCGCCCGCTTGTCGGCGTGCATCTGGAACATCCGGCCGATGCGCTCGCGATGGCCCTTGGTCGTGTTCTGCACCATGTCGCCCTGCTTGAGCGTGCCGGCATAGACCCGCACGAAGGTCAGGGTGCCGTACTTGTCGTTGATGATCTTGAACGCCAGTCCGGCGAACGGCGCTTTCGGATCCGCCGGAATGCGGCGGCGCTTGGCCTGCACCTCGTGCAACTGCTCCGGCGTCAGGCCGTCTTCCTCGCCCTCTTCCGCCGCGATCGATATCCCCGGCACGTCTATCGGCGACGGCAGGTAGTCGATCACCGCGTCCAGCAGCGGCTGCACGCCCTTGTTCTTGAACGCCGTGCCGCACAGCACCGGACGGAACGCGCCGTCGATGGTGCCGCGCTTGAGGGCGCGCTTCAGCGTCTCGACCGAAACGTCGCCGTGCTCGAAATATTCCTCCATGCCGGCGTCATCGACGGCCAGCGCGGTGTCGAGCAGCGTCTGCCGGTGCTCCTTGGCCGCCTCGGCCAGGTCTGCCGGGATATCCTCGTAATGATACTTCGCGCCGAGCTCGCCGCCCTCCCAGATGATCGCCTTCATCTCGACCAGATCGACAACGCCCAGGAACTGGTCTTCGGTGCCGATGGGAAGCTGCAGCGGCAGCGCGATGATATCCAGCTTCTCCTTCAGCGTGGCGAAGGCGCGGTAGAAATCGGCGCCGGTGCGGTCCAGCTTGTTGATGAAGATGATGCGCGGCACCTTGTAGCGGTCCGCGAGGCGCCAGTTGGTCTCCGACTGCGGCTGCACGCCGGCCACGCCCTCGATGATGAAGATGGCGCCGTCCAGCACGCGCAGGCTGCGGTTGACCTCGATGTTGAAATCGATGTGGCCGGGCGTGTCGAGGATGTTGATGAGGTTGTCCTTCCACTCGCACGTCACCGCGGCGGAGGTGATGGTGATCCCCCGCTCCCGCTCCTGGTCCATATAATCGGTGGTGGTGTTGCCGTCGTGCACCTCGCCGATCTTGTGCGACACGCCCGTGTAGTAGAGAATCCGCTCGGTCGTGGTGGTCTTCCCGG
>CAINOE010000034.1 GCA_903851415.1 uncultured Rhodopila sp. | reverse complement strand
GTCAGCGACGGTTCTGCCTCGCCTAACGGCTCGGTGCCTGCGGCAAGGGGTGGCGAATTCGCCGGCCTCAGGTGGCGAATTCAATCGGCCTCAGGTGGCGATTTGAACCGGCCTCCGGTGGCGAATTCGCCGGCCCGCGCAATCCGCAATATGGCGCGCTGGTCTCGCCGCTGACCTATGGCTACGCGCCCTCGGCGAAGCGGCCGGAGGTGTACAGCGCGCTGGCGGAGCAGTTCGGCAAGATGGCCTGCGTCGTCTGGCAGACCGAATGGCAGGACGGACCGGGCGTGGTGGAGGCGAACCGCTGCAGCCGGGTGGCGCTGTTCCGCTCCATGAGCGCCTGTTTTGCCGCGTTGGCTGCCTGGCAGTGGCGCGCGGAGCAGCGCGCGGCCGGGTCGCAGGCGGTTGCCCCGACACCGCCGGATGTGATCGCCCGCGCAGCCGCGCTGATCGAAGCCGCGCCCGGGAAGACGCTGACGGAGCGCGAGGCGAAGGCGGTGCTGTCGCTTTACGGCGTGCCGGTGGTGGGCGAGATTCTGGCCCGGTCCGCCGCCGATGCGGTGGATGCGGCCGAGGCGCTCGGTTACCCCGTGGTGCTGAAGGTCGAATCGCCCGACCTGCCGCACAAAACCGAGGCCGGGGCGATCCGGCTGGACCTGCGTTCCGCCGGCGAGGTGCGGACCGGGTATCAGGCGGTGATGGCAAACGCGGCGAAGGTCGAGCCGCCACCGCGGATCAATGGCGTGCTGGTGCAGCCGATGCTGCCGCAGGGGATCGAGATGGTCGTGGGGGCACGCAGCGATAAGCTGTTCGGGCCGATGGTCGTCGTCGGGTTGGGCGGGGTCCTGGTGGAGGTGCTGAATGATACCGCTCTGTCGCCCGCTCCGGTCACGCCGTCGCAGGCCGAGGCGCTGGTGCGGCAGTTGAAGGGTGTGAAGCTGCTGGCGGGTTTCCGCGGCATGCCGGGCGCGGATATCGCGCGGCTGGCGCAGGTGATCAGCGATGTATCCCGGTTCGCGGCGGATCATCGGGATACGGTGGCGGAACTCGATGTGAACCCGCTGATCTGCGCGGGGGAGCGGATCACGGCGGTGGATGCGCTGATTGTCGTTGCTTGAATGTCGTGTCTTGGCCGGACCCGGCAGCCGGGGGGTTGGAGGCAAAGCAAGTTGTAACGCAGATCAGACGGATCAAGGCGCGGATTGCACCGAATCGTCGAATGCCTCGGGTGGGACTGCACCTACGGCTGGTCGGGGAGCTTCATGCGGCGGGACCGCGTCCGAAACGGGATAAGAAAAACGAACACTGACGCAGAAACGACATCCGGACGCCGGCGGCGCGGTTCATCGCGCGTCCGCCGCCGTGCGCTTCCCGCCCCGCGCCGCCGGCGCCTCCGGTTGCCGCCAGGGAATCCACAGACGCACGCTCAGCCCATTCGGCACGCGATCCGACAGTTCGATTTGCCCGTTATGCGACTGAACGATCGCCCGGACGATCGACAAGCCCAGGCCCATGCTCCCACTCGGGTCGTCCCGGTGCGGATCGCCGCTGACAAACGGCTTGAAGACCTCCTCCTTCCGCTCCTCGGGGATGCCGGGGCCGTTATCGTCGATTGTTACGACAAAGCCATCCGACGCCTGCTCCAGGCGCGCGGTCACGCTGGCATCGAGTTTCACCGCATTGTCGATCAGGTTGATCAGCGCCCGCTGCAGCGCCTGCGGCCGGCATGACGCGGCGCAGTGCAACGGACCCTCGTAACGAACCTCGGCGCCGGCATCGGCGAAATCGTCGCAGACCGTCTGCAGCAGTACTGCCATGTCCACCCGCTGCATCGCCTCGCGGGTGCTTTCCTCGCGGATGAAAGCCAATGTCGCGGTGATCATCGATTCCATCGTGCGGATGTCGATCAGCATCTTCGTGCGGGTCTCCTCGTCCTCCACCGTTTCCGCCCGCAGCCTCATGCGGGTCAGCGGCGTGCGCAGATCGTGGCTGACGGCCGCCAGCATCCGGGTCCGCTCGACGACGAAGCGCCGCAGCCGCCCGGTCACCGCGTTGAAGGCGTGGGCGACCTGCCTGACTTCGAGCGCGCCTTCCTCGGCGACCGGCGACGGATCCTTCAGGTCGCTCAGTCCCTCGGTGGCCTTGGCCAGCCTGACCAGCGGGCTGACGACCCTGCGGGTTGCCCAAAGCGAAACAAAGCCGATCAGCAGCGGGCTGCCAATCAGCCAGGCAACCAAACCCGGCGAGAACCAGAGCAGCCGTTTCGGCGCCCGGCCCGCGTGCGGGTCAATCGCGAACAGAACCCACCGGCCGCCGCCGCGACGAACCAAAACCGCGAGATCGCCGGGCTGGCGATCCGGCAGCGAGGCTCGGGCGAGGGTCCAGAGTTGCGTCCCGGGCCCGAGCGCCTGCTCCATGGCATGGCGCAAACCGGCCGCCTCGCGATCACCGGCACTGCCGAGAACCGGTGGCTCACCGGCGCCCTCACGCACCGAAAGACCGCCGCCTGACGCTGCCGCCAGGATCGCTGCTTCGTCGTCCGCGTGGAGCGCCTGAAGCAGCCGCAGCACCAGGCCGATGCGGGCGGCGGGCCCCAGGAACTCCGGCGGCGGGCCCGGCCGTGTGTCGACCGAAAGCCAGATCGCCCCGGTCATGGCGTGCGCCGCCACTATCGCGATGATCACGATCGCGGCGATCTGCCGGGTGGTTCCCCCGGCAAGCAAGCGCTTCATGGCGCGTCACCGGACGGTGTGACCGTTGGCGTGAACATGTAGCCGCCGTTGCGAACCGTCAGGATCAGCATCGGGTCTTTCGGATCGGGTTCGATCTTGCGGCGCAGCCGGCTGATCTGGATATCGACGCTGCGGTCGAACGGCGCGGCCGGGCGGCCGTGCGCCAGATCGAGCAGTTGCTCGCGCGTCAGCACGCGGCCGGAGTGCTGGCAGAACACGTTCAGCACATTGAACTCGGCGCTGGTCAACGGCACCTGGAGCCCGTCGGGCGACTGAAGCTGGCGGGTGCCGAGGCTCAGGCGCCAGCCGTCGAACATGAAAACCGCTGTCTGCCGCTCGGCGATCCCGAACAGGCGGCTGCGGCGCAGCACCGCGCGCACGCGGGCCAGGAGTTCGCGGGTGCTGAACGGCTTTGTCACATAGTCATCCGCGCCAACCTCCAACCCGACCACCCGGTCCGCCTCGGCCCCCAGCGCGGTGATGATGATGATCGGCACCGTCGAAACCGTCCGCAGCCGGCGGCAGATGCTCAAACCGTCCTCGCCGGGCAGCATGAGGTCGAGCAGCACGAGGTCGATCTTGCTTTCCGCCATGATGCGGTCGACCGCCTTGCCATTGGCGGCAAGCGAAACCCGGAAGCCGTGCTCCCGCATGAAGCGGGACACCATCCGGCCGATTTCGGCATCATCCTCGATAAGCAGCAGATGTGACGAGGTCTCCATGGACAGTCCCTGGGCTGGCGGTGCACGATGCCGGGTGGCGGTGGTTGCATACACGATAGAGGGTCCTGCGAATCACGCATAGGTAACAGTGGGTTTCAGACAATTTTCTGAAACCAAAAACCGCCGTTGTCATGAAATTCTTGGTTGAACCTTCGCTTCGCCTGCGGTAGCCAAGCTCACCGGCAAGCAAACAGGCTCGATGCTGCCAACAAGGAGCTTGAATATGTGTACAGTCGCGCCATATGCTGGACCAGCCTCGGGGATAAACTCGCCGGCTGGATAGAAACGACCCGCGGATCGAGGCGGGGTCCACCGAATCTAATCATATCGATATGGGATGAAACGTATCGGGACCGGTGGCGGAATCCCCGTGTGCCGGCCATCGCGTCCGCGCCGCTACTTTCAACAATTCTATGGAGATACCATAAAGATGAAGTCAATGCTGATCGCTGCCGCCCTGTTGGGTGGCGGACTCGCCGTGTCCGGACCGCTCAGCGCCGCCAGCGCGCCTCCGGCCCGAATTATCCCGCCCTCCGAGGCCCTGCAGCACGAGCACGTGCTGTCATCGCTGCAACAGATCGCCGGGCGCACGACAGCCACCGGCAGCGCGGCGCGGCAGGTCATCGTCGTGCTGAACCGCTACATCGCGTTCGAGAACGAAGCAATCCTGCCGCAACTGACACTTCTTCCCGCACTGGCCTCCGGCACGGTCAGGCCCGACATGATCTGGGCGGTCGCCGGCACCGAGCGGCTGCGCGAGGAGCAGGGGACTCTCCAGGGCATGCACCGCGACATTATCGCAACGGTCCTCGATCTGCGGGCCGCGGCGATCGAGGAAAACGATGCGGCGACAATCCAACTGACCGAAGACCTTGCCGCGGCGGACCTTGCGGAAGTCGAAGTAACGGAACCAACTGCCGTAATGATCGGCGAACTTGTGCGTAACAAACTGCCGCCGACTTAGGACTTTCGGCGCCACGGCCGGGACACGCCACGCCCCGTAAGCACTAACCTAAGCGCCGGCGGCGCAGACTTTGCCCCCGTGTCATGGCCCGACTTGGTCCGGCCATCCACGACTTGCGGCGCCTGGTGAGGCAAAGTCGTGGATTGCCGGCACAAGGGCGGCCATGACACAATGGGTCGGGACGCCGTCTACTCGGTTATGTTAGCGCCTATGACGCACCGCCCGCCGGCGGAGCCCGTGGTCCCTTTCCATTGTGTCATGGCCGGATTTAGTCCGGCCATCCACGGGGGCGACGTCCGTGCCGCCGGATGCTGCGCCGTTACAACCGCGTCTCGACCGCCTCCAGGATCGCGGCATGGACGGTGTCCACATCCGCCGCGGCGTCGATCAGCACGCACCGCTCCGGCTCCTCAGCGGCGATCTCGCGATACCCCGCCCGCACCCGGGCATGGAACGCCGCATCCAGCCTCTCATACCGATCGGCATCGCCGCCGCGCTGGCGCATCCGCCTGGCACCGATATCCTCCGGCACGTCGAGCACCAGGGTCAGCGTCGGCGCGATCCCCAGCAGCCGGGACAATTCGCGGATGAACTGCTTGTCGGCGCCCTGTCCGTAGCCCTGATAGGCCATGGTGGAATCGAAAAACCGGTCGCACACCACCCAGATTCCGGAGTCCAGCGCCGGCCGGATGGTCTTGGCCACGTGCTCCGCCCGCGCGGCGAAATGCAGCAGCGTCTCGGCCCGCGGCGCCCAGTCGATATCGGTGCCCAGCAGCAGGCCGCGCAGCAACTCGGCACCCGGTGCCCCGCCGGGCTCGCGCGTGCGCTGCACCGGCACGTGGCATGATGTCAGCGCCTCCGCCAGCAACTCGCATTGAGTCGTCTTGCCCGCGCCTTCTCCGCCTTCAAGCGTAATAAACCGGCCCGCCATTATGTTCCCGTCACATACCTCGACAGCACCGCCATCGCGCGCCCCGGCAGTCCCAGCCTGGGCACATCGTCAACGGCCAGAAGCGGCACGCTGAAGTTGGGGACGCCCTGACCGGTCACCTCCAGCTTACCCAACGTGTCGCCCTTGGCGATAGGCGCTTTCAGCGGCGTATCATAGCTGATTTTGACGGATGCCTTCTGCCGCCAGTTGCGCGGCATGGTCACAACCAGGTCCTTGCCGGCCACAAGAGGCACCGAACGCTCGGTTCCAAGCCAAACCGGCACCTTCTCGATCACGTCGCCCGCCGTGTATAATGTCACATCCTCGTAATTGAAGAACGCCCAGTCCATCAGCCGTTCGGACTCCTCGGCCCGTTCGTGCATCGATGTCATGCCGTTCAGCACGACGATGACGCGGCGCCCGTTGCGCCTGGAGCTGGCGACGAGGCCGTAACCGCCGGCCTCGGTATGGCCGGTCTTCAGCCCATCCGCCGTCCCCTTCTGCACCATCGGGTTGCGGTTGCCCTGGTCGATGCCGTTGTAGCGGAACGATTTTTCGGCGTCGTAGTGATAATACTCCGGGAAATCGCGGATGATGCGCCCGGCCAGGGTGGCGATGTCGCGCGGGCTCATGCGCTGATCGGGGTCGGGCCAGCCGGTGCAGTTCCTGAAGTTCGAGTGGGTCAGGCCGAGCTGCGCGGCGGTCTTGTTCATCAGTTCGGCGAACTGCTCCTCCGACCCGGCGATGGCTTCCGCCAGCACCACAGCGGCGTCGTTGCCGGACTGCACGATGACGCCGCGGATCAGGTCTTCCACCTTCACGGATGAACCAACCTGGACGAACATCTTGGAACCCTGCGTCCGCCATGCCTTTTCGGTGACCGGCAGTTCGTCGTCGAGCTTCAGGCGGCCCTGCTTCAGACGATCGTAAACGATATACATCGTCATCAGCTTGGTCATCGACGATGGCGGCATCTCGTCATCCGCCTGCTTTTCCAGCAGGGAAGCGCCGGTGTCGAAGTCCTGGATGAACGCCCAGCGCGCGGCGGTATCGACCGGACCAAGCGTGGTCGCCGCCGGCGTCCCGGTTGGCGCGGCCTCTTTGGTCTTGCGGCCTTGCGCACCCGCATGCGCGGCGGTAGCCGGGTGCTTCTCCGCCGCCAGCGCAGGAGCGGCGGCCAGGACGGCGGCAGATGAGAGCAAGCTCAGACGGCGAGTTAGCATCTTCACGTAACCTCCGCTCAATCAACGATGATTCGGGCGTCCGGTATACCGGACAAAAGGGCCTGGTCCAAGATGGCATCGGCATGCGCAACGTCCGGCACAGGGCCGATCTCGACGCGGTACTGGTGGGAGCGGCCTTCGCCGATCGGCACGATGACAGCGCCGGCGGCGGCCATCCTGGCCTGCTGGACGGCGGCGTACCGGCGCTGGTCGAAGGTGTCCAGACGGACCATCAGCCGGCCGGGGCGCGGCTCGGTGCGGCTGACACTTTCCGGCAGCCGCATCGGCGGCGCTGCCGACGGTGCGGCTTCCGGAGGCGGAGCGACGGTTTCGGCGACAATATGACCGCGGCCGCGACCGATGCCGGGCGGCGGCGGCAGGTCCGCGACCTCCACGCCGCCGCGTGGGGCGGAGGTCAGTCCGAGGCTCGGGGCGCCGGGCAGGGCTTCGGCGGCGGCGTGGCTTTCCACCGGCAGGACTGTCACGCGAACCCGGGCGATGCCGTCTGGCGGCATGCCGAGCAGGACGGCGGTGCGGCGAGTGATCTCGACCAGCCGGTGCGGGTCGCCAGTGCCGCGGTCGTTGATCCGGACGGTGGTTTCCAGGCCGGTCTCAAGGTTGGTCACGCGGGCGATGGCGGGGAGTTGGATGCTCGGATGCGCAGCGGCCAGGGCGGTCTGGTCGAAGAGTTCGCCGTCAGCGGTCAGGCGGGTGGTTGTGTCCTTGGTGACGGCGGCCAGGCCTGTTTCGTCGAGGTCGTAGCTTTCCGCGGGGTAGTACCAGATCGGGCCGGCCTGGTAGGGCTTGCCTAGGACGTAGTGCGGGTCGGGTTTGAGCGGGTGCGTGCAGGCGTAGGTCAGGAGGATCAGCGCGAACAGCGGCCAGGCCGTTGTGACATGGCCGGGCTTGGCGCCATAGCTATCAGGATAAGGCGCAGCCGGAGAAAAATTTGGCCGAGGCGTCGCTCGTTCATCGTCATGGCCCGGCTTGTCCTTGCCATGGCGGTGGGGGAAAAGCCGTGCTCCGCATGACCCCTTATCCTGATAGCTATGGGGCTTGGCCCGGTCATCCGCTATTTTGGCTGGTCCGGCACCGCAAGTCGTGGATGGCCGGGACAAGCCCGGCCATGACACATCGGTTCCGGCCAAGCCCGGGCATGGCGCATATCGCCGGGGCGTGCCTGACCGCGATGCCGGAGCGCGTGACGGCAGTACTGTAATCCTCACCCCTCCACCTGATCGCCGATCAATCCCACGGCCAATGCGTAGTAGTCGGACGGATTGTAGCGGCGAATGGCGGCGAAGTTGGCGAACACGGCGAAGGTCTCGCCGCCCGTGCCGTCCGGAGCCACCAGCCCCGCTTGCGTGTCCGCGGAAGCAAACCAGCGACCCTCCTGCGGACGCACCCCGATCCGCATCCATTCCGACAGCGGACGCTTCACGTCCCGCCCCGCGACCTCGATCCCCGGCGGCACGACAATCTGCTGGCCCCAGGTCTGGCCGCTGCGCCAGCCGGACTCCGCCAGATAATTCGCGATCGAACCGAGCACATCCGGCTTGCTCGTCCAGATATCGCGCCGCCCGTGGCCCTCGAAATCAACGGCGTAGCGCAGATAGCTGCTGGGCATGAACTGCGGCTGGCCCATCGCCCCGGCGTACGATCCGGTCATCGCCGCGGGTGCCACGTCGCCGTGATCGAGAATCCTCAGCGCAGCCATCAGTTCGCCACGGAAGAAGGCGGCTCGCCGGCCCTCCCAGGCGAGCGTCGCGAGGGCTTCGACAACGCGGAAATCGCCGGTGATCGCGCCGAAACCGGATTCCAGGCCCCAGATGCCGGTGATAACCCCCGTGCTGACGCCGAAGCGCTGCTGCACCCTTTGAAACAGCGCGCGGTTGGCGGCAACCGCGGCCCGCCCGTTGGCGATGCGGGCGTCTGTAACAAACAGGGACCTGTAGCGCGCCCAGGTCATGGTGAACTCGGGCTGATGCCGGTCGCGGTCCAGCACCTTCTGGTTCGGCTGGACCCCGGCGAAGGCGCGGTCAAGCGTTGCCGGAGAAATGCCGGCATGACGCGCCTCGGCACGGAAGCCGGTGACGAAACTCTGGAAGCTATCGGCGGTGGCCGCAAAAGCGCGTGCGGCAAACACCGCGGGCAGCGCGCTGGCGAGCAGGATTCGTCTGGTTGGCATGGCAAGCTTCTTGCCATGCCGAACCGAGTCGCGGCAATCAGTTTCGGCGTATGCGGCGGAATTTCAGATGCGTGCGGTGCGCAGGCGGGTTGCTCGGGGACCGGTCCCGCGCCGCCCGCTCGCCCCGGCCACAACCGCCGGCATGCCCGGCCGGCGCATACCGGCAGCGCCGCGCCGACGGCGATCGCAAGCCGGCGGTCCTTATGTCGTTATCGTAATCGAAAACATGGAGCGTTGCTGATGCCGGGGCCTGGCACCGTGGCGATCGCATCCGGCCTTGGTTACTCAAGCGTATTATATCAGCGGTTTCGAATGAAAACGGCGGGTGTCTTAACAGCCGGCCCGGACAAGAATTTGCGCGCGTGACGATTGACCGCCGCATGGGCTGCCCGCACCCTGCCTCCAGTCCCCGGGAGAGATACCATCATGACCGACCCTGTTGCCGAACACTATGCACAGGCCGGGCTGTTCGATCGCATCCTCGACGCCCTGACGCGGGAGGGCAAAACGATCGACAGGCTGACAATTGACGATCTGGCGGCCGTTGACGAATTCCATTCGCGCGGGCGGCGGGGAACCGAGGAACTGGCACGGATGCTGGCGCCCCTCGCGTCGGACCACGTAATCGATATCGGGTCCGGCATCGGCGGCCCGGCCCGGTATCTGGCTGCGACGTATGGATGCCGGGTCACCGGCGTCGATCTCACCCCCGCCTTCGTCGTGGCGGCCTCGGGCCTGAGCAAGCTGGTTGGCCTGTCCGATCGGGTCGATTTCCGGCAGGGTTCGGCCCTGGATCTGCCGTTTCCCGACGCAACCTTCGACCTCGCCTGGTCCCAGAACGTCGCCATGAACATCGCCGATCGGCCGCGGTTTTACGCGGAGATGCGGCGGGTTCTGAAGCCGGGCGGGCGGCTGGCGATCCAGGAAGTGGCGCAAGGCCGGGGCGGCGACGTTATCTTTCCGGTGATGTGGGCGAGCCGGCCGGGTCTCAGTTTCCTGCGCACGCCGGAGGAAACGCGATCATTGCTGGTCGCGGCCGGGTTCGCGGTACTGGAATGGGAGGACAAGTCCGCGGCAGCCGTAGCCGAGGCCGCAGCCGAACGCGCACGGCTGCGGGCCGGAGGGCCGGTTCCAGGCCCGGGCATCCACGTGATCGTCGGTCCGTCGGCGAAAGAGAAAGTGCGGAACGGTCAGCGCAATCAGGAGGAAGGCCGGACGGCGCTGTTCAACGCAGTGCTGGTGCGGGTCGGGTAGCCCCAGAAATAATAGTCGTGCACTGGCAGGGATTTTTCCTTTCTCTCACTGTCATGGCCAGGCTTGTTGTCCGGGCAACCCATAAAAGCACATGCCGCTACAGGTGGCCCGGACAAGCCGGGCCATGACGGTGATGGAAATATACAAGCGCCTACAAATCATGCCCCGAATAAGAACAGTTGAAGCTTTTATTGCACAACGGGAAATCCGCCACGATATTGCCCTCGATCACCGCCTCCAGCAGCGGCCACTGGAACCACGAAGCGTCGCGCAGATGGCAGCGCTCGACCACCCCGCCGGCGACCCGCAGCCAGGCCACCACGTCGCCGCGAAACGCCTCCACCACCGCCATGCCCTCGCCTTCCACCTCGTCGCCGAGAGGCTGCGCGACCGGCCCCGCCGGCAGGTCGCGCAGCAACTGGTTGAGTAACGAAAGGCTCGCCTCGATCTCCTTCAACCGGATCCAGATACGGGCGTTGACGTCGCCGTCCTGCAGCACCGGCACCGCGAACATCAGCGCGTCGTACGGCGCATAGGCGAGATCGCGCCGCGCATCGAAATTCCGCCCCGACGCCCGCCCGACGAATCCGCCCGGAGCGAACTGCGTCGCCAGGGCCGAACGCAGCCGGCCGGTGCCGGCGGTGCGGTCCTGCAGCGACGGCGTGCCGTCATACAGCCGCTCCAGCCGCGGCATCGCCAGCCGCAGCTCATCCGCCAGGGCGCGCAACTGCGCCACGCGCGCGGCATCGAGGTCGATCGTGACTCCGCCGGGCACGATCCGGTCCATCATCAGGCGGTGGCCGAAACAGGCCTCGCAGGCGCGCAGCACCCGCTCCCGCAGCACCGCGCAATGCGCCAGCATGATGCCGAACGCCGCGTCGTTGCAGATCGCGCCGAAATCGCCGATGTGATTGGCGATCCGCTCCAGCTCCGCCATCACGCCGCGCAGCGCCACCGCGCGCGCGGGGGGCGCAACCCCGGCCGCCGCCTCCACCGCCCGGGCAAAGGCGAACGCGTACGCCACCGTGCTGTCGCCCGACACCCGGCCCGCCAGCTTCGCGGCGCGCGCCAGCGGCGCCCCGGTCATCAGCAAATCAACGCCCTTATGCACGTAGCCGAGGCGCTCCTCCAGCCGCACCACCGTCTCGCCATCGCAGGTGAAGCGGAAATGTCCCGGCTCGATGATCCCGGCATGCACCGGACCGACCGGGATCTGATGCAGCCCGCTGCCCTCGACTGGCAGGAACGGATAGGACGCAGCTTGGGCTTGCGTCTCTCCCCAGCGCCCGTGATCCAGCCACGGGCGCGGGTCCTTCAGCCCCTCCGGCTGCAGCCCGAACAGGTCGCGGATGGTCCGCTCCAGCCGCACCGCCGGCGGATGATAGGCGCCGACGGATGGATAGCGGTTGTCCGGGCAGTTCAGGCTGAGCACCGCAACAGGCGGAGAACCGCCGCCCAGGATCGCCATATGCACCGCCCCCGGCTCGCCCCACAGGTTGAGCAGGGTCAGCGAGCCGTCCGCCAGCCGGTTCACGGTGTAGCGCCAGATGCCCGGATCGACCAGCACGCGCGGCCAGGGCCGGTGCGCGGCAACCAGATCGCGCGAGGCGATGATTTGCGCGAGCAGCGTCATCCGAGCAGCGCCGCAACATGCTGGAACCAGGTGACCAGTGGCGGCGGCAGCCATATCCCGGCCATCAGCACCAGCCCGAAATGCGCGAACATCGGGATGTAGGAGGCATGCACCCGTCCCACCGGTCCGACTACCGGGCCGAACGCGACCCCCGTCACCCGCAGCAGCAGCGCGCCGAACGCCACCAGCAGGCCGAAAACCAGCAGCAGCGCCAGCACCGGCTCACGCACGAAGGTGGAAGACACCACCAGGAACTCGCTGCTGAATACGCCGAACGGCGGCAACCCGGCGATCGCCGCCATCCCCGCCACCAGCCCCCAGCCGAGCACCGGGTGGCTGCTCGTCAGGCCGCCCATGTCGGCGATCTTCTGCGACCCCTTAACCTGAGCGATATGGCCGACGCAGAAGAAGATCCCCGACTTGGTGAGGCTGTGCATGGTCATTTGCAGAAGCCCGGCGAAGTTGCCCAGCGGACCGGCCATGCCGAAGGCGAACACGATGATGCCCATGTGCTCGATCGAGGAATAGGCGAACATCCGTTTGATGTCGCGCCGCCGGTACAGCATGAACGCGGCGAAGATCAGCGACAGCAGGCCCATGCCGATCATCAGCGGGCCGGGGGCGATGGCGTTGGGATTGGCGGCGAGCAGCACCTTGAAGCGCAGCAGCGCGTACAGCGCGACGTTCAGCAGCAGCCCCGACAGCACGGCGGAAATCGGCGTCGGGCCTTCCGCATGTGCATCCGGCAGCCAGGCGTGCAGCGGCGCCAATCCGACCTTGGTGCCATAGCCCAGCAGCAGGAACACGAAGGCGATGTTGAGCAGCGAGGAGTCGAAATCCGGCGCGGCGTGGAACAGGTTGGTCCAGATCATCGCATCGATGCCC
>CAINOE010000033.1 GCA_903851415.1 uncultured Rhodopila sp. | reverse complement strand
TGGCGGTTCGACGGACATCCCCTCCGCCATTTAATTCCCGCAGATTTCCCGGGGTTTGGGCGGTGTGTCCGGCGAAATTGCAACCCGGATTGTACACCGCCGTGCATGGCCGTCACCTGACCCGCCGCGGCACCGCCTGGGTGTTCCAGATGCGGCTGCCCGCCGATTGCGGTTTTTGCTTGCGAACGCCCCCGATCCGAATCACGCTCGGCAGGATACCCAAGCGCCGTGCCCAGCGCGCGGCCCGGGTGTTGGCGATGGGCGCCAGCATCCAACTGGAGCGGATGCGGCGTGACATGATGACCGGCCAACACAACACCAACTCACGGACGGAAATCGTCGCCCGGTTGCGGTCGGACGCGATGGCTCTGCTTCCTCTCCTGGCTGGCCTCGACGACGTGGATCGGTGCAGCCCGTCAGTCCCGGAGCTTGCGCCACGGATGGTCGCGGCGGGTCTGGACGGCCTCGCGGACCTCGCTTGCGACAGGGCGCAGGGCGGGATTCTCGCACGCAATCAAGGCAAGGCTCTCGAAGGCTACTTTCGTCGGGTGATTACCGATGAAGCCACCGCCCGCGAGCACCTGGGCGAACCTCCTTTGCCGATGACCGGATCGGCTGCGGGTTCTTCGACCGACCTTCTTGGAATGTTCGCCGAGATGGCGGCCAAGCAGGATGCACGGGCCGCCGAGATGGCCGCCCGGCAGGAAGCCATGGCCGCGCAGCTTGCCGCAATGTCCGCCAAGGCGCGCGGGCCGCTCTTCAGCCAGGCCGCCGACGCCTACTATACGACCCTGCTGGAAGCGCATGGGCCGACCTATGACGAACTGAAGTACATCCTTCATCGCAAAGCCGTCTTCCTTGCGCTCTGCGAGGACAAACCGGTCAACGAATACTCTCAGCAGGACCTCCAGACGTTCGTAAACGACGTCAGCTTCATGCCGCCAAATATCTCGAAGACCGAAGATTATGACATTCAGGACGTGCGGCGCTACATCGAGCAAGCCAAAACGGCGGGCGTGCGGGGCATCGCCGAGAGCACGCTGGTCAACAATTATCTTGGCAAGGTCAAGACCATCATCCGGAGCGGGTGCCTCAGTGCAAAGATTCCTTATCCGCTTGAAAATGCGCGAATTATCATACCCAAAGGCGTGCGGAAAAAGCGCGTTCGGCTGGCGCCCGACTATGAGTCCCTGAACCACGTTTTCGCGGAGGGCGTCGCCTCAGGCATGTTGACCGAAGCGATGCTGCCCTTGTTGGGCTTCCTGACCGGCCGCCGCCTTGGACTCCTGACTTTCCTAAGGCGTGAGGATATCATTCGTTACCACGGATGCTGGCATATCGTGCCGCGGTCCGTCGTGTGGACAGGGGAGAAGTTCGACGTGGTCCCCTTCAAGACCGATGAATCCCTGTCCGGGTTCGTTTTGCACGACATACTTGACCGAATTGGCTTCATCGAGTGGGCGCGGTCGGGCACGGGGTTCATTTTTGACAGCCTGCATGACGCACGCGACCCGGCTGACAACGCTTCGAAGCGGATGTCCCGCCTATTCCGAAAGGCGGGTCTTGACCCTCGTCTGATGGCCAAGTTCCATGGCCTTCGGCACGCGAAAATCAACCGCGATCGGGAATTGAAGATTGACCCGCGTACCATTCGGCTTCAGGTGGGGCACGAAACCGCCGATGTGCATGAAGGCTACGGCCAGGTGGGCATGAACCGCACCGAAGCCCGGGAGATTGCGGAGGCACCGTTGCCCTCCGAGATTGACCTCAGCATCTTCAACAAGCTGGATTTCGCGGCCCTTGCGTCTATTCGTCCGTTCCGAGGACGGCCGCGAAAGCGCACTTGAGCACCCAAGAATGCTGCGCGCCAGCCTCTTGTTCGGCCCGGCGGAGGCGGTCGAATGATGTGGGACGCCTCTCGTCCCGACACCTCTTTGACGCGGGCCGCCCCGCGGGCTTGATGGTGCAGATCGCAAGGCGCGGTGGAGGGCCTGAAGCTGACGCGGGATCTGTCTTCCGCATCAGCGTTCTCGCCCGACGCGCAAGGCGATCGTTCCGTCCCGGGTTGCGCAACAATACCCTTAACGGTTGCGCCGGCGGCATCGGTTGGAGCTATCGCGATGCCCTTGGCATGCTCCAGCCTCGGTGCTTAGATCTTTCTGTACATTGTTTGTTCCCCTCCTCACGAGCGGATCGCCCACTCCAAGCCTTCCGGGACGGCCCGGCGATGTGAATGAGCAGTCAGTCTGACACCGCCTTGGCGCACGCCGGGTCCGCTACTCCGCCGCCATCGGTCTAGGGTCGGCCGATGGGTTGACATCGGGGTCGAAGCCAAAAGCCCAGAGCAGTTCCGTCGGCGTCAGGCGCCCGGGCCAGTGTGGCAGGCGGCGCAGCCTGGCGCGGATCGCGGAGAGGCCGAGACGCTCGGGTCGGCTCTGCTCAACCTCCGCGTCGGCGAGCACGGCGCGGATCACCTCCCGAACGCCGCCGCTGAGTCGGCGCCCATCCGGCAAGGCCAGCGTGATTATCCGACGCCGGTCGCTGCGCCGCGTCAGCGCGGCCAGAACCGCGCTGCGCGTGAGTGCTGAACCATCCCGCTCTCTTTCAAGCCGGTGATACCGATGCAACACCGTTGCCCGTGGCAGCCCGATCAGGCGAGCGAAGCGTGCAGCATCCACCGGATCAGCCTGCGGATCAAGCGGATGTGGCAAAACAAGAGGCGGCTGACGGCCGCACCCGGCCCCTCCGGTCCGGCGGCGCCCTGGTAGGCGCCGATCCGGAGCAGCGTCCTCGGCCGCATCGCAGCCTGCTTGGCGGGCGCGATACAGTTTGGAACGGATCGCGTCGATCGGAAGCCCCTCGGCGAGCGCGAGCTCTTGCAAGGTGTCGTAGGTGCGGCCGTGCCAGCGGAACAGCGGGCGTTTTCGGCGTCCGTCCGCATGCTTTGTCAGACCCAGCGCCTCGGCAACAGGCCAGCCCATGGCGCGCCGCGCATAGACGGCGCCAGGCTGCAATGGCGGTTCCCCAAGATTTTGCCGCTCGCGGTCAATGTCGGCAATCGCCTGCAACAGCGAGCCATAGTGAAGGGTGCCGCGCGCCGGGTGCTCGAGCACTACTGGCACGGCGTTGGCCGGGCCGCCGAGGCTGGCTCCACCCGGCATAACGTTGAACCCATGCGGAGAGGCGGTGCGCAACCGCGCGATCCAGTGCCGCTCCAGGCGTCGCGCTTCCTCGGGAGAGGACGTCGAAGCGAGGATATCGACCTGAAACGCGTCGTGGAAAGACAAACCATCCGCGTAGGCCTGGCGGATCGCATGGACCAATGTACCGGGACGGCCGAGACGCGGCCGCAGGCGCGCCGTGTGATCATATGCGGCTATCCGCACCGGCAGTGGTCGGCTGGTGACACCGACATAGGGGCGCCCGTCGGCACGGCGGCGGATGTAGTAAACCAACCAAGTCCACAGGGCGGTCATCTCTGCCGGCGGTTGACACTCGGCGGGAGCAACCGACTCGAGGGGGCCGGCCACCGAGCCGGGCGGAGCGCTGATCGCGGCAATTGTGGTCTTGGCGGGAATCCCGCCGCTTTCAGAGGTCATCGGTGCATTCTCCGATCATGCGGTTGGCGAACGGGGCTGTTCTGACAGCGATCCGACACCCTAAGGATAATTAGTCGTCTAGTCGTC
>CAINOE010000032.1 GCA_903851415.1 uncultured Rhodopila sp. | reverse complement strand
TCGGGCAGCAGCCGGATGGTTTTGCCCAGCAGAAACGCCGGCGCCGTCACATGGACCTCGGCCAGTCGCGGCGTTTCGGTGTTCCGGTCGGCCGTGCGCTCTTGCCGCCCGATATTCCGCGCCTTGACCCGCGCGGCGGAGCCGGCGACCGCCCGGCCCAAGGTCAGGGCGGTGTCCGGCGGATGGCCAAGCCGCTCGGCAACCACTGTCGCCCACAGGGTGAGAACAGGGGCTCGGTTCACCAGGATCGAGGACATGCCTTCAGTCCTTTCCGCTTTCGGTCATCCGCGGTCCCGTTGGATTACGCGCGGTGCGCGACCGACCGGCGCGCACCGTGCGCAATCCGGCGACCGGCGAATCCGTCGAGGTTGCCGCGAGCAAGAAAATCGCGTTCCGGCCGGCCAAGGACTTGAAGGAGGCGGTGTAGCGCGATTCGGGGCCGGCCAGCCGGGCTGCTCCCCGGAGCAACCACGCGCAGCGGAGTCGGCGCCGAAGCGGCCGGTTCGGCGGCTGATCCGCGGCGCGAACCGCCGGCCCAGGCGACTTACCATAGACGGCGATTATGCGGCTTTGCTCACGATTCCGCGATGCTAAACTTGTCATATACCGCGCGGATGAGGGTCGGTTCGCTTCGCCAACGTGGAACATCGAGACATGCACCGCCACGCTCATTGGGAGGTCCTTCTGATGCGGCGATGATGCCTACGGCGTTGGCGGAACCGTCCGTGTCGCAAACTATGTCCGGTTCGTTGAGGTGGCCATCGACATTCATCGGCACAGGGGGGCAAATAGAGAACAAATCTCGCGCACACATTTCTCCCGAAGAGCAGCAGCGCACCGATTACGCATTGTGAATTTATGTGTGCTGGCAGCGGTGTCATGGAGCCCCAACCCTGGGCCCGGGCTCAATCAGCGGGTTGCCCGGGGGCTGGTTTATATGCACTCAGACGCATATTCTCTTGACAGCATAGTGCGCTGTGGCAGAGTAGGCCGGGATGGACTGGGATGTGCGATTCGACCCCGCTTTCGCGGCGGAGGCCAAAGGGTTTGCGCGGGCTGTGCAACTTGAAATCGCGGCGCTGGCGGGATTGCTGCGGCAATTTGGACCGCAGCTTCGCCGGCCCCATTGCGACACGCTGAACGGGTCGAGGCACGCGAACATGAAAGAGTTGCGATTCACGCTTCCCGATGGCGAATGGCGGATTGCGTTTGCCTTCGATCCGCAGCGGCAGGCCATCCTGCTGGTCGGGGGCAGCAAGTCGGGCACGAGTGAGAAGCAGTTCTATCGGGATTTGATACGGGTGGCGGATGCGCGGTTCAGCGCGCATCTGAAATCGCTGCCCCCGAAAGGTGGAGGAAAAAGATGACGGTTACGCTTGAGGAGTTCAGCAAGGACTTCACGCCGGAGGAGAGGGCGCAGGTTGCGGCGCGGACGGCGGAACTGGTCGAGGAGGAGTTGACCCTGCGCGATTTGCGGCAGGCGCGGCACCTGACGCAGGAGCGGATGGCGGAACTGATGGGCGTCGAGCAGGAGAACGTGTCCCGGCTGGAGCGGCGCGCCGATCTGCTGCTGTCAACGCTCGGCAGCTACGTCGCTGCCATGGGCGGCAAACTGCGGCTGGTCGCCGAGTTCCCGAACCGGCATCCGGTGGCCATCGCGCTGACCGATATCACGGGCGAGGCGCCGCTGAAGCCGGCTCGCCGCAGCCGCACCGGCAAGCCGGCGGCGTGACCGTCAAATCGCCCGGCAGGGTAAATCCAGTGGATTGATCACTGCGCGCCATGACGGGCGAGCGGCGCCTCGCCAATCCCGGGAAATTCGCTCCCGTCCGGCAGGAACCCGGCATCGATCCCGGCCCGGACACGGCGGCGCCGCTCGCGTGAGGATGCTGCCCCAGGCCGCTTTTCGGGCGTCAACATGATATCCTGCTCGCCCTCGGCGGCGTCATCCGGGTGACAACCAGTGTGCCGGTACCGGTCGGCGATTGCCGCGGACGCAACCGAAGTCCGGGACATCAGCCGGGCTTGGAATAGTACATAACGCTCCCGCCATTACGGATCATCATCAAGGATGCTCAGCGGCAGATCGACGGCATGAGCCATGATCCCGCCGCTGCGGTCATAGAGCCGAACAGCCGCGCCTTCGGCGACAGCGTCCGGGTAGAACGAAAAATCATCGTGTTGTTTCAGGAATGGCTGACGGCCGCAGCCGTCTGCCAGGCAATCGCGTTTGCCGGCCGGGCATTGCCGGAAGTAGCAGAGCCGGCCGAGATATCGGTTTGTGCCTGGCTCAAGCAGAAAGACTTCGATTTCGTGCACGGCGGGTCCGTGACCGCGCTCGGCAACGATTTCTCCGACGACGCGGCCACGCGCGCGCCGCAACTCGTCCAGTTCGTCGAGCCGCGACACCCACACCGCGAGATCGACATCCTTGCATTCATGGGCGATCGTCACGCGGAGCTGCCTGTAGGGTGCGAAGCGGGGAACTTCGCGCCGCAGCGGGCGCGCAACGGAGCCGATCAGCGCAATTGCCTCGACGCTTCGGCATTGCGCGAGCGCCGCAGCTACCCGGTCGGCGGCGCAGCGAAAAACCCTCTGCCGTTCAAGAAGACCGCGTTCCTCGGCGACGATGGCGCGTTTGCTGGGCATTTGGAGCATGGATCATGATGGTCCTTGCGTGCAGCGCATAAAATACCGCGGCTTTGCCGCAAGTCATCACCCGCGGCTTCGGCAAAGCCCACCCCTGGTCAAGGAAAGCGGATCACCGGAAGCGTCGCAGCCGTATGGCTGACGCGCGATCAGGCAACGGCCTCGTGCCCTGTAGCCGCCGTGGTCGCAAGAATGCCTTGAGGCCATCGCGCGAACAGACCATGATCAAGGCCCACAGGCGCATGGCGTGCCCGGCTTGGCACAGGCTGGGCGAAAGACCATCGCCTAACGACGAAGTGCCCGGATAGAAGGTCACATGCCCATCCGTCCTGAGTTTCGTTCACTCTATCCGCCGAACTGGCCCGAGCTCAGTGAGCGCGTCCGGTTCGAACGCGCCGGCGGTCGTTGCCAGGGTTGCGGTCGTCCGCATCTGGCCATGGTCCGCTGCCTGCCGGACGGACGCTGGTTCGATGAGAGCGCGCAGACCTGGCGGGACCGGCGCGGCCGTCCTGCGCGCTGGCCCGACTTGATCGACGCGGGGCATTTCCGCTTGACCAGGGTCGTGCTCGCGGCGGCGCATCTGGACAACAACCCCGCCAACAACCGGCTCGCCAATCTGCGCGGCCTGTGCCAGCGCTGTCACCTGCTGCACGACCTGCCGTTTCACCGGGTCCAGCGCTGGCTGACCTTTCGCCGCCGCTGGGCGGTCGGTGACCTGTTTCTCGGGTTGTACGAGTTGCAGATGTCCTTGCCGCTTTTCCCGAAGCCGAGTCAGATGCCGGCCGTGATGACCCGGTCAGCGCAAGCGCCGATGCAAAGTCCGTCAGCGGTCCAAATGCTGTTGATATCGATGGGTCGCTGAGAGCGCCAAGGTCATGAACGCGCCTGACAGGGCAGGGGGATCCGCCGCGCAGCCGGCGTTCAGTGTAGCGCCGACATGCGCAAATATCAGGCATACACGGGGGCAAACTTGCTTACCGCGCCTTTGCCTTGGGTTGCCTTAATCTTCCAAGCTGTTGAGATTGCAGACTTGGCGCGAGGCTCGGCCCGGCGGGCCGGCGACGCGGCGCCGATGCGGCCGGGGTATGGCATCCCGCCATCGCCGCCTCAGGCGGGGCGATACATCGGCTGTGCTGTCAGCCGCCGCCGGTCCGCCGCACCGGGGTCCTCGACAGCCTCACGGTCGGCTTCAGCAGCCTTGGCTGTGCGCGGCCCGTGGCGATGGCGTCCTCCGCCGCGACAAAGGCAATCTTCGACCCGGTCATCGGCAGTCTCCGCCTGGCCGCGCCGGATCTGCTCGCGCGCGACGTCCAGGCCTGCCGAGTGCGATCAAGCGGAGCGCCGGAAAGCATCACCGTGTCAGGCTCACTGCGTCGTCCGAGTGCCATCAATCGGAGCGGATACGACGTCAGCATCTCCCGCTTCGCGTTTTCCTGTTTTCAGTCTTGGAGGCACGCGCAAGACTGCGGATCGGGCCGCATCAGCCCAAGCCCGAAATGGCTTCCGAAGCCAAACGAAAGCGGCCCGGTGACCGGGTTCGCGAACAGCATCACCGGAGCACGCTTCAAGGCCTGCGCCGGTGCCGTTTGCCGTCCCGCAACACTGACAAAATCCGTCGGTGCCAGGCCGACA
This sequence comes from uncultured Rhodopila sp., assembly GCA_903851415.1. Taxonomy (GTDB): domain Bacteria; phylum Pseudomonadota; class Alphaproteobacteria; order Acetobacterales; family Acetobacteraceae; genus Rhodopila. The sequence goes on along the minus strand of CAINOE010000032.1, from coordinate 4,074 downwards.
CGCATAAGATGGATACGGTCCTGCCACTGAATCCACACCGGTATTGGCATCCTGCGTTCCGCCATCTCTCTGCGCAACTGGCTTTCCGCGTCCTCGCCTGCCCGCTCGCGGCCGCCGTCCGTCATGCGGTGGCGCGGGGTTACGTACGCGGTCGCCGGGCGCCAAATACGTGCCGGACCGAGCAACCCGCCGGCTTCCGGCCGGCCGAGGGTCTGCGGGATCAGCTCCCAAGTTGCCGTTCGGTCAAGCCAAACGGACCCCGCGCCCGCCAGCGCGGCGACCAGAAGGCGGGGCAGCCCGGAGGTCGCGTGGACCGTCACGTGATCGATGAGGCCGTCTCCGTCACGGTCCTCGGAAAGCCAGTAGGCATGGCGATGCTCGCGACGCCCGGGGCCACCGTGGAACGCCTCCGGCAGCCGCGCCAGCCCGACTGCATTGCCGGCGCGCATCACCGCGTTGCGGACCGCATCGCCAAGCGGGAATGCCTTGAGCAACGACGGACCAGGGTCCCCGCCGAGCCGCCAGGTGAAAGTCGTGGGCAGGATTGTATCGGCGGCCGGTGTTATCACTGAAGTCTCAAGAACCCGCGGCCGCGAGCGCACAGGGTTTCACCGAGGTATTGGAAAGGCGTCCTGGGTACGACGATGCGCGTTTTCTCCGGCTTCAGGGCAAGACCACGCTCGGCAAGCACACCCTCGGCGATCCGGCGCGCCTGCCTGGCACGATCGGCCTCCGCTGCGAGAACCACAAAGTCATCCGCATATCGCACCGGGGCGAGGCCAGCCGCAGCCCGCAGCCGATCGAGCGGATGCAAATAAAGATTGGCCAACAAAGGTGAGATTGGAGCGCCTTGCGCGATGCCCCGGCCATTACTGGAAAAGCCGTTTAACCAATGTCCGATCAACCGCAACATGTCCTCCGCCTCGATCCAGATAGCCAGCTCAGCCAGTAGCCGGCGATGCGGGATGCTATCGAACGATCACTCGCCAGACTACCTACCACCACCCTCTGCCAGGGAAAGTAACGGTCGTTCGCGCCTGCCATGCGCTGGAAGGACAGGTTGTTGCCGTGCTTGGTCAACGACGGAAGAACGGCCGCGCGCATCTTCTGCTGGCCCCGCCGGATAGCGATCCTATTCTCATTCCCGCCGACTGGACTGATTTCTGCCGCGCGACAATTCAAGGTGAGAATACGCTTCTCATCCAGATTGTCGCGCTACACTGATTTCCGCACCGGAGAACATTCAGCCGGTCCGGATGGCAGGTTTCGGTATCGCGACCCGGCGCAGCGGCCCGGGCCTGTACCGGCCGGTCCGTATCTCGCCAGCCAACAACGCGAGTTCACGGTCCAGCCGGGCGGCGAAAGCCGCGACCGAAATGCCGTCACCGCCGGGGCTGCCGCGGTTCGCTCTCACGCGCTGCCACGCCGACTGAAGCGTTCGGGAATCGCACATGTCTGCCAGTGCGGCCGAACCGGCGCGTGCCGCAGCTGAACCGACCGGGACCGGCGGCATCAGACCACGACCGCTTGCGCGGACGCCAGCAGCCGGTCCGTTCCGGTTCCACGCAAACGCTCGGCGGCCGCTGCGGGTGTGCCCAGTTCAACCACCAGCAGCCGATCCTCCACGGGGTTGATCAACCCGGCAAGCCGCGCTTGCAGCCGGGTCATCCGCGCCGGCGGCAATCGGCAGACAAAGACCGACAACTGCACGTGCTCGCCCGTCCGCTTCAACAGCTTGAACACGCGGCGCCAGCGGCGGCGGTTCGAAATATCGTACGAGACGAGATAGACCCGCGGATCAATCATGGCCGTTCCGGCACGACCAGCCGCTCCGCCGATTGCGCCGCCAGGGCATCAACCGCTGAATGCGCGAGCCGGTCGATCGCCGCGCGATAGGTCACCCGGGGCTGGCCGGTATCGGCGAAAGCCTCATCCAGCCGCCGTTCCAGCGCGCCGAGCGCCTTCTTGCGGCCACTCTCGGTCAATCGTGTGCCGCCGTCCGCCGCCGTGAAATCCGCCAGGCCGATCTCGCCGGTGTTCAGGGTGAACAGGGCTGCGGAATCGGCCACCGCCGGACGAAACGGCTCCAGCAGATCGAGTGCCAGCGATGGCCGCCCCGCCCGGGCGACGTGCAGAAAGCCCTCCGCCGGATCGAGCCCGGCACCGGCTGCGGCGGTGCCGCAATGCCCGGCAAGCACGGCGTAAGAATACGACAGCAAAGCGTTCACCGGTCCGACCGGCGGGCGGCGCTGCCGGCCGGTAAATCCGAATGCCGCCGCATTGCCTTTCAGCAGGTAGGGCCAGCAGGCGAAATAGGCCGCGCTCGCCGCGCCCTCGATGCCGCGTAACGTTTCAAGAGTGTCAGCCCGCGCCACGCCCGGTGCGGCTTGCGCCAGTGCCGCCGCCGCGGTGCGGGCACGCTGGCTTTCCGGGGCGCGGCGGCGCAGCAAAGCGTGCATGTTGTTCAGCTTGGCAGCCACCAGGCGGCGCGCGAGATCCAGTGCCAGTGGCGTGCCCTGCGCCGCATATTGCAAACGCCGCGCTCGCGCTGTTTGGCCTGAAAGATCGAGGGTCTGGCCAAGATAGTATCCGCTCTGGCTGCGCCAGATCAGCGGAATGCCCTCCGCCAGCAGGGCTTGCACTGCGGGCGTCGTGATGGCGGCACGGCCGTGCACGGAAACGGAAAGGACGTCCGGCAGGCGCAGCCTGACCGGCGGCTGGCTCGGCCGTTCGATCACCAGAAGCCCGTCATCGAGGCGGACATGCGCCTCGGGGTCGACGACATGCACCGGACTGACGAAGGCGGCGGTTGCCTCGGCCGCGCGGGTGGCGGCGGTCTGCCAGGGACGGCGCAGCAGGGAGAGGATCGGGTTCATGGCGCTTCTGATACGTCGCATCTGGCGCAGCGCGGCATGGCGGCAACGTTGCCGTGGCGGTTGCGGAATGGCGCGACACCCCGTCAGGCCGGGCAGTGGTTTGATATTGCATCGGAATCAGCGAGCGGCTAAGGTTCGTTTCGTGGCTGCTGGAAAGTTATCCACAGAATCGCCGGGACCCCGTCGAAAGGCCCCGAAAAGTTCTTTGATAACAGAATACTACAGACCCAGCGGTCGCACACGGCGTGGCCACGCCGCCTCATTGAGACGCCGTCGTCGTGACTGCAGATCTAGCCGCTTGCGCGTCGCACACGGCGTGGCCACGCCGCCTCATTGAGACGAAAAATGCCGCGATTTGATCGTAAACTTGATTGTAGTCGCACACGGCGTGGCCACGCCGCCTCATTGAGACTTCGTCGGCGGCGTCATCATCCACATTGACGATGCTGGTCGCACACGGCGTGGCCACGCCGCCTCATTGAGACGCCCGCGCTTCGTCCAAGGTGGCAGCGACAACAGCGTCGCACACGGCGTGGCCACGCCGCCTCAATGAGACAACCGAGCGATGCAACTGCGACGCGGCGCGGGAGAGTCGCACACGGCGTGGCCACGCCGCCTCATTGTTGAGACAATAGCATCTTGGTACCCAAGTCCGAACTGAACGGGTCGCACACGGCGTGGCCACGCCGCCTCATTGAGACTCTGCGCTCCGCGCGAAGCGTGAAGAGGTGTTCCTCGTCGCACACGGCGTGGCCACGCCGCCTCATTGAGACGAAGAGATCGACCTCAATACCATCGGGCGCGCCGGTCGCACACGGCGTGGCCACGCCGCCTCATTGAGACGTCACCCGTTGGGGTTTCTCCTTGAAGAAGGATTCCAGTCGCACACGGCGTGGCCACGCCGCCTCATTGAGACCTGCTCCGAGCCGGCGACGATCGGCGGCATCGCCGTCGCACACGGCGTGGCCACGCCGCCTCATTGAGACGAAGAAAGATCTGAACTAAATCGCTGAATTCCTCTAGTCGCACACGGCGTGGCCACGCCGCCTCATTGAGACCAACGATCTCAACCATGTCGTTTCGAGTCTGTGCGTCGCACACGGCGTGGCCACGCCGCCTCATTGAGACCTGGCAACAGGTGCCACCCGTACGTTTCGCCCAAGTCGCACACGGCGTGGCCACGCCGCCTCATTGAGAC
>CAINOE010000031.1 GCA_903851415.1 uncultured Rhodopila sp. | reverse complement strand
GGCGTGCAGGTCTACTATTTCACCGGCTACGGCATGGGCGGCAACGCGCAGGGACCGAACCCGGCCACCACGCCCGGTCTCGCCAATTTCGACACCGCGCACCCCTATCCGCAGAACGGCAAGCCGCCGCTGGAAGGTCTGATGAACAGCGGCGGCGCGCTGAACCCGCTGCGCGCGAACGCGCTGAGCAACGCCGGCCCGGGCGCCCCGGCGGTTTATACCGAGACCGGCTACAGCATGACGGCATCCGGCAACACGCATGCGGCGATCGGCGATGTCGAACTGCTGCTGGACGATGCGCAGCAAGGCATTGCCAAAACCTACCTCTATGAACTGGAGCAAGAGGCGGCCGGCTCCGGCGACGGCACCGGCGGCGGCCTCGGCCTGTTCAACGGCACCGCTCCCACCCCGGCCGCGACGGCAATCCACAACCTGACCACCATCCTGGGAAATGGCGGCGGCGGCAGCGGCGTTGCGGCCCAATACTCCATCACGGGGCTGCCCGCCTCGACCGGGCACTCGTTGACGCTCACCGGGGCCAACGGCGCAATCTATATTGCAATCTGGAATGAAGACTGGTCGGGAGCAACGGCGCCGGTAACGGTCAGCCTTGACGCGCCGGCCGCGGTGTCGGTTTACGACCCGATGCAGTCCGCCTCTCCCGTGCAGACGCTGGCCGGCGCCTCCAGCGTGCCGCTCAACCTGACTGCCGATCCGATGATCGTGGAGATAAACGGGCCGGCAAACGCCTGCGCCGCCTTGCCCGGCGGCGCGGCAACCGGCGGCTTCACCACGGCCAACGGCCGGATCATCGCGCCCGACGGCTCGGTGTTCATTGCCAAGGGCATCAACACCATGGAACAGCAGGTATCTTCCGCGACATTGAAGTCCGTGTTTCCGGGAATCAACTTCGTTCGCTATGCGGTCTACGATTACGCCGGCGCGGCATCCCTCGCCGGCTACGTGAGCGACCTGACTTCCGCCGGAATTGTCATTGAGTTGGAAAACCACAACAACGGCGCGGGCAACGCGGGCGGCTCGCAGGGAACGGTGTTCACCGGGGCGGCGCTGGCGCGGGAGCAGGCTTGGTATTCCTCAGTCGCCGCCGCCTTCAAGGCCAATCCCTACGTGTGGTTCGGCACCAACAACGAGCCGTCCGAATCGCCGTCCGCCGCCGCGCTGTCGGCATGGCAGGGGCAGACCTATCAGACGATCCGCGGCGCGGGAAACAACAGCCCGGTCATGGTGGAGATGAATTGCCGGAACAAACCGGTGATGACCTGCGGGCAGGGCTACACCGCATCAGTCTACGCCGGGATGACCAACATCATCTGGGATATCCACTACTACGGTTGGCTGTCGGACTACTCGACCGACCAGGCTGTCGTGTCGCAGAACCTGGCGCAGGAAATAGCGGCGACGCAGCGGATCACCGGGGGCAACGGCACCGTGCCTGTGCTGATCGGCGAGTATGGCAACTCGACAACCGGGCAGGCGATCGATCCGAACGCGCAGCAAGTCCTCACCGCCGTCGAGCAAAGCGGGGTCGGCAGCGCCGCCTGGGCGTGGGGGCCGGGCAACCCCGGCGACGGCCTGACAACCGGCGGCAACGGCCTGTCATCCTACGGTCAGGATATCGCCGGGTATATCGCGCTCGTCGCCAACGCCCCCGCGTCGATCTGGTCGCCAAACTGTGGCGGTGCGCCGACAACCGCCGCCGCGGCTGCGCTTCCGGCGGCCACCGCAGCGCCAGCCGCAACGGCATCGCCCGCAGCAGCGGCGGTGCTGGCCGCTGGTGCGGCTCAGATCGCCCATGGCGCCGCCCTGGTGGCGGCACAGGGGAATGGCCAGTGATCCGCATCACCGCCGTCGGCGCCCTGCTGTCGGCGTTCCTCGGCTGGGTTTGGCTGGCGCTGGCCTCGGCCGTGTATTGCATCGGCTCGGGGCGCCCTGCCCTGCTGACCTTCCCCTTCTGGCAGTGGATGGAGGTTGCCCCGTACTGGCAGGCGACCCCGTCCACGACGTTCTGGTTTGTCGCCGCGCCGGTTATGCCGACCGTGGCGGTGCTGGCGATCGGCGTGCTCGCGCTGCGGTCCTTCCGCCGCCGCGGGCAACCGGTCTACGGCGAGAGCGGATGGGCGAACCGCGAGCAGATGGACAAGGGCGGCATCTCGACCAGCCGGAAGCTGCCGTAATGCAGCAGCACCCTGTCGTGATCGGCAAGACCGGCGGCAACTACCATTACTTCGGCGGCAGCGAGCACCTCGGACTCTATGCCCGCACCGGCACCGGCAAGACCGCCGACGCGGTGATCCCGAACTGCTTCGCCTGGCGCGGCTCGCTCGTCGTGCTCGACATCAAGGGCGAGGCGTTCAAGGCGACGGCGGGCTACCGCAAGCACGTGCTCGGCCAGGACGTCTACCTGTTCGACCCGGCCGCCGCGAACGAGCGCACCCACCGGTGGAATCCCCTCGCCCCCGTGCAGCGCAGCTCGGTGGACCGTTTCGACCAGATCAGCCGGCAGGCGTTCATGCTGTTCCCCGAGGTCGCCGGCGGCACCGGGTCGAATGCCGACGCGTTCTGGACCCCCTCGGCGCGCGGCGCGTTCACCGCCGTCGCGACGCTGCTGGCCGAAACGCCGGGCGAGGATTTCACCATGGCCGGCGTGCTGCGCTGCTTTGCGCGCGGCGACAGCCAGGAGACGATCGCCGGCCTGATCAGGAGCCGCCGCGCGGCCGGCGGCCCGGGCTATTCGCAGATCGCCGTGGACGGCGCATCCGACTACCTCAACGGCAGCACCGATCAGGTCGGCGGCATCCGCAAGATGACATCGACCCGGCTGCAAAGCTGGTTCAACCCGCGCATCGCCGCCGCGACCGCGGCATCGGATTTCGACCTTCGGCAGATCAGGCGCAAGCCGACCACCATCTATGTCACCGTCCAGCCCGGCAACATCGCCCGCATGCGTCCCGTCCTGGCGCTGTTCTTCGACGCGCTGGTCAACCTCAACACCGACGCCACGCCGCAGGATGATCCGGCCATCCGCCACCAGACATTGGTGATCCTCGACGAGTTCATCCGGCTCGGCAAAATGGAGTCTTTGAGCGAGGCCGCGCAATACGTGCGCGGATACGGACTGCGGTTTCTGTATGTGATCCAGTCGAAGGCGCAGCTGCGCGCCAAGTACGGCGCGGACGCGGCGGAGGACCTGTTCGACAACACCGGTTGCGAAATCATCTTCGGCACCAACGACCTGAAGCTGACGAAGGAACTGTCCGAGCGGATGGGCGACGACACGATCAACGTCACGACGAAAAACCGTCCGCGGTTTTGGGCCTGGTTGAACTGGCGGAAGCAGTCCGAGGCCGAGCATCCGCATCGCCGGCCGCTGATGCTGGCGCAGGAAGTGTCGCGCATGTCGCCCGACGAACAGATCCTGCTGCGCCCCGGGATGCTGCCGATGAAGACCGGCCGGGCGCGCTGGTTCACCGATCCGAATTTCACCGCACTGGAGCGCCCGCCGCCGCCAATCCCGCGCCTCAACGTGACGGTTGCCGCTGATGACGGGCGGACCGCGGTGCTGCAAGCCCCGTCTCCGCCGCAACGGCCGATCACCGCGGCGGACGTCGAACCCGAGATCGAGGACGCCGATGCCTGACGACCGGTCAGGCTGGTGCTACGTCATGGTCCACCCGGCCTGGTCATCCATCGGGTTGGTCAAGATCGGCATGACCGCGCGCGATCCGACCAAGCGCGCGGCCGAGATCACCGCCGTCTCGGGCCTGGTCGCACCCTGCAAGGTCGCCTTCTGCTGCCATGTCGCCGATCGCCGCGCCGTCGAGAATGCGGTCAAGGCCGCGCTCGGCGGCAGGCGCGTGCGCGGGCGGCGGGAGTTGTTCCGCTGCGACGTGGCGGCGGCGCGCGCCGCGATCGAGTCCGCGGCCTGCCATACCCGGGCGGTGCCGGTGCCAAGGCGGGCACCGTGGCGGCCCCGATGGACGTCCCGCCGGGCAGCGTGGCAGGTGCGGAGGCGGCGCATCCTGATCCGCCTCGCCGTGATGCTGGCCATCGGGTCAGCGGCGGCGTTGATCTGGATGGCCTGAACTTAAATGTAGCAACAAGCAATGAAGGCCCCGATGGGCAATAGCAGCCGGTTTTGCCCAGGCCCCTAGCTATCTGGCGATTGACTCGGTAGATGGCGAGAAAATCTTCATGTAGGCTGTCTCAGCCCGAGACTCTGAAAGAGGACAAAATGCCTAGAATCGCCTTTAGTTTTGATTTAGACACAGTCGCGATGCGAAATGACGGCGTGTCCGATTCTGATAGGACACGGATATATCAAAGAGAAATCCCGACTGCGTTGGCATCATTGGGATTTACCCTTAGCCCAGAAGGCTCTCTTTATCTGACGGGGGTCATGACAAGCAGTGAGATCATAATGGTTTCTATGGATTTTGATAGAAGACTGCGAAAAGCCGCACCGGACTTTTGTAAGTATGTAAGAAGTGCTCACCTTATGCAGGTAGATGATTCGAGTGCAAATATAACATCCAGATTAAATGGAACTGTAAACTTCGAATAAAGGTTTTTACGGCTAAAGCCGACGTGCCGTTCCCATAGTCGCAATGGGCGCCTATCCGACCAACGTCGGCTTTCGGGAAGCGTGGCATGGCGCACCGACGGCCGCAGGGACACGATGCCGCCGGTGACGGACCGGGCTAGCGGCGCATCCCGCTTCGCCTTGCACTTGTTGTGCTGGCCGCCGTGCTGACGTTGTTCCGTTCCGGCTCAGAGGCCGATCCTCGGGCCGCGATACTGCTGTATCCGCTGCTGCACGTGCCGCATTCCCTCCATGGCCAGCCGCGGCAGATCGATCGCGACTTTGACCAACTCCATGCGGTGACGCGGCGTCAAACGCCCCGCTTCCTGTTCCCGGGCAGGCGCCCCGGGCCGCACCGCCATGAGAGCTGTGAGACTGCCGCGGCGGATGTTTGAGCCGACCTGGAGGAACTCCAGCGCCGACGCCTTCGTGCTCGGCCGGCTGATGTTGGCGGCGACATGTTTCCAGATGTCCGCCTCTCTGACGGCGGCGTGGATCGGCTGGTGCTCGCCGCGCGTCATGCGGCTGTAGATCCGCCTGCGCTCGGCCGCCTCGTTGACGATCAAATACGTCGTTTCCACCTGGCGGCTCTCGTTGACATAGCCCTTGCCGCCCTGCTGGCACCATGACCCGGACAGCACCGCGTCGATATGGACCCTGCCGGTGGTGCCCTGGCTGGCGTCGATCGTCAGGGCGTGGCCATAGGCCAGACGCGGTGCCGCATCGAAGCCCGCCCGGCACTTGCTCCAGGGCACGAACGCCTCGCGCCCGTCCTCATTGCGCGCCGTCATGCCGTCCGCCCCGGCGGCCAGCACCGTGAGCACGTCGCCGTTGCTCGCGAAATGCCGCCGGTCGAGCCAGATGCGATTGAACACCCGCACCTTGTCGCCCGCGGCCAGCGGCATCGGCTGCACGTCCGCCTCGCCCCGGCGCAGCACAGGCAACTCCACCGCATCGCGCCCGATCGCGCCCGCCTCCTGCAACCGCTGGCGGATGGCCACGCCGATATCGTGCGCGTCCTTGTTCAAGGCCGTGCCGATGGTCGGCTCGCGGCCCTCCAGGGTCAGTTCGTGCCATTTCTCCGCGATCCGCCGGATGGTCGCCGCCCGCCCGCCCGCGACCAGCTCGGCGGTGCGATCCTCCCGCTTCAGCCTGATCGCCTCGCCGGCATGCCCGTCCCGGAACAGCCGCGATATCGTGCGCTCCCGCTCGGTGTTCTGGCGAACCGAGGTGAGGATCTTCGGCACCTTGTCGCCGAGCGTTTCCACCAGCAGGTCGATCACCTCCGGGTCGATCGCCCCGCCCTGCTTCGGGTCGCCGATGGCCAGCATGCGGAAGCCGTGCCGTTGCTGCAATTGCAGCAGCTTCAGCATGTCGGGCCGCCCGACCTGCGACAGCTCCTCGACGATGACGGTGCTGTCCTTGCCGAGCGTGATGCGGCCTTTGTTGGCCCGGTCAAGGAACACCGAGACCGCGGCGACATCCTTTTGCGTCAGCCCCGCCGAGCGCAGCGAGACCGCCTGCTTCCAGCCCCGCGCCACCCCGTGGACATCCCGCCCGGCTTCCCGCGACGCCGCCACGATCGGCGACAGCAGGGTTGATTTCCCGGCGCCCCCGACCCCCTCGACGACGCAGAACATCGGCCCGGTGCCCGCCATCTCGATCACCTCGCGCTGCCTGGCCCATTGCGCGCCATCCCGGTCGATTTGCGGGTTCTTCGCCAGGAACTCTTGCGACGCCCGCTCCAGCGCGTCAGGCGACAGCGCCCCCGACTTGTCGGCGGCAAACCGCTGCGCCAGGGAGATCACCGTCTCCTCGTCCTCGACGTGCATCTGCGTGGTGACCGACCAGCGCTGCTTGCCGCGCACCGGCACGTCCTCGCCGAAGATGATGCGCGTCAGCTCGCCGTTCTGGCGCACGCCATGCTTCTGGTAGAAGCCCATCACCGCCTTGATGTCGGCGCCGGGGTCATCGCCGATGCCCGCCTCGATCAGCCCGCGCGTCGCGAACTCGCGGAATTCCCCGGCCGACAGCTTGGCGCGCTTCGCCAGGGCGTCCTCGATCAGCGGCAGGCTGACCTCATAGGCGTGCCGCAGACGCTCCGCCTCCGGCCGCAGCCCCTGTTCCTGCCCGGGGCGGAGCACGGAGCGGTGGCGATAGCCGACCTCCTCCGCTTCCTTGCGCCAGATCGTGAAATCGCTGTCGCCTTCGCCCGCCCGCTTCGGCAGCCGCGTCTCTTCCACCCCCCGGCGCAGGAACTTCAACCGGTGCGCCGGCGTCATCGCATCCCAATCCAGCCCTTCATCGGCCGCGTAGCGGTGCGCCGCCTTCTCGATATCCTGCGTCCGCTTGGAGAAGTGCCGCGTGACGAACGCCGGGACGTCCATGACCCGGCAGGCGCCGGTCTCCGGGTCCAGCCGCGCGTCGATGCCGAGCGCCCGCAGCTTGCGCGCATAGGTGGCCTGGTAGACGCCGCCGAACTCCTTGACCTTGCCGTCCAGCCGGTCGAGGTCCATCGCGCCGATCCGGCCGCTCTCCGTCAGAACCGCATTCAGCAGCAGCGCATGCGAGTGAAGCTGCATGTCTGCCACCCGCAACGGCACGGTCTGAAACTCCGTGTAGACCTCGCCGCTCTTGTCCCGCATCGCGATCTCGGCCGTCGGCCGGGCGGTGTAGTGGTCGCAGACGATCCAGGCCGTCGTGCCGGGTTCCCATGTGACCTCGGCGCCCCGGGTCTTTCGCGTCACGCCGAGATGCGTTTCGGCGTAGGCCATGGACTCGGCCACCGATTCGCGGTGCGCCTGATGGATCAGCGCCCGCTCGCGTTCCGTCGGCGCCAGCGCCCAGGCGACGGAGACGCTCTTGTCCGCCGACCAGATGCAATCGGTGTAGCTGATCGGCGCCTTCGTCGCGGCCAGATGGCGCAGCACGTCGCCGGTATCCAGGAACCGCCCGGTCGCCGTCCGGCCGGCCTTCATGTGCGCGATGTGCTCGGCTGTCGGCTTGGTGCCGGACGGCAGGCCATAGGCGTTGAGGAACCGCTTGCGCGCGCCGTCGATCACCGTCTCGGACAACGGCGCGCCGTTCCCCTCCGCCGACCGCGGCACATCTCCATCCGCCCGCTGCCCGGCCAGGATGTGATCGATCGCGGCCGGCGCCGGCAACGCCGCCGCGTCCAGGCCGAACACCTCGGCGATGGACTTCGTCGGCCGCTGAATCTGCTTGCCCTCGATCGCCTGGCCGTCCGCGCGCGTCCCGGACAGCAGGTTCGCCAGTTCGCCTTGGGTGAGAGGCCGTGCAATGTCGATGCCCAGCCGCTCCGCCAGACGCGGGTCCAGATCCTCCCTGATCCGTGCCACCGTGCCGCCTTCGGCGGCGAGCGTTTCCCGCATCTCCGCCCGGTCCGCCGCCTTCACCAGTATGTCGCTGATCCGGGTCTCAAGACCGTCGATATCGTCGGGATAGCCGAACATCCGCCCGTGCGCGGCGATCAGCTCGCACGCCGCCGCGCTGAACCCGATGTCGCCGTCTTTGATGGCTCGGCCAAGATGGTCGATGCCGTCGAGATCCTGCGGCACGCTCTCCCCGGCATAGTACTGCGCCAGCAGGTCATTGTCCGGGCGCAGGGTCTCGCCGAGGAAATAGCGCGCCGCCGCCAGCCCGCCGGCCTTGCACCCCGCCGTTCCCGTTCTGTGCCGGAACACCGGGTCAGGCTGTCTGCTGCCGGAGGGCGGCTTCGATCCGCGCGATGGCTTCGGACTGATCCTGGATGCCGGCGATCAGCTTCAGCAGGGTCTTGACCAGCGGGCTGCGGTCGTCGGGCTCCGGCACGGAACAGGCGGCCAGGATGTCCTTCAGCGCCGCGCTGTGCTGCGCCTGGATGGCCAGCATCTGCATCAGCCCCTTGGTCAGTATGCGGACCGACTCATCAACGTCGGCCAGCGTCACGCCGTCTGCCATGATGATAGTCTCCGACTGGGTTTTTTGCTTCCTTCGCTGTCCTGCCCTTTGCAGGCGAAGCCTGCCTTGGTCTGCTAAGCCAGCCTGAACCTGCGCGCAAACGCCGCTGTCAGATGTTCTGATAAAATACGCTTGAGCAGATTTGCGTCTATTTACGTCTGCTGACCGTTGACGCCGGAATACACTCCGGGTACGCTTTGGATACGCGGGATGTCATGACCAAAGCGCCTATGCCGATGACTGTCGAACTGCTGACCGAGGCCGCACTGTCGAACCGGTCCGCTCTCTATGTCTGGATGCTGGAGAACCACGATACCTTTGCCGCCGTCGTCGCCAAGGCAGGCCGGCCGAATTGGCAGGCGCTGTCCGAGGCGTTCGGCACGCAAGGCTATACGGACAGCGATGGTCAGCCGCCGTCCGATGAGGTGACACGCCAGACCTGGTGGCGGGTTCGCAAAACCGTCAAGGCGCGACGGGCCAAACAGCCGCCGCCGCCCGTCGCCGCCCCGGCTGCCGCGTCACTGCCTGCAACGCCGAGCCCGCCCGCCCCGCCTGTCGCGCGCGTGCTGCCTGAACCCGGAGAGGACGACGACAGCCGGATCATCGAACCTCGCCGCCGGTTCAACTGGCAACCCGCCGTGCCCCGCGCCAAACCACCCAAGCAGGGAGACTGACCCCGATGGCGAAGAAGCCCGACGAGACCGTGATCCCGATGTCCCGCTTTCGGCGGGGCGGTGAAGTGGTGCCCGAGATCGGCGCGGCCCCGCCGCCGCCTCAGGCCGACGCCGTCCGTGAACTGGCGATGAAGCCGCCGCCGGACCTGACCGGCAAGCCGAAGATCTGGTGCCTGCTGTCGAGCAACAGCGGCGGCAAGACCACGCTGGCGCGCTGGCTGGTCCACCGCCGCGCCGAAACGGGAGGCGATCCGCTGATCCTGGCCGCACTCGATCCCGGCAACCGCAGTCTGGCGACGTGGTTTTCCGGCGTGGAGCAGCCGCCCAACCGCGACACCCGCACGACCGCGCGATGGCTGCGGGACTCTCTCGACTACCTCGTGGCGGATAAGCTGTCGGCCGTTCTCGACTTCGGCGGCGGCGGCGAGACCGCGCTGGCCGAGTTGCTGAAGGACCAGCCGGACCTGGCTGACAGGATTGCGGACGAAGGAACGGCCTTGGTTGCCTGCTACCCGCTGACGCCGCGTGTGGATGACATCTTCGTCGCGGCCGGGTTGGAGGCCGCCGGATTCAGGCCGTCCGCAACCATGCTGCTGCTCAACGAGGGCAAGGCCGATCCGGCGTTGCCGCCCGCCGACGTGTTTGATCCGGTGATCCGCCACTCGGCGTTCAGGGCCATCGTCGCCCGCGGCGCGCAAGTGGTCTGGATGCCCGCGCTGGACAGCGAGGTGATGGACGAAATCAACCTGAAGGGACTGCCATTCGCCATGGCTCGGGATGGTCGTGTCCCGGATGGGGCTGCGTTCAGCCCGATCGGGGGCTTGCGGCGTGCGGCGGTCGGCCGCTGGCTGGCGATGATGGAACTGCGGCACGAGCGCGTGCGGACGTGGCTGTAAATCCCAGGCCCCGGGATCGGGACGCGGACGCGCGGGACGGCTTCATCGACCGGGTGCGGGCGGCGCAGAAGAAGATGGCGGCTGCGGTCGCCCGCGCCGGGCTGAGGAGCGATCCCTATGGCGAGGTCGTGGCGGCGCTGAGCGATACGTTGGATGTCCTGGCCGAGACCGCGCTGCTGTCAACGCCGGGGATCAGCGCCGAGGATATCCGGAAGCTGAACAAGGCGGCGTCCGCCAACCTGGCGCAGGAGACGGTCTATGCCGTCAGGGCGCTGGCCGTGCGCGCCTCCTGGCGGCTGCTGGCGATCTGTGCCGGCGGTCTCGTGCTGTTCGGTGCGGCGATGTTCGTCGCCGGCGGCTATTGGCGGCCGGCGCCTGACATCGGCGGCATGACGTGCAAGGACGAGCAGGGCGGCCGGGTCTGCTTCGTGTGGGTCTCCCCGCCGACGCAGCAGGCGGCGCAGCAGACACCCGGGAAGCACTGACGGGTGCGGGGGCGGCCGAAGGGAAAGGCGGGACGCCCTTCCCCCCCGGCATGGCTTTGACGTTAAAGGCCGCTGTTGGCTGCTTCGCCGTTATCGGCCGGCGGGGTGCGCAGCATGGCCGGGAGCCAGCCGGTGTCCGCGACCAAACGGGCGGCAGCCGCCGCGACCTCGGCCTTCTTGCCCTCGGTGTTGAACGGCCCTGCCCCGGCCTCCGCCACCGCCAGGCCGATCTGCGCCTTGGTCACCCGGCCGAAATAGGTCTCAACCGTCGGCGTCCACCACTCGGTCATGTCCAGCCGCGCCGCCGCCGCCACCCCGGCCGCCAGCGAGCGGCCAGCCCCCTGCGACCAGTCCTCGCATCCGGCATCGACCGTTGATGCCACCAGCGGCGCCAGCACAGTCAGCACTTCGGCGTTGTCGAGACTGAGTAGCCAGGGCAGTAGATCGGCATGCTCGCCGGGTTCCTGATCGCCGCGCCGGTCGTGCATTTCCGAGACCATGCGGACCGCCTCGGTGTCCGCGATGGTCCGGCATGCCTGCTGCAAATTCGGCTCGTATCCGCTGATCTTCGCAACCGTGCGGTAGCCGCCGTGGCTGCGGCAGAGAAGCAGGCTGTGCACCACCAGCCGCAACGCCAGATCGGGCATTTGCGCGACCCGGGCTTGCAGGGCCGCGGTGCGGTGCGCCTGAAGCTCTGCGGTCAGCGTGGCGGACAGTACCGGCTTCTTGTGGTCCGGCTTCGCCTGATCATCGGTGCCGTGCTCGTCGTCCTCTTCGGCGGACCCGATTTCGTCGGCGGTCTGCGGCGTCGTCTGCCCGGCGCGCGGCAACCCTCTGACCACGCGCAACCCGCCGTCGCCGAGGAACACGAAGGCCCTGCCCACAGTTTTCGTTGCGTCGCTGTAAGTTTCGGTCGCCGCCTCGATCGCGGTGATCTCCGCCTGAATGGCATCGAGCCGCTCTTCCTCCTCGTCGGTCAGTCCCTCCGCCTCGCCCTGCTCCACCAGGGCATCGTATTGCTCGCTCAACTCCGTCAGCCGCCGGTCGGCGTCTTCCGATAGCGGCTCGCGGTCGAACGGCGCGGCGTAGAAGCCTCGTATGTCCTCGGGCGGCATCATCGACACCGAAACATCCTGCCAGCCGTCCGCGCGCAGCCTGTCGCCCTCCGCGGCCAGCTTTTCGAGCACCAGCCGGTCCAGCAGGCCGGGGTCCGTCAGGGTGACGCCGCCGCCCGCATCGTCGGCGAACAGATCGCGCCGCACCCCGCCGCCGGCCTGCTCGTAGGCGGCCAGCCCGATCAATGCCACGCGCCGGTCATGGCTCGGCACCTCGCCCTCGGTCAGCATCGCCCGCACAACGGCAGGATCGATCCACGCCCTCCCCTGGACCTTGGCGAAAATCCGGTCCTGTGCCTCAACATCGTCGGTGATCGCGAACGCCTGCGCCACCGGCTCGCTGATCCGGTTGGCGCGGAGCGCGTCCAGCAGCGCCGGGGACAAGCGGCCGAGGCGAAGCCGCTTTTGCACCGTCGTTGGCGATAGGCCGAACCGGACGGCGATCTCCGCATCGCAGAGGCCCTCGCCGGACATCCGTGCGAAAGCGACATAGGCGTCAGCCGGATGCATGGGGACACGCTGCAAATTCTCGGCCAGTCCTGCGCTTGTCAGCGCCGCGGGCTTCACCGCGAAGCAGGTGACCGGCTCATCCTTGGCAAGCCGCTGCTTCTTCACCAGCAATTTGAGTGCCGCCAGCCGGCGTCCGCCGATGACGACGCCGTACCGGCCGGTCGGTTCGCCGCTGTCGTTCAGGACCGGGCGCACGCCGAGGCCGTGCAGCAGACCTTCATGCGCGATGTTGTGCGCCAGTTCGGGGACATCGATCTCCCGGCCGGTCAGGCGGACGTTCCGTTCGTCCGGTTCGAGCTTGTCCAGCGGGACGGTAAATGTTTCTGTGTTGAGAGTAATCTTCGTCATGGCAAAGAACTCCGTTTTGCTGATCCGCCGGGACTGCCCGCCCCGGCAGTGTCGCAGGGTTTGGATCAGGCCAGCCAACGCCCGCCGTGCAGGGTGCGGCCGTCCCAACCGGCCGCTTCTTTCACGCCGATAACGAAATCCCGCGGAAACCGCCTTTGGAATTCCTGCCGCGCCTCAACCGGGTCGGCGGCGTGGATGTCGGTCTGGAAGGCGAAAAGCTGGCGCGAGGTTTGCTGCCAGTAGACATAAAAGCATCTGGAATTTTGCATAAGGGGGCAACTCCCTCCTGTTATGGCTCCCGCGACTATCGCCGGAGTGAGGGGATTACATCATTTCTTTCGGCGTTATACAATCATAAAGTCACGCATTTAGGGCAGATAAATATAATGTTACCAAAGATTCTTAGCGTTATTTATCTTGTCAAAGCCCCGAAATTCGGGCATATTCCACTTCAGGCGAAGGCATGGTGCCTACGGCCTAGTGAGCAAAGGCTTACGACATGTCATTTATTGATTCTCGCTATTCCTTCAACGCCCGCACCGGCCGCGAAGTCTTAAGTAATGATCAGATCGCGCGGCTGGCGCCTTCGGCGTTCGCTACGCAGGCGCATGAAAGCCGCAGCGCCCGTTACACCTACATTCCGACCAGCGAGGTGATCGACGGGCTGCGTGCGCAGGGCTTCCTGCCGGTGTTTGCCAAGCAAGGCCGGTCGCGCGTCGCCGGAAAGGCCGACTTCACCAAACATCTGATTCGCTTCCGCTTCCAGGGACAGGGGCCGGCGCTGCGGCGGATCGGCGAGACCTTCCCGGAAGTCGTGCTGGTCAACAGCCACGACGGCACCAGCGCCTATCAGATCATGGCCGGAATGCTCCGGCTGGTCTGCCTCAACGGCATGATCGTCGAGGATCGCGAACTCGCCACGGTCAAGGTGCCGCACAAAGGTGATGTCGTCAGCGAGGTTATCGAGGGCAGCTATACGGTTCTTGAAGAATCCAAGCGGGCGCTGGTGGCGGCTGACGAGTGGGCAGGCGTTACGCTGAAATCCGACGAACGGATGGCGATGGCGGAAGCGGCGCACGTCCTGCGTTTCGCCGACGCGGACGGCAACGTGGAAACGCCGGTCCGGCCGGATCAGATGCTGACCGTCCGGCGGCCGGCCGACCGGAGCGACGACCTCTGGACCACGACCAACGTGCTTCACGAAAACGTAATTCGCGGCGGTCTGTCAGCCTGGGGGCGAGACGCGAACAACCGTCCCCGCCGCGTGACCACCCGCGAAATCCGCGGCATCGACCAGGATGTGAAGTTGAACCGGGCGCTGTGGGTGCTCGGCGAGCGGATGGCGCAACTCAAGGCGGCGGCCTGAGCAACCCGGGCGGGCGGGGCGCGATCCCCGCCCGTTCATGCCGTACCGCGCGTGCAAACAGGACTGTTCAAATGCTGGTAACCTCGTCCCTGACTGGCGAGGCCAGGGTGCCCCGGGGGCCTTGGGCTGTTCAGGGCGGTCGTCCATCAGGGCATTGCAGCCGGTCGGCATCCTCGGCAGAACTGCCGGCCATGACGCCGACAAGACTTCGGGAATGCCTTGACGTGCTGGAGTGGACGTTGCGCGAATTGGCGCGGCGGCTGAAGTGCGATAGCGGCACCATCCGGCAGATGGGCACCGGCAAGCGACCGGTGCATGAGAGCCTGGCCGCCTGGCTGGAAATGTTGGCCGCCGTGCATGGCACGTTGTCGCCGGAGCTGCGCGACATCGCCAGGCAATTGGGGTGCGATCAGGGGCGGTTCGTGCGCTATCCCCGTGGCATGCGTCCGCTGACGGACGAGGAGGCCGCTTTGCTGGAAACCCTGGCAACCATCCACGCCGCGTTGCCGGAACCGGTCGGCTGGGAGTCGGGAAGGCGGCGGCCGGAGGGTCTGCCGGAAGCCGCGCTATAGAGAGAAGCCATAGTTTTATGGTTGCATAAAGCCGGAAACGATGATGTAATCCTCTCACTCCCGGCGATGGTCCGCGGGAGCCACGACGGGAGGGAGCAATATCGCCCATGCCGGCCAAACCATCCAAGTCCGCGCCTCCTGCACCGCTTTCGGCTCGTGCCGGCGCATCGGAGGTGTCCGTCAAGCCTCAGCGGGGCCGCCCGCCGGTGGACACGGTGGCGATCAATGTCCGCATGCCCGTCGAGATGGCCGAACGCGTTGCCGTTGAAGCCGGCCGCCGCGCCATCGCGCAGCGGCGCAACGTGACATCGCAAGCGGTTATTCTGGCGGCGCTGGAAAAGGCGATACCGCCGCTTGATTCGTCCCGTTAGAGCCGCAACCCCGCCGGCTTTTCCGCTCCGATGGTGCTGCGTAACATCCGGCCGCACGTTGCGTCATAGCTTCGGTTGGCGCCGCGCCGGATGGCAAAGAAGGGCGTGAGCATTTGCTACACCTCGCCGAATCGGGCCATCGTCACGCTCCATCCCGTTTCAATGACGGCGAATCAGTCGAATGTGTTCAAAACGGACACATGTCCGCCTATCGCCTTGAACGCTGTCTGATCATCCTCGGCTGGAGCGCTGCCGAACTCGCGCGCCGGACCAATGAGCATAAGACCACCGTCCAACGATGGCGCAGCGGGTCCGGACAAATCGACCCCGATGTCGCGAAGTGGCTGGAAATCCTTGTCGGTTTCCACCTTGCACACCCCTGCCCGCGCCGCCGCACCTTGCCGGCGTTCCTGAAGCCTTCCTCCCCGGAGGCCGCGACTCAAAGCCCCTGATGCAGCGCCACCCCATAGCGTATGCCGTGATGCCGAGCCAGCCGGGCGCCCGGGATCGGGCGCTCAACAGGCGCGGCAACGCGTTCGCGGTATCATCCCGTCATGACACCCCCTGCCCTTCCCGACACCTCGCCGCGATGATGGCAGCCGCCGATGTCGAGTGGCGCGCAAACGCGGCGGAGGGCTGGGAAACGATCGACTTCTGGCGCGGGCCGAGGGGTTTCCACCGGTCCGCGGGTGATCGCCGGCTACGTCGGCTGAAACCCGGCCCGGTATCGTTGGTTGCTGCCAAGCTAGCATACTGGCTTGTCAAGCTGCCAGCAGACGTGTTTACATGATTGCCAGCAACCGGCAGAACGGCAGACACACAATGCAAGTCATCGCCCTTATCAGTCAGAAAGGCGGGGTCGGGAAAAGTACCCTGGCCGTCCATCTGGCGACTGAAGCCTGCGCCCAAGGGCAGCGGGTGCTGCTTCTTGATCTCGATCCCCAAGGGTCCGCGATGGAGTGGGCGAACCGCCGCGGCGACCGGCCGCCGGATGTCAGCGGAGCGAATCCCGCCAGCGTTGCCAAGGAGATCGAACAGGCGAAGGGCGATGGCTTCGACCTTGTTGTGATCGACACCGCGCCGCATGCGGACCATGCCGCGCTCCAGGCGGCACGGGCGGCGGACCTGATAGCCATCCCCTGCCGTCCTTCGACGTTCGATATCGCCGCCATCTCGGCCACGCTGGACCTGTGCAAGCTAGCAAACAAGCAAGCCGTGGTAGTCCTGAATGCCGCGCCTATCCGCTCGCGCGTGACCGCCGAGGCGGTTGAAGCGATAGTCGAGAAGGGCGGCAAGGTCTCGCCGGTCGTTGTCTACCAACGCGTGGCTTTCCAGCACTGCATGATAGATGGCCGTACCGCCGCCGAGTTTGAGCCTGATGGTGCGGCCGGGCATGAGATAACCAGTCTGCTGGCAGACCTGCAACCCGGCAAACAAGTAAGCGCGAAACCCGGAAAACCAGCAAGCCGCAGAAAGGTCGCCTGATGTCAGTCCGTCCGAGCCTCAATCATCGCCCGCCGGCTGCTAAGCCCGTTGCGGTGCCGCCTCGCTTGGCGGCAGTCCAGACCGCCACGTCGCCGGCCGCGGACGACACACAGCGCCGGCCACGCTCGACCGTGGAAGGCTATCGGCCGCCGTCGCGACAGGGGAAGCGCGCCGCGGTTGCGTGGCTTGAACCGGAGGCGATCAAGCAACTCAACATGCAGGCGATTCAGCACGACCGGAACGTGCAGGACATCCTGGTTGAAGCCATCAACGACTGGTTTGCCAAAAACGGGCTGCCGCGCTTTGACGCTGTAGGCTAGTCTGCCGGAAAACATGAAAACATGTCTGCTCGCAGGCGAGCTGTGGATATCGGGCTAAGATCGGTTGAAGCAACATTGGGGATTCATCGCAACGAGCGACCAGCCGTCGCGGCCTTACTCTGGAGCGGCGGGTTAACCGGCTGACGCAAGCGGCTGGCCGTCCATTTGGCGACTGAAGCCTGCGCCCAAGGGCAGCGGGTGCTGCTTCCTGATCTCGATCCCCAAGGGGCCGCGATGGAGTGGGCGAGCCGCCGCGGCAACGCTGGCGGGACGTCAGCGGAGTGAACCCTGCCAGCGTTGCCAAGGAGATCGAACACGCCGCCATCTTGGTCACGCTGGACCTTTGCAAGCGAGCAAACAAGTAAGCCGTGGTTGTCCTGAATGCCGCGCTTATCCGCTCGCGCATGACCGCCGAGGCGGTGAAGCGATAGTCGAGAAGGGCGGCAAGGTCTCACCGGTCGTTGTCCACCAGCGCGTGGCTTTCCAGCACGGCATGATGGATGACCGTACCGCCGCCGAGTTTGAGCCTGATGGTGCAGCCGGGCAGGAGATAACCAGTCTGCTGGCAGACCTGCAACCTGGCAAACAAGTAAGCGCGAAACCCGGAAAACCAGCAAGCCGCAGAAAGGTCGTCTGATGTCAGTCAGTCCGAGCCTCAATCATCGCCCGCCCGCTGCCAAGCCCGTGCCGGCGCTGCCTGCTTGGCGGCAGCAGGGCTGTCGCGTTTCGACATTGTAGGCTAGCCTGCCAGCAAACATGAAAACACGTGTGCTTGCAGACCGTCTTTGTCGGCTATCCGGGGACAGAACAGGCGGCTCAACTCGATCACCGCCGACAGTTCACCGTCCTGCTCACGTTCCGCCTTGCGCGTGCCTGCCGCCTTTGCCAAACCGAACGATGCCGGCACGATCCGGCGAATCCTTCGTCCCGAGTTCCGGAGCCGCGCGTGCCCCTCTATCCCGACGCGGAAGCCAGGGTTAAGGCCAACCTCAGAACCATTGAGGCGGGCGGCCGGGCGCTCCTTGTCGCCATCGGGGAGTTCACTGAAAGGCAGTGGGACGACATCAACGCTGTCCGGCGCGGCCTGCGTTTACATGAGATCGAAAGCCGGGAGATCGTCTTCATCGGGCGCCACCTCTACGTGAGCCGGACAAAGGACGGATATACCGTTGATGATATGTGGACACAGATCGAGAGCGCCCTTTCGTCCGTGTCCGTCGTGTTCGCCAATCCGAAAATGACCGCCATGGAGAACCCGCTCGGTCGGCCGGACGGATACGGCAATACGGTGCATGACCGGGCTATTTTCGAGTGTACGCAAAGGAAGCCCCGCGCCGAACTCTTCTCTGTCATTCCCAAGGGAGACAGCCAGAAGCCCGTAACGAAAAAGGCCCACCCATAGGTGAGCCTTTCGGGGGATGATCTCGGGTAACTGGTTTATCCGACGCCCTCATCCGAGGCTAAACTTAGGCAACCCCGAGGGAAGGTTCAAGAGGATATTTCCAACCGATCGGCTCGCGTCGGCCAGACGCCCAGTGCATGCACGGGCCTGTCCAATACGGCGGTCGCCTCTATCATTCTGCCATGTTTGTTGTCGCCGAAGCCGGCGCCAGCGAGATCCGCGCCATCGTCGAACGAAACGGCGAACTGGCGGCCGCGATCGGCTGCGCCGGCGGTTCCCTGGCATCGTCGGCAACGGGAAGGCGCGGCAATGCGCCAGGAGCATCGCGGGATGGACCCCGCAGCCTGTCCCGGCAGCCAAGGTGATGTCGCTACGTCCGCGCAAGAGACGGGTGTAACATTATGCGGCTATCGAGCCAGTGCATCGAGGCTTCGCTTCATTTTCACGATGGCCTGGTCAAGGTGCTCCATCCAATGGTCCAGGTCGCTGTAATCGAACGCACGACGCTCGATCATGGACACCGGGGGCAGGGGGCCGGGCACAAAGGGTGCCTCGTCTTCGCGGTAAATCGGCGGACGGCCCCGGCCACGACCCGGTTCGGGACGCCGCGGCGGCGCCACCCGATCCCTGACAGGCGCAAGGGTGGCGAGGCTGTAGAGCCGGCGCTTCGATCGATGCGTGACCTCAACGGCGATCCCGGCGCGGCAGAAGTCCTGCAGCAGCGATGAGACGTTCTGGACGGCCATATCGAGGCCCGCTGCAAGTGTCGAAGCGGACGCGATGGGGGCGGCTGCGAGCATATCGACGGCCATGGCGGCGCGGGAGTTGCTGCGCCTGCCGGAAACCAGCGCCCGCGCCTGCAGCCACGCGCGCTCCATGTCGGCGAGCAACTGAAGCCAGTCCGCGGCCTCGTCGCCAAGCGCGCGCAGAAATAGATGGGTCCAGAGGTCTTCGTCCCATTGCTCCGGAGGCTTGAGCGCCGCGGCGCCGGTCAGCGGCAGCGGCAGCCGCGTGACCTTCTCCCGCGTCCAGAGCCTGACAATGGCGGTGCGGATGGGCGGGCGGGTGCCGCCGGCATCGAGCCAGGTCTGCATGGCCCGGGCGGCGGCGAGCAGCGGAGGCAGCCTCTTGCCAACTTCGGCGAGGGTCTTCTCGGCCGCCTTCACCTCACCCTCCGCATTGAAGTCCGGTGCGGTCAGCCACTGGTAGAGGCTGAAGGCGTGTCGTCCGGCTTCGAATATCCGGCCGCGCTCGGCGATCGAGAGCGCGAGATCCATGCGCAGTCGCAGTCCTTCGATCATCGCAGCGAGATGCCAGGGGTCAATGAGGCAGCCGTCAACGGCTGCCTGCCGGCGCACCGCGTCGAGCCGTGCACGGTAGAGAAAGGCATGCCGGAGCGGGTGGTTCAGAAGAGCCTGGTCGAGGCGCGCGATGGCAGCGGATGCGTATGCGATGTCGGCGGCGAGTGCTGCCGGTAACGTTCGGCTCAGGGTTCTGAACATGCTTAACGCAACACATGAATACAGCAGATTAGACGACAGCATATCCTAAACAGGCTTCAACATTCAATGACCCTTATTTTATTTTCAGTCTCGTTTTGCCGTGCTGCGGCGGCCGGACGGGGCACGGGCGCCCGTGCATAGCGGCCCGCTCGCGGGGTTTGGCTCCGAGGTAAAAGGCCGCAGTCGCCGGTAAGCAGCGGCTGCCAACGGCGATTTTCACGTTATTATCTGCTCTTCAAACCCTCGTTTCACGAGAACTTCCATGATCTGAAAAAAGGGGTTAGGCTGCCGTGCGGAGGCGAAAACGATGGCGTTGATCGGCTATGCGCGGGTCTCAACCGACGATCAGAACCTTGGCCCGCAACTCGATGCCCTGCACGCGGCCGGCTGCGGCGAGATCTTCGAGGAGCACGCCTCGGGCGGTGAGCGGTCGCGGCCGCAACTTGCCGCTGCGCTGGCGCGGGTCAAGCGCGGCGACATCTTGATGGTCGCACGGATCGACCGCCTGGCACGCTCGCTGTCGCATTTGCTCGACGTGGTGGAGAGCCTCCGGATGCGCGGGGCGCATTTCAAGTCGCTCGCCGATCCGATCGATACCTCAGGCCCGAGCGGCGTGCTGGTGCTGCAAATGCTGGGGGCGGTGGCGGAGTTCGAACGGAGTCTAATCCGTGAGCGGACGGTTGTCGGCGTGAGGGCGGCACGGGCGCGGGGCAGGGTAGGGGGGAACCCCGGGCTGCGGGCCAGGGATCCGGTGGTGCTGGGCAAGCTCGCGGCATCGCGGCGCGCCACCCGGCTGGCGCGCCTGACGGCTGAGATGGAAGCCTGGATGCCGATTGTCCGGCGTCTGCGGCCGCAGACCGCGTGGCCGGAGGTCACCGTGGCGGTGAATGCTGTCCTGCCGGCGGGAAGCCGGCGGTTCACCGAAGGCCGGCTGGTCAGCAGCGTGCAATTTCTGGTCGCGGAGGGCTTGGCGGACGCGGCTATCATCGGCAAGGCGCCGCGGCGCAAGCCGCGCAAGGGTGTCGCGGCGCGTCAGCGGGCGTGTGATGCGGTCGCGGGTCTGGTCGCTGGCCGAACCGGGATCACGCTCGCGGAGATGGGGGTCGAGCTCGTGCGGCTTGGACACCGGCCGCCAAGTGGCGGCGCAAGCTGGGCGCCCGCCTCGCTGACCGCGCTGCTCGGGCGCGTGCGCCTGGCCGGGTTGGTTCCGGCGGGGTCGAAGTGGGCCGGAACGCACGAAACAGCCTCCCCGGTAGGTGACCCTAAGACTCTGGATGAGGCCCGCGCATGAGCGAAAAAGCAGTAGGCCGCGTTACATGAGGTGGCGTCGGCAGCGGCGGCCTTGCGAGCGCCGCCTGTCAGGCGATCGTCGTCGCGCTACCATGCAATGACCCACAGCCTTGTCCCCGCGATCGGTGGATGAATTGTCCCGACGGTCGTGGGGACGGACCGGCGGCATGAATCCGGCCGCCGCCGCCGCGCCGCCACATTCAGCCATACCCCCGGCGGCGTTTGCTGGCTTCCAAGCGCCGCGCGGCCGTCTCGGCGTCAGTCAGATCGGGATGCGGGTCAAGCCGCACGCGCCCCGGCCTTCC
>CAINOE010000030.1 GCA_903851415.1 uncultured Rhodopila sp. | reverse complement strand
CCGGAAAAATGTGCTTGGATCGCACGCACGACTGGATCGGCGTCCGCGCCGGCCGACGTGCGGCAATGGCCTACCGGCGACGCAGAGGCCAAGTGGCTGTCCCGGGCGGTCAACGGTGTCATGCCGCACGCCGATGCAGACCGGAGGCATCGAAAGGGCGCCCCCACGCTCGTCGCCGTTGGCTTGGCGCTGATCGCCCTCACCGGCTGCGCCAGCACGCCAACCGGCCCGACCGTTCAGGTAATGCCGGCGCCACACAAGTCTCTTGCTGCGTTTTCCGATGACGACACGCTTTGCAAGCACTTTGCGGCTGGACAGGTCGAGGGCGAAGCGACGCACTCGGATTGGATGCAGCTTGCCATCGTCGGAGGCGGAACGCTGCTCGGTGCCGGGCTCGGCGCTGCGATCGGCGGCGGCCATGGCGCTGCCATCGGAGCCGGCGCGGGCGCCTTGGGCGGTTCGGCGGTCGGTCTCCTGCCGTCCTCCAAAGCGCAAACAACAACGCAGGACCGTTACGATATCGCCTATGTGCAGTGCATGGCGACGCGCGGCAATCAAGTCGCATCTCGGGGCCGGTCGTGAGCACGCCGAGGCTATGTCCCGACCTTCAACCGCGAAGGGATCAATAATGATGCTGTACCGGAAGATAGTACCTATCATCACGAACGCCTTTTGGCTGGCATGGCTGTCGTGGGTGCTGGCTGAAACGTCGTATTTCGTCTCGGAACTGCGGGCGGGTTGCCCGCAATGGCAGACCGGACTGCCGCATTTGTGCCGCATGCTGACTGGTGCGGACACCGCATGGGCCGCTGGCGCTGTCACCAGGTCCTGTATGATCGCGGCGGCCATCGTCGGCATCTGGCTGGTCTTCCGGCTCCCGCAGTGGCTGCTTGGGCCGGGAAGGCATGTTTCGGTCTCTGGTGTTGCCGCTGGTGCGGCGGCGGCGGGCCGCGCGCCGTGATGGAACTCTCCGCGAGCCTCCTGGCCGGGCTGCTGGCGCTCGGCTGGTGGCTTTCCCAACACCCCGGCCTCGTCGCCCTGGCGACGGCCGCGACGTGGGCCGCCTTGTGGCTCGCCATGGCTCTCCTGGCGGTCCTCGTCGTCGTCGCCCTCTTTAGAGGGTTGGCGAGGCTATCACCCGACGACTTTCAACCGCGAAGGAAACAGCAATGAAGTCCGCAAACGGGTGCCGTGTAGGGGGGCGTTTGTCCCTACACCATATGAGTCAGGTTCGTTTTGCTGTCATCGTTTTGGCTCTGCTGCTGGCCGCCCCGGCGCTGGCGGCACCCGAGACAGACCCCGAATCTCTCGACCGCCATCCGGAGCGGACGTTTGTGCTGGTCACAGGCGAACCCGCCGCCGCTCCGGCGGCCGCCGCTGAGCCGGCCAAGGCCGCAGACGCCGCGCCCGTCTCCGAACTCACGGGGCAGGACAAGATTGACCAGCACATGCTGGCCGCCATGTACGCCTTGATGCAGAAAATGGTTCTGCTCCAGGC
This sequence comes from uncultured Rhodopila sp., assembly GCA_903851415.1. Taxonomy (GTDB): domain Bacteria; phylum Pseudomonadota; class Alphaproteobacteria; order Acetobacterales; family Acetobacteraceae; genus Rhodopila. The sequence goes on along the minus strand of CAINOE010000030.1, from coordinate 1,557 downwards.
CGAGCAGACGGCGATCATGACCGCCGCCGCGCAGCAAGCAGCTACGCGCGACATTATAGCCGCCGATCGGCAAGCCACGGCGGATCAGAAGGCGCAGTAATGAGCAGCCGTCAACAGGTCGCGCTCGACCGCGTCCGCGAAAATCTGCTCGATGTGATGGGCGAAACCGTGCGCGGCCTGATGTCCGAGCCGGACGTGACCGACATCATCCTTAACCCGCCGCTGCCCGGCGAGACACACGGCCGGTTGTGGGTGTCGCGGCTCGGGCACGAACGCGAAGCGATCGGCTTCATGTCGGCGGAACAGGCCATGCGGCTGATCGGCGCCGTCGCCAGCAGCATGGGCACCGAGGTCACCGAAAGCAACCCGAACGTTGAAGGCCACCTGATCACGGACGGGTCGCGCTTTCAGGGCAACGGGCCGCCGATCTGCCAGCCGTGCTTCGCCATTCGCAAACACGCGTCGGCGGTCTTCCCGTTGCAGTCCTACGTCGACAAAGGACAGATGACGGTGCGGCAGATGGCCGTCATCGTAGATGCCATTGCACGCCGCCGTAATATCCTGGCCGTCGGCGGAACCGGCGCCGGCAAGACCACGCTGGTTAACTCATTGCTGCAAAAGATCGTCCACGTCCATCCGCATCACCGCATTTTCGGCGTTGAGGAAACCGTCGAACTGAAATGCGAGGCGATGGACCAGACCTTCATGCGGACATCGCCGAACATGGATATCGCCGCTCTTGTCAAGATCGCCATGCGCTCCTTCCCCGACCGTATCATCATCGGGGAGGCCAGGCGAGGCAAGGAAATGCTCGAAATCCTCACAGCTTGGGGGACGGGGCATGAAGGGGGACTAGCAACGATCCACTCCAACACAGCCAATCCTGAAGACGCGCTTGAGCGCGTTGAAGACATGGTGCTGCAAGTCACCAACAACTCTATGACGCGAATGATCGCCCGAACGGTCAATCTAATCATCTGCATCGCCCGCGTTGAGGGCGTCCGGCGCGTCACGCAGGTCGTGTCCGTGCTCGGGCACGACGGCCACGCCTACCAACTTCAATCGGAGACCTGACCTATGGCCAGCCGCGCGAAACTTCTGGCGCTGGCGGCATCTGCCGCCGCCGTCGTGCCGGACCTCGCCTATGCCGCCGCCGAGGGCGGCATGTCCTACAGCGGCTTCCTCGGCACGTTCAAGACCAGCATCACCGGGGAAATCGCCGCGATCATCTGCGTCGTCGCCATCGTGGCGGGCGTCGCGACATACATCTTCGCCTCGGCCTTCGACGGCATCCTGCTGACGATCGTCCGCGTCGCCATCGGCTGCGCCATCATCGGCTCGGCCGTGACCATGCTGACCACCATGGGCGTCACGGGAGCCATCGTGTGATGGCCGGCACGCCGACATTCAGAAGCCTGACGCAGCCGCTCCTGGTCGCCGGCGCCGAGCGGGTGCTGGCGGCGCTGGTCTGCGGCGGCGCCCTGCTTTCGGGCGTCGTCGCATGGTTCTCCTTCGACCTGACGCAGCCGCTGCGGCCCGGGCCGCTGATCATCGCCT
>CAINOE010000029.1 GCA_903851415.1 uncultured Rhodopila sp. | reverse complement strand
GAGGGCTTGTCGCAGTTGGCGAGCAGTTCGTCCAGCAGTTCGGGTCGGATCGTTCTCATCATGAAACTCCCTTCGGGTTAAGGAAGCCACGGAATCCGACTTACACAAAGGATCTGACACTCTCTGGATGGCCGGACTAAATCCGGCCATGACACCGCGGAAACAAGCGTGCCGTCCCCTACGCCAACTCCGCGGCAATCCGCCCCGCCGTCTCCTGCGCCGCGGCGGCGACAACCGTGGTCATCTCCGCCCCGGGCGCGAAATCCGCCGCCTCCACCGCATACACCACGCACACCGGCGGCAGGCACCCCAACGCCCGCGCCAGCCCGACCGCCTCCGCCACCCCAAGCCCGTGCGAGGACGCGCCCGCCGCCCCCGGGACCACCTCCCCCGCCACACAATCGAACCGCTGGATCGTGCCCGGCGCGGTGCCCGACATCATCGCGTCCACCAGGACCGCCACGTCCGCCTCCCCCAGCAGCTCCACCAGCTCCGCCGCCCCACCGAGGCGTTCCTCGATCCGCACATCCGCCGGCAGCCGCCCGCGCAGCAGGCGCGCGACCAGCCGCCCGACCCCGTCGTCGCCGCGATCAGGATTGCCGATGCCAACAATCAGCCGCCGCGGCGGATCAGACACGCACGACGTCCACCTTCAGGAAATGCTTCGCGCAGGAGATGCACGGGTCGTGGTTGCGAATCGTTTGTTCACACAAATGACGCAGCCGGTCGTTCGTTTCGGACAGCCAACTGGGGGCGAAGGCGCGCAAATCGTCCTCGATGCTCGGCAGGTTCTGCGATGTCGGCGGCACGATCTTGGCGTCCAGGATGGTGCCGTCTTCCGCGATTTCGTAACGATGATACAGCATGCCGCGCGGCGCCTCGGTGCAGGCATAGCCGATGCCGGCACGCAGCTCCGCCGGAACGAACGGACGATCGGGCGGTTCGTACGCATCGATCACCCGCAGGGCCTCATCCAGCGCGTAAACCACTTCCACCGCCCGGATCACGATGCTGCGGAACGGGTTGTTGCATGTCGGCCCCAACCCCGCCTGGTGCGCCGCCTGCTGCGCGATCGGCGACAGCAGCGCCGAATTCAGGCTGTACCGCGACAGCGGCCCGGTCAGATACGCGCCGTTGCCGATGTGCCGCGAATGCAGCGCGTTGGAACGCTTGACGTGGTATTCCTCGAAATGCGCGTCATATTCCCGCGGCGTGATGCTCAACCCCTTGTTGCTGAGCACGCGCCCGGCGTTGAACGGATATTCGCCGGCGTCGCCGAGCGCAACAAGATCGTAGTCCCGCTCGCAATCCGGAAAATCGAATCCGGCGACCAGTTTCACCGTCCCCAGCGACGCTTCCAGCGCCCGCTTCAGGTCTTCCCGCAGCGCCCGCAATTCGCGCTTCGACGGCACCCGGTAAAATCCGCCGACACGCACGTTGACCGGATGGATTTCCCGCCCGCCCAGCAGCTTCAGGATCGCATTGCCGACCTTCTTGATCGCCAGCCCGGTCTTTACGATTTCGGTATGATCGGCCGCCATCTCCACCGCGCCGTCGTAGCCGAGGAAATCCGGCGCGTGCAGCATATACATGTGCAGCACGTGGCTCTCGATCCATTCGCCGCAGTACAGCAGCCGCCGCAGCTCCCGCACCGCAGGCGAAATGACAATGCCGAGCGCATCCTCCATCGCGTGCACCGCGCTCATTTGATACGCGACCGGGCAGATCCCGCAGATCCGCGCGGTGATATCCGGGACTTCGGTATAGGCCCGCCCGCGCAGAAACGCCTCAAAGAACCGCGGCGGCTCGAAGATCCGCAACTCCGCCTCGCGCAATACCGAGCCATCGACGACAAGCCGCAGCGCGCCCTCGCCCTCCACCCGGGCGAGCACATCGACGTTGATCGTTCTACGCGCCATGACGCTCGCTTTCTTTCCTGAACGCATCGGCCACCGGGGTGAACGTGCGATACACCCGCCCAAGCGCGCGTTCATCCATTCCGGCGTCAACCAGCCGCGGCGCCAGCGACACCGGATTCGGCGTCTCCTTCGGCCCGAAGCAGCCATAGCAGCCGCGATTATAGGCCGGGCAGATCGCCCCGCAGCCGGCATGGGTCACCGGCCCGAGGCACGCCGCCGCGCCGCGCACCAGCACGCAGACCGTGCCGCGCGCCTTGCACTCGACGCACACGCTATGCGCCGGGATGTTCGGCCGGCGCCCGTTCAAATAGGCGGTCAGAACCTCCAGCAACTGGTGCTTGTCGATCGGGCAGCCGCGCAGTTCATAATCCACCTCGACATGCGCGCCGATGGGCGTCGATGTCGCCAGCGTCTCGATGAATTCCGGATGCGCGTAAACCGCCGAGGTGAACTCGGCCACGTCCTTGAAGTTGCGCAGCGCCTGAATGCCGCCCGCGGTGGCGCAGGCACCTATGGTGATCAGCCGCCGCGACTGCCGCCGCACCTCCAGCAACCGTTCCGCATCGTGCTGCGTGGTAACCGACCCTTCGACCAAAGAAACGTCGTAAGGACCCTTCAGCACCGCCCGCGTCGCCTCCGGGAAATACGCGATCTCCACCGCGCCGGCCACCGCCAGCAGTTCATCCTCGCAATCCAGCAGCGACAACTGGCAGCCGTCGCAGGAGGCGAACTTCCAGACCGCCAGCTTCGGCTTGCGTGGTGCTTTGGCCATGCCGGTCCTCCTAGAATTCGCGCACGGAATACAACGGCTCGATCTGGTCGAACCGGTAGACCGGGCCATCCTTGCAGACGAAGGTCGGCCCGATCTGGCAATGACCGCACAAGCCGATGGCGCATTGCATGTTGCGTTCCAGCGTGACCCAGACGCGATCCGTCGTGACCCCCAGCCCTGCCAGAGTATCCACCGCCTGCCGCGTCAGCGCCTCCGAGCGGCAAACGAACGCCTGAGTCGATTGCCAGTCGATCTGCGCCGCGCGGATCGCCGCGACAACGCCGCCGACGCGGCCGCGGTATCCGCTGGGCGCGGAATGAACCGTCAGGTGCACATGCATATCGAACCGCGCCCGCCAGCGGTGCAGGTCATCTTCGTACATGATATCATCGACACCGCGCGTGCCGTAGCAGACAACGACTTTGCCGAAATCCTGCCGGCGGTGCAGCACCTCGTAGATCAGCCCGCGCAGCGGCGCCAACCCTATTGTACTCGTTACAAAAATCAAATCCGACCCGACCACCTCGTCGATCGGCCATGGCCGCCCGAACGGCCCGCGGATGCCGACGACGGCGCCGGCACGCAGTTGCTGCATCGCATTGGTCACCGGCCCGACGGCGCGGATCGTGTGCACCAGCGTATCGGGCTGCCGGCAATCGCCGCTGATCGAGACAGGGATTTCCCCCACGCCGAACTGATACACCATGTTGAACTGGCCGGGCCGGTAATGAAATGGCCGGCCGTCCAGCGGCTTCAGGTGCCAGGTGTAGACGCCGGGAATCTCCCGGATCACCTTGGCGATCCGGAACGGCACCGGCACCATCGGATCGTCGGCGACCGTATCGGCCGGAGCAACTGCGTCCACGCGATCAGCCCTTCTGCCGCGGATGCACCGCCGGCTCCGTCGCCAGCTCCACAATCCGCAGCCGCGTGCTGGCCAGCCGGCGCGCCATGATCGGCACGAAACGTTTATAAATCTCGTAGCCGAGCGAGCGGTCGCTCTCCATCTTGCCGCGCAGGCAGGCGCCGTCGAGCTTCAGCAGCCGCACCTGCTCGCTGGCGCGGGCGTCGTTGGTCCAGCGATACGGCGGCAGCAGCCAGCTCCAGCCGAAAATATCGCCGGTCTCCAGCGTCTCCACCACGATCGGCGGACCCTGCGGCACATGGATCTCCAGCGCCACCAGGCCGTGGCGGATCAGATAAAAATTATCAGCGTGATCGCCTTCGCGGAAAATATAGTCGCCCGGATGATAGACCGCGTTGCTGCAGCAGCCGACAATGGTGCGCAACGCCGCCTCGTCCATGCCCTCGGCGAACGGGTGGTGCGCCAATGTGTCTTCCAACCCGACGATATGGACCACGCTTGCCTCCCTTCTGTTTTTCTACCAACCAGCCGATGGCTGCCGCATCACAGCTCCTTCACGCCCAGCAGCGGACGGACGCGATCATAGCGCAGCACCGGACCATCCTTGCAGACGAACATCCCGCCGAACTGGCAATGCCCGCACAGCCCGATGCCGCACTGCATGGTCCGCTCCAGCGACACCCATATGCTGGATTCCGCCACGCCGATATCCCCCAAACCGGCCGCCACGAACCGCATCATCACCTCCGGCCCGCAGACCAGAGCGGTGGTCCGCGCCGCATCGACCGCCAGGCGCGGCAGCAGCAGCGTCACCACGCCGACATGACCGCGCCACGCCCGTTCGGCGTGATCCACCGTCACCTCAAGCTGCACGTCCAGCCGCTTCCGCCAGGTCTGCAACTGGCCGCGGAACAGGATGTCCTCCGGACTGCGCGTGCCGTACAGCAGCACGACAGTGCCGAAGCGCGCCCGGTTCGCCAGCACATGGTAGACGGCGGACCGCAGCGCCGCCAGACCAAGGCCCCCGGCCACCATGACCACGTCGCGGCCGTCCAGATCCTCCATCGGCCAGGCGGAGCCGAACGGCCCGCGCAGCCCCGGGCAGTCGCCGGGCCGAAGCGCCGCCACCGCCTCGCTGACCGCCCCGACGGCGCGCACAGTCTGCACCAAAAAGCTCTCATCGGCGGAATCGCCGCTGATGCTGACCGGGATTTCGCCGGCACCAAAGACGGACAGCATGGTGAACTGGCCGGGCTGGAACGGCGGCAGCGTCCCGCCATCCGCCGCTTCGAACGTCAAACTGACCGTGCCGGGCAGCTCGCGCACACGCTTCCGCACCCGGACGATCCGCGGCAGCATCGGATCGCCGGCCGCCCTGATCCGCGGTTCAGCGGCGGCGGCCATAGACGTCCAACATCTGCAACCGCGCCGCATGCAGCCGCTGCACCAGCACCCCGAGGAAGCGCTTCAGCACCTCATACCCGAGATCATGATCCGCCTCGCATTTGTCCCGCAGGCAGCGCGCATCCAGCGCCAGGGTGCGGGTCGGTTCGGCGGCGCGCGCGTCATAGCCCCAGCGATAGGGCGGCAGCAGCCAGGTCAGCCCGACGACATCCCCTTCCCCGATGGTCTTGAACACCACCGCCCCGCGGCCCGGCACGGCAATCTCCAGCGCCGCGCGGCCGTGCCGGATCAGGTGGATCCAGTCGGCCGGGTCGTCGCTGTGGAAAATATAGTCGTCGGTCTGGAACGCCGCGTTCCTGGCGCAGCCGGCAGCCAGGGCGAGGAACGGCCGCGGCAGGCCGGCGAACAGGGGGTGCTCGCCTAGGAAGCGTTCAAGCCCCTCCATGTCCCCCTCCCGGCGCGCCGCCCCGTATGGCGCGGACTTCTTCGGTAATGTCGATCCCCACCGGGCACCAGGTGATGCAACGGCCGCAGCCGACGCAGCCCGAGGTGCCGAACTGATCTTTCCAGCTCGCCAGCTTATGCGTCATCCACTGGCGGTAGCGCGAGCGTGGCGACGGCCGCACGCTGCCGCCATGGATGTAGGAAAAATCGACCGAGAAGCACGAATCCCAGCGCCGCGTCCGCTCGGTCGCGCCGGACAGGTCGTTGACGTCGGACACGGCGGTGCAGAAGCAGGTCGGGCAGACCTGGGTGCAGTTGCCGCAGGACAGGCAGCGCGCCGCGACATCGTCCCAGCGCTTGTGCTCCAGGTTCGCCAACAGCAGATCGCGCACGCCGTCCGCCGGCATGTGCCGCCCCATGCTTGCGGCGGTGCGTTCCGTCACGGCCCAGGCGCGCTCGATATCCGCCGTCGTGGCCGGACGGTGCGGCAGGCTGCCAACCATCAGGGCGGCGACGTCGTTGCCGGGTTGCAGGAGGAATTCGTGCGGGTCGCCGGGAAATTCCGTCAGCGCCAGGTCGAAGCCCGCCTCCACGCCGGGGCCGGTGTTCATCGACGTGCAGAAGCAGGTGCCGCCGGCCGTGCCGCAGTTCACCGCGACCAGGAAGACGCCCTCCCGCCGCGCCTTGTAATGCGGATCGACATAGGGCCCTTGCAGGAAGACCTTGTCCTGTATGGCAATCGCATGAAGTTCGCAGGACCGCACCCCGAGGAAGGCAAACCGCTCCTCCGGCTCGGGTTCCGCGCTCAGCTTCAGCCCGGCGCCGTCCGGCTCGGCGCGCCACAGCCGCAGCAACGGCGGATGCAGGAAGCGCTTCCAGGCATGCGGCCCGACGGCATAGCCGAACAGCGCGTTGTCGTCCCGCCGCTTCAGGCGATAGCGGCCGCCGTCCTGCTCATCGGTCCAGCCTCCGGGCAGATCCTCCACCCCGGCGATGTCATCATAGACGATCGCATCGTCGCGCACGGTCGGGCCGAGGACGCGGAAACCGCCGCCGCTCAGGGATCCGATGAGCGCCGCCAGGCCGTCGAGGCCGATCACTGATGGGTGGTGAGACATTGCGGAAACCCTCGCAATTCAGTGAGGCGCCCGCATTGACGCATGTCAACCTGCGGGGACCGCCTCGGTCCGGCGGCGGCAAAGCTGGCGGACCTCGTGCTCCAGCTCGCGCAGCGTGAACGGCTTCGTCAGGCGTGGCTTGCCCTGCATGTCCTCCGGCAGGACCCAGTCGCTGTAGCCGCTCGCCAGCACGAAAGGAATACCCCGCGCGATCAGGATTTCCGCCACCGGGAACACCTGGCCGCCCCGGATGTTGACATCGAGCACCGCCGCGTCGAGCGATTCCGTGCTTGCCAGCCGCATTGCGTGGTCCAGCTTGCTCGCTGGTCCGACGACGGCGCAGCCAAGAGACCGCAAGGACTCCTCCAGCACGATGGCGATCATCATCTCGTCCTCGACGACCAGGACCCGGCGCCCGGCGAGACCGTCGATAACCGTAGCGACCACCATCACTTTTGGCCTTCGATGTGCACCAGATCGATTTCGGTGGTCATGGGAATGGCGATCGTGCAGCGCAGCCCCTCGGGCAGGAACGCCTGCGTCACCTCGGCATCGAGTTCATGCGCCAGCCCGCGCTCGATCAACGTCGAGCCAAACCCCCGGCGCGTCGGCGGCCGAACAACCGGCCCGCCCGTCTCGCTCCAGTTCAAGGCCAGAACCGGCCCGTGGGGGCGCTGCTCGACGGCCCAGGTGACAGAGAGGCTGCCGGAGCCGTTGGACAGCGACCCGTATTTGGCGGCGTTGCTGGCGAGTTCGTGGATCGCCATTGCCAGGGCCAGCCCGGCTTTCGGAGTCAGCGACACAGCGCTGCCGCCGACTTCGATGTTGCCGGCGCCGCGTTCGTACGGCGCCAGCTCGGTCAGGATCAGCGCCTGCAGCAGAAGCTCGCCATGGCCGGATTGCGTCAGCAGGCCGTGCGCCTTGGCGATCGCGCCGATGCGGCCCTGGATTTCCTCGGCGAAGGCTTCGGGAGACTCGCTGGTCCGCAGCGTCTGCGTCACGATGGCCGAGACGATCGCCAGGATGTTCTTGACCCGGTGATCCAGCTCGCTCAGCAGCAGCGCCGCCTTCTGCTCGGCCGCCCGGCGCTCGCTGATATCGCGCGCCACCACGGACCCGCCAACCACCTTCCCATCGCTGTCCCGCAGCGGCGAAACGGTGATCGACACTTCGACCGTGCCGCCGTTCCTGGTGGTCTTGACACTGTCGAAATCGGCGGCGGGTTCGCTTTCATCCAGACTCTTGATCAGCGAGGCCCAGTTGCGCGGCTGCGGTCCCTTCAGCACATCGCCGATCGGCTGGCCGATGGCTTCGGCGGCGGCGTAGCCGAACAGCTTTGCGGCGCCGGCATTCCAGCTTGTGATGATCCCGTCCATATCGTGGCTGATGATGGCGTCATGCGACCATTCCACGATCGCGGCGAGGCGGGCGCGCGCCTCCTCATGCCGCTTGTGCTCGGAAATATCGACGAAGGTGATGACCACGCCATCGATCAGGTTGTTCATGTCGCGATACGGCCGCACCTGCATCAGGTAGCTGAGCCCGCCATCCGCCAGCGAGACCTCGCGCTCGATGAACACCAGATTGGTCAGCACCTTGCGGACGTCCTCGCCCAGCCAATCCCGTGTCAAACGCGTGACGATATCGGTGATCGGCCGCCCTTCGTCGCCCTCCCGCACCTTGAAGATTTCCAGCAGCCGCGGGGTAAAGCGGCGAATCCGCAGGTCGTGGTCCAGAAACAGCGTGGCGATCGAGGTGCTGTCAAACAGGTTGGCGAGGTCGCTGTGCGCCCGCACCAGCCCCTCGTTGCGGTGGTTCAGCTCCGCGTTGATCGTCTGCAGTTCCTCGTTCAGGGACTGCAATTCCTCCTTGGAAGTCTCCAGCTCCTCGTTGGTGGACTGCAACTCTTCGTTGACCGAGAGATATTCTTCGTTCGACGACTGAAGCTCCTCATTGGAGGATTGCAGCTCCTCGGTCACGTTGCGCAGCCGCTCGCGCGTCGCCGCGAGGTCGCGCTTCAGGCTGCGCGTCGCACTGCCATTCCTTTCGTCCGCCTCCCTGACAATCGCCACCACCGAACCGGGGTCGGGCGGCACGACCTCCTGAAACGCGATGACGAACAGGGTGTCGCCGTCGGTCTCGGTCAGCGGCTCGACGATCAGGTTGACGGCTTCGTTCCGGTCCCCGGCGGCGACCAGGACGCTGCCGTGCAGCACGCGCTCCCCGGTTTCCGCGGCCTGGCCGATGGCGCTGCGCACCACGGACCGCAGATCCGGATGCAGCAGGTTGAACAGGTTCAGACTGGCGGCGCCGGTCGCGGGCTCGATGTATTTCGCGGTCTGGCCGGCGAAGCGCAGCACGTCGTAATGGCGGTCAACCACCAGGTAGGCGGGCAGATAGCGGTTGACCGCCTGCACCGCCCGCCGCTCGATCGCGTCGTGGCCCTGGATAACAAGGCGCTTGCCGAGCGGGGCCGCCAGCGGCAGATGGGCCAGCGGATAGACCGGCAGCCGCGCCGCCACGCTCTGCCGGGTGAACAGCCGCTGCTTCTTGTTCAGCGGCGCAAACAGCCGCGGCTGAACGGAGACGCCTTCGGACGGCCCCAAAAGCAGATAGCGGTTCGGCAGCAGCGCGTAATGGAACGTCGTCAGCACGCGGTGCTGCAGTTGCGGCTGAAAATAGATCAGCAGGTTGCGGCAGGAAATCAAATCCAGCTTGGAAAACGGCGGGTCCTTCACCAGGTCGTGCACCGAGAACAGGCACATCTCGCGGATGAACTTGGAAATCCGGTAGCCGCCTTCCTCCTTGACGAAGTTCTGCTGCAGGCGGGCTTCCGGCATGTCTGAGGCGATGGTTTCGGAATACACGCCGACCCGCGCGGCGTCGATGGCGTGCGCATCGATGTCGGTGGCGAAGATCTGGATCGGACCCGCGTCGCTGAGCTTGTCCCGCTGCTCTTTGAACAGGATCGCGATGGAATAGGCTTCTTCTCCGGTGGCGCATCCGGGCACCCAGACCCGTATCGGCTCGCCCGACCCGTGCTCCGCCAGCAGTTCCGGAATGACCGTGGTTTCCAGCGTCTCGAACACCTCCGTATCGCGGAAGAACCGGGTCACCCCGATCAGCAGCTCGCGGAACAGCAGATCGGCTTCGTGCGGGGAGGAGCGCAGCCGATCGAGGTAGTCCGGGACGTTGTTGGTTTGCAGGACGTGCATCCGGCGCTGGATCCGGCGCAGCAGAGTGCCATCCTTGTATTGTCCGAAGTCTCGCCCGAGCCTGGCGTTCAGCACGGTGCAAATCGCCGGCAGGTTTGCCGGCAGATCGTCGCGGATGCCGTCCGGGCCGCGGCTGTTGTCGAAAATGGTGCGGTGGTTCTCGTAGTTGATCAGGGCGGCCGGCATGTCCTCGACCCGAAGGACATGATCGACGAAGCCGGCGGAGGCGGCGCTTTGCGGCATGCCGCTCTGGGCGTGGTGATCGAATTCGGCCTGGCTCAGGGTCAGGCCGCCATTCGCCTTGATCGCGGCGATGCCGGTGGCGCCGTCGGTGCCGAAGCCGGAGAGGATGATTCCGACGGCGTTCTCCCCCTGGTCTTCGGCGAGGGAGGTGAGGAAGGTGTTGACCGACACGCGCCGGGCGACGGTGGTGGCCGGGCGCTTGATGTGAAGATGGCGGTCCTTGATGGTCAGCGTGACGTTGGGCGGAATAACGTAAACGTTACCAGACTCGACGGCGGCCCCGTCCTCCGCGAGATGCACCGGCATCGTCGTGTAGCCGGTGATGATCGGCACCAGGGCGCTCTCGTGGTCCGGGTCGAGGTGCTGCACCAGGACGAAGGCCATTCCGGTGTCGGGTGGCATCTTGGCAAAAAATGATTTGAAAGCGCTAATTCCGCCCGCGGAGGCGCCGACTCCCACAATCAGCCGCGGTTTCTCGGATGGCTGCGGAGCTTGCGGCGGGACTTCGGGCACGATTTCAGGAATAGCCGCGGGCGCGGCTGGTGGCGGGGGGAGCTTGCCTTCTGTTTTGGCCAGCCGGCGCTTTGATGGCATGTCGACCCGAATAAAGATTCGGCACCAGCGTTTATGCTCGGTCCAAATCAATTACAAGCTGAAAAGCTTTTACGATGAAAGGCTGATTCCGCACTCTTCCTGGTGGGCGTCGGTGATATCACTGCCGCTGGCGCTCAATGTTTCGGCGGAGCAGAGGCATACCCGCCAGCATCGCCGGAGAACCGGCCCGTATGATCAGACCCGGAGCGGCATTGGCGGCTGGCAACACGTCGTTGTGCTGTCAGCGGCGTTGACACTACGTCGAATTTCACGGCACCAATATCCATGGTTGCAAAAAACGATTAACTCCCAAAGGCTCCGAGGCACAACACGTTTTCAGTCCATTCTACCCGAACGCCCCGACCTCATGCGTGATCGCCGTCGCGATCTCCCGCACCATCGCGAAGACCCGCCGCATCGGCGCGAAGATCTCCTCGTGCTCCTTCGCGTAGGATCCCGTGCCCCGAGGCGGCGCCGGCTCGCCGTAATCGGCATCCGCTGCCGGGTCCGCCGCCAGCGGGAAGATCTCGGCCAGCAATTTCAGCGACGCCTCGATATCCAGCCGCAGGATCGACGCCTCCATCACCGCCCGGGTCACGCCATACCGCGGCGAGAAATCCGGGATCTCCGTCGCCAGTAGCCAGATCCGGTGGATCAGCGAAAGCCGCAGCGCGTGCAACAGGATTTCCCGGTTCGCCATGCGCGGCACGTCCGGCCAGGTGACCCGCAGCGCCAGATGGTCCGCCAGGATGCGGCGGAACATCGACTGCGCATCCGCCCAGATATCCAGCCGCTCCAGCGCCCGCGCCACCGACACCAGAGCCTCCCGCCGGCCGGGCCGCTTGGTGTGCGCCGAGCGGTCCAGCCAGGTCCCCGGATCGAGCGATTCGATCACCGCCCGCAGCACCTCGATATCGGAATGCTCCAGTGCATGGCTGGCCAAATCCATCGCGCGCTTGAACCGGCGGCTGTTTATCCGCAGATCGGTGAAGGTCTCCGGATGCCGCGCCGCGGCCGCGCCCAGCCCCTGCAGGGTGTTGGCGCAATAGCCCAACTGCTGCAGGATCGCATTGTTGGGAATCGCCCGCAGCTCCCGCGGGTGGCGGATGCCGGCCGCGCCCGCCATGCCGTCCGCCTGCCGCGCGGCGGGGCGCGATCCGGTTCTGTCAAGTAACGAAGGTCCGAAGGTGCCCAGCAGCGCGGCGTAACCGGCATCCTCCACCAGCCCCTCCATCCCGGAGCGTATGGTGGCAAAGAAATCCGAGGCGAAATCCGGATCCGCATACACCGGATCTTCGATCGGCCCCGCCGCCTTGTGATAGGTCTGCTCGGCAATCCGGGTGATCGTGGCCAGCGCCAGTTCCGGCGTGGCGAACAGCAGATACCCGTCGCCGCCCTGGAACGCCGATTCCTCGCGCACCTTCAGCCCCGCCCGCCACAGCGCCTGCCGCGACGCCGTCGGCGACAAATACTTCAGCCGATCGGCCAGGGACCCCGGGTGGGCGCCGCGGCCGATGCTCTCGCCGTGGGTGTCGAACAGGATCACCTCGACATCGGTGACGCCATGATGCGCCAGCGTGTGGGCGATCTTCAGGCGCAGCCGCTCGATCAGGTAGCTGGCGGCAAGCTGGCCGACATAGCGGCCGGAATCGGAATAGCCGAACTGCAGCGCCAAACGCCCGGTGGACTTCAGGTATTCGCGGTAATGCGGACTGCGCAGCGCTTCCTCAAGCACCGCCGAGCCTTGCTCCAGCGCCTCGGCGGTTTCGAACAGCGGGCTGATCTCGATGTGCTTCTCGATGCCGAACAGCCTGGCCAGCCACAGGGCCGCCAGCAAGGTGTAGCCGGTCTCGGTTTCCGCGATCAGGAAGCGCACCGGCACGGAACCGTCCACATGCTTGATGATCTGCGCGACGATCATCATCAGCTTCGCCGCCGAGGCCTGCTCGGCGATCAGCGCGCCGAAATCCACCGGTATCGGCTGCACGGTGTCCAGCGCCTGGTTGATCGCCGCGAACAGCGCCCGCCGCCGCGACGGGTCCTCCGGCGGATCGGCGAAGCCGAGGCGCTGGCGGACGACGTTGTGCACCTGCGTCGAGTTCAGCCGCGTGTGGGTGTGCGCCAGCGCGAGGCCATGCGACAGCAGCCCGGCGCGGGCGACGGTCAGCGCCAGCTTGCCATGGTCCTCGGAGTTGGCCACCGCCTCCGCGAACAGCGGCAGCAGCGGCTGCGGGCTGGTCAGCGCGACCTCCCGTTCGCCGATGAGCGCGTGCGCGAAGGCGGCGACGGTGACCGGGTCCGGGCGATCGGGGCTGAGCGCGATCTGCCGGTCGACGGCATCGGCGGCCTCGGCGATCCGGGCGGCGAGCGCGTCCGCGGCGGGCAGCACCGAGACCTGGGCGTGCAGCCGGCGAAGCTGCAGCCGCTTCATCTCCAGCCGCAGCCGCAGCGTGTCCCACCAGCCGATATCGTTGCGCCCGTCGGTGTCGTAGCCGACCCAGGTGGAGAGTATGACGGGGCTGGGGGCGAGGTCGGTCCAGCGGTCGGACCACGCGCCGCGGGCGACGGAGATCAGCGCGCTGTTGAAGCGGTCGATGGCGTCGCGGCCGTTGACGATGGCGGCGACGGCCTGATCGAACTCGTTGCGCAAAGTGATGGGCGGCGGGCGGTGGGATTCGAAATGCGGCGCCGGACGGCCGCACGCGGCTTCGGCGAGCGCCTGGTTGACCGGCAGCGGCAGGGAGAAGGTCGGATGCGCGGTGAACACGGCGGCGAAGCGGGTGCGCTCGGTCAGCGCCTGGTACTCGGCCCAGCGGATCGGGCTGTCCTTGGGGTCCGGCCGCAGCAGAACCTGCGCCAGCTTCGCCAGCGAGGCGTCGTTGGCGGCGGGATCAATCCCGCCGACATATTTGGCGATGCGGACGGCTCGATCGGCGAAGGCCGCATCGCGCAGGTAGCGTATCAGCGCGGCGGCATCCTCCTCGGTGATGATCTCGTTGTCCATCTGGCGGGTGATCGCCAGGGAGGTCAGCAGCACGGGACTGCCGAACGGGTCCTCATCCGCCCGCGCGCCGAGGCGCGCGGTCAGCGCCAGCAGCTCTTTCGCGAGCGCTGCGGTGGCCGAGGGATCAGAAGCCGGGGCTGCTTGCATATCAGGCATGCGGTGAGTTTGACCGTCTTTCCGCGCCGCAGCAAGTGCGAAGCGGCCCGGTTTTTCGCCAAACCCCGCGTCCGGCGGTTGGTTCATTCCGGGCGGTGGTTCACATGCCACTGTTTTCATCTCCGGCGGGGCCCCATCCCCCTCCCGTCAACAGCTTCGCCTTGCCGAACGCCCGGCCAGACGGCATCTAGCCGGCATGATGAATGAGACTCCGAAAATCCGCATCCGCGGCCTGTGCAAGCGCTTCGGCAGCAAGCAGGTGCTGGACGGCGTGGACCTCGACGTGATGCCGGGCACCTCGATGGTGGTCATCGGCGGCTCCGGGTCCGGCAAGTCGGTGCTGCTGAAATGCGTGCTCGGTCTGTTGCAGCCGGATGACGGGCTGATCGAGATCGACGGCCTCGATCTTGCCCGGCTGCCGCGGCAGGAGCGTGAAGAGGCGCGGGCGCGCATCGGCATGCTGTTCCAGGCCGGCGCGCTGTTCGACAGCCTGCCGGTGTGGGAGAACGTGGCGTTCGGGCTGCTGGCGCGGCACAAGGTGTCCCGCTCGCAGGCCCGCGCCCGCGCCGACGATTTCCTCGCCGAGGTCGGGCTTGCCCCCAGCGTGGGCGACCTGTCTCCGGCGGAGCTGTCGGGCGGCATGCAGAAGCGCGTCGCCCTGGCCCGCGCGATCGCCGCGCAGCCGGACATCATGTTTTTCGACGAGCCGACAACCGGGCTGGACCCGATCATGGGGGCGGTGATCGACGGGCTGATCGTCGATTGCGTCAAGCACCTCGGCAGCACGGCGGTGGCGATCACGCATGACATGGCGAGCGCGCGCCGCATCGGCGATCAGGCGGCGATGCTGCATCATGGCCGCATCATCTGGCACGGCCGGGCGGCGGACCTGATGGACAGCGGCAACCCCGAGGTTGACCAGTTCACCCACGGGCGGCGCGAGGGGCCGATCCAGATGGAGTTGCGGCGCTGAGGCGGATTGGGTTGCTGGCGGGGCTGCTGGCGGCGATTCCTTCGCTGACGCGGGCGGATGTCGCTCCGCAGTTGATTGGCCTGTTCATCCAGGGGTGCATGCCGTTCGCTGGCAACCCGGCGGCGCTGCGGGACTGGGCGGCCCGCGCGGGAGTGCCGGCGGTGCCGGAGCAGGCGCGCGCGGCGTTCCTGCATGGCGCGCCCGGGCAGGTGTTCGATGGCAGCACGGCGGACGGGAAGCTGGTGCTGGTGTCGTCGGATGACGGGATTTGCTCGGTGGCGACCGATCTGGCGGTGCAGAAGGCCGCGGTCGATGCGCTGGAGGCGGGCTTCCGCCAGGCCGGCGTGGCGTTCCGCCTGGCGATCGAACGGGACGACAGGCAGGTCCCGGACATCCACGATCGCGAGTATCTGGCGGCGAAGGATGGCCGCGGCTGGCGGATTCTGCTGGCGACGGTGAAGGATGAAAAGGGCGGCGAGGCGATGCTGACCGCGGCTCCGGAGTGACACATCGCGGGCGGAGCGGACGTATCGGCTAGCGCCACCGTCCCTATGGGCGCCAAAATAACGGCTGGCAGCGCGGGCGCGGCCGTATCCCCGTGTCATGGCCTTGTCCCGGCCATCCACGACTTGCGGTGCTGATGGAGCCAAAGGCGTGGATGGCCGGACCAGGTCCGGCCATGACACGATGGGACGGGCCGCCGCCTCCCGGGTTATTTTAGCGCGTATGGCCACCGCTCCCCCGTCATGGCCATGACGGTCTCAAGGAAACGCCGCATGCTGAATCCCCGGGCGGACCGCATTCGAGACACAAAGCAAATTATACAAAAATCGTAACACATGGCCCGCCGCGGCCTGATAAAATGCCCAAAAGTCTTTGCGGGGTTCAATTCATGCTCAGCCTGAACAAGTTGGCGTCGGCGGCCATGCTGGCCGGCGGCCTGGTGGCGCAATCCGGCGCCGCGCACGCCGACAACGTTGTCGCGCGATGGATCGAGCTCGGGCCGGGCAGTTCGGCCTCCGCGCTCGCCAACGGCCTGTATGGCGACCAGCCAACCAGCCTGACGCCGACGATTCTCGCCCGCGCGGTGATCAGCGGCGGCGCCTGCCCGGCGCTGACGGTGGACGGTTCGCTTCCGATCACCATGAAGCAGCGCTTCGTGGCCAGCCAACTGACCAGCACCCCCGGCAGCAGCGGCGCCCCCAACGGCCCCAACGGCAGCAACAGCAACAACACCGCCAACTACCCGCAGTATTTCGTCAGCGCCTCGGCCACCTCGCCCGCGAACTTCCCGGACGGCACGGCGAAGGCGACGACAAGCTGGGCCGAGTGCGAGGCCGTCGTGCCGGCCGGGCACGCCACCGCCACCATCGGCGGCGTCGCGCTCAGGCTGCCGATAGCCAATCCGCAACGCATCCTGGTCATCGGCGACATCGGCTGCCGGATGCAGAACGCCAGCCAGCAGAACTGCCACTACGCCGGCCCGCCGCCGGGTTTCCCGCTGCCGGCCCTGGCCGCCTATGAGGCGCAGTTCAAGCCCGATCTGATCGTCGAAGTCGGCGACTGGTTCTACCGCGACACCAGTTGCGTCGTCCCCGGCACCGGCGAGTTCACCCCCGGCTGCAACGACACGAGCAATGCCGCCTACCAGACCTGGGGCGACACGTTCGATTCCTGGAACGCCGACGTGTTCTACCCGGCCAATCCGCTGCTCGCGGCGGCGCCATGGGTGATGGCGCGCGGCAACCACGAAAGCTGCGGACGCGGCGCGCGCGGCTGGTTCGCCCTGCTCGATCCGCACCCGTTCAACATCAATCAGGTGACCTGCGCCTACAACGCCGGCAAGGCCACCGTGACGAACGCAGCGGTGTACACGGGCGACTTCACGCCGACCTATGTCGTGCCGGGCGGCAGCATCAACTTTCTGGTGCATGACTCCAGCTTCGCCAACGACAGCACCGTCGATGTCAACATGGCGAAAAACTACGACTACGACCTCACCTCGCTGCTGAGCGCTCTGCCATCCAACGACTACTACTTTTACGTGACGCACAAGCCGTCATACGGGCTGGTGAGCGGCGCGCCGACGAATGGCGGCGACTTCACCGAGCAGTACACGTTCAGCGGCAACGCCACCGCCAACAGCGCCTTCACCGGCGGCGTGCCTTACAAGATCGCGCTGTTCCTGTCGGGTCACATCCACCAGTTCGAATACGTCAACTTCAGCGACTACAGCCACTACGCGCCGCAGTTGATCGTCGGCACCGGCGGCGACAACCTCGATCCGACCGCCAACCCGGACGGCCATACCCTGACATACGCCTACCAGAACCAGGCTTTCACGGTTCACAACAACAGCACGACCTCCACAACGACCACCACGAACGCGCTGGCTGCCTATTCGCAGGCGGAGTTCGGCTTCGCGGTGCTGGATGCGACGGCGACCGGCTACATCGCCAATGTCTACAACATCTACTCCACCAAAGCCGGCCGCTGCGTGATCAAGCTCAATCCGCGCGACCTGACCTGCTGGGACTGACCGCCACCCCGAGCAACCGCTTGCAGTGAGGCCCGGCCCGAATCATTCGGGCCGGGCCATTGGTATATTGGAACCGTCTTGTCGCCGATAACCGCGTCCGACTCCGCCTTGCCGCCTGCCCGGGCCGGCGACACCGGCATGCAAACTCAAATGCCGGCGGATCAGGCTGTCCGCCTGACGCGCCGGCTGACACTGGCGGGAACCGCCGGCCTTGTTGCGATCCTGCTCGCATGGCGTTCGCCGAACATCCCGCTCGCCGCGGCGGCGCAGCCCGCCGGGCTGATCCCCCTCGCGCTGGCATCCCTGCTGCTGGCGCTGACGGGGTTCGGCGGCACGTGGATCATGGCGCGCGCGCGGCTTCTCGCTGCCTCGGCTCCGCTGCCGCGGGCAACAGGCTGGCTCCGGCGGCTGCCGGCCGCGCCGCGCGGCGACCCCGGCGCCATCGGCCGCGCGGCACGCTGGCCGCAGGCGATCCTGGCGGGCGCGCTCGCGCCGGCCGCCGCCGCTTCTGCCTGGCTGCTGCCCGCTGCCGCCAGCCTGCCGCCGGTGCCGCAGGGGAGCGGGCTGGCGCTCGGCTGCGCCGCGATCGTCCTGGCCTTTCCTCTGCTCATCGCCGAGCGGGTGCTGGCCGCGACGCCGCCCGCCGTCCTGCCCGAGGCGCCCGCGTTGCGCGCACTGGCCTTGCTGCCGGTGCTGACCTGGGCCGCCGCGGGCCTGCTGCAGATCGCCGCCGCCCTGCGGGTCCCCTACACGGCCGCGGCCGGCGCGGCGCTCGCTGTGGTGCTGACCGCGGTGGCGGCGGAACTGCTGCTGCGCGCGCTCGGCCGCTGCTTCCTGCCGCCGCCGCCGCCCGCCGCCGCCCGCGCCGCGGTCGAATCGACGCTGGCGCGCATCATCGCCGAGGGCGTCCGCACCCGCAGCCTGGCCGCGCCCGTCCGCCAGCATCTCGGCATCGATTTCTCCCGCAGTTGGGCGCTGGCCTATGTGCGCGACGCCACGCCGCCGGTGGTTCTGCTGCTGCTCCTGCTGTGCTGGGGCCTGAGCGGCGCGGTGCTCGTCAACCTGAACCAGCGCGCGGTTCATCTGCGCTTCGGCAAGCCGGTGGCGGTGCTGCAACCCGGCCTGCACCTGATCCTGCCCTGGCCGATGGGCCAGGTCCGGCGCGTCGAATTCGGCACGATCCACGAGATGACGCTCAGCGGGTCCGACACCGCCCCGCCCGCCAGCGTCTCCGCCGAAGCCCTCCCGCCCGCCGAAGCCGATCGGCTGTGGGAGCAGGCGCATCCGGCGGAACTGGTGTTTCTGATTGCGAGCGCAAGCGCCGGGCGGCAGAGCTTCCAGGTGGTCAGCGCCGACATCAGGCTGCGCTACCGCACCGGGCTGAGCGACCGCGATGCCCTGCTCGCGGCCGCCGGCGTGGTCGATCCCCCTGCCCTGCTGCGCGCCGCGGCGGGTCGGGTCATCGCCCGCTTCTTCGCCGCCCGGACGCTCGACGCGGTGCTGGGCGAGAACCGCGAGGCCATGGCCGGGCATCTGCGGGAAGCGGTGCAGCAGGATCTCGACCGTATCGGCTGCGGCTTCGAACTCGCCGCGGTCGTCGTTGAAGCCATCCACCCCCCCGCTGGCGCCGCGGAGGCCTATCACAACGTCCAGGCGGCCGAGATCCTGGCGAACACAAGCATCTCGGCCGAACGGGGCCACGCGCTGGCCTCCGCGGCGACAGCGCATCAAAACGCCACCGACATGCAGGCGAAGGCGACCGCCGCCGCCGCCGAAACCACCGGCGGCGCCGCGGCCGATTTGACGCGTTTCAGGGCCGATGAAGCCGCTTCGGTGACGGGCGGCCAGGCGTTCCTGCTGGAGCGCCGCCTCGCCTCGGTCGCCGACGGCCTCGCCAAGGTTCCGCTGACGATCATCGACCACCGCATCCCGCCGAACGAGGCGCCGATGCTCGATCTGCGGCCGCAACCCTCGGCCCCGGGCGCCCCGTCCGCCGCCCCCGGTCTGGAGTGACACCTATGCTGCACGCGCATTCGCATGACCACGATGACCAAGACCATGGGCACGATCATGGGCACGACCATCCGCCGGTTCCGGCCGGCCGGTTGCGTGTTGCCTTGCGGGTCATGCTCGCGCTGGCGCTGCTCGCCGGTGCGGGACTGGCGGCCTCGGCGGTGGCGGTCAACGCGGGCCAGGCGGTGGTGGTGACCCAGTTCGGCAACCCGCTTCGCGTTCTGACGGCGCCGGGGCTTGCCTGGAAGCTGCCCGCCCCGGTGCAGGGCACGATTCCGGTCGATCTGCGGCTGCGCACGACCTCGACCGGCGTGCAGGACGTCGGCACGCGGGACGGGCTGCGCATCCTGGTGCAGGCCTACGTCGCCTGGCAGGTGCCGGCGGAGCCCGACCGCATCCGGCAATTCCTCCGCGCGGTGAGCAACGATCCGGACGAGGCGGCGCGCCAGTTGCGCAGCTTCGCCGGTTCCGCCCTGCAGGTCACGGCGAGCGGTTTCGACCTGGCCGATTTGGTCAACACCGATGGCGAGCGCATCCGCACCGGCGCCTTCGAGGATCGCCTGCAGGCGCAGATCGCATCCTCCGTGCTGGACACCTACGGCATCGCCGTCCGCGAGGTCGGCCTCGAACGGCTCAGCCTGCCGGAGACGACCCTGGCGGCGACGGTCGGGCGCATGCGATCGGAGCGCGAGGTGGTGGCGGCCGAACGCACCGCCGAAGGGCTGCGCGCCGCCGCGCAGATCCGTTCCGACGCCGCGCGCGACAACCGGATCATCATTTCCCGGGCGCGGACCGAGGCGGCGGAGATTGAAGCCGCCTCCCGCCAGGAGGCGGCGAAGATCCACGCGGAGGCGTACCAGGCGGACCCCGGGCTGTATCTGTTGCTGCGGTCGCTGGACACGTTGGCCACCGTGGTCGGGGCGAACACGCGGCTGGTTCTGCGCACCGACGCCGCGCCGTTCAGCGCGCTGGTCGAGGAGACGCCGGCGGATGCAGGCGGGCTGGCTGTTGCGGCGGTGAAGAAATGACCCGCGGCCGCAGCCCGCTCCCACCCGTCATGCCCCGGCGCCCCTCCGCGTCATGGCCCGGCTCATCCGGGCCACCTATGCCAGCACGTGCCGCGATAGGTGGCCCGGACAAGCCGGGCCATGACGATCTTGGGACGAGCCGGGCCATGACGGGGGAAACCGCCCCATGACCGGGGAAAACCACCCCGACAAAGACCCCGACGGCCCGGTCGCGCAGTCGCTGCGCATCGGCTTCGGTGCGCTCCAGGCGGCGGTCGTCCTGCTCGCCCTCGGCTGGGCGGCGTCGAACATCCGCCAGGTGCCGCCCCATTCGCAGGCTGTGGTGCTGCGTTTCGGGGAGGTCATCCGGGTCCGGACGGCCGGCCTGGTGATCGCCTGGCCGCTTCCGTTCGAGCAGGTGGACATCCTGCCCGGCCCCGAGCGGCAGCTCGATCTGCGGATCGCCGCCAACACCCCGGCCGGGCCGTCCATCGTCGACCCGGCCTCGCGCGCCAGCGGAGAATTGCCGCCCGACGGCGCCGGCATCTTCCTGACCGGGGACGGCGGCGTCGTGCTGCTCGACGCGTCGCTGACCTGGCGCATCACCGATGCCCGCGCCTTCCACCTCGCGGCGTCGCATGTCGAACCGGCGCTGCGGCGGCTGTTCCTCGCCAGCGCCGTCACCGTCGCCGCCAGCCGGGCGCTGGACGATTTCATGGTGGTCGGACGCGACCGCGACGCGGCGGCCCGGGCGCAGCGGCAGGCGATGCGCGGCGCGCTGGTGCAGGAGGTCAACCGGCGGCTGCGCGCACTGCAACCGAAGGAAGCCAGCCTCGGCGTCGAGGCGACCCGGGCTGATGTCACGGCGCTGCTGCCGCCGGCCGCCAAGTTCGCCTTCGACGCCGTGCTGGACGCCACGCAGATGGCCGATCAGGGGCTTGCCGCCGCACGCACGGATGCGGCACGGCTGCGGCAGGCGGCGGACCAGGAACAGGATCGCATTCTCGCGGAAGCCCGGGCGAACGCCGATGAGCGCGTCGGCGCCGCCCGCGCGCATGTCGCCACGGTGGCGGCGCTGGAGCGCCGGATCGACCCGGCCAGCCGGCCAAGCCTGCTCGACCAGGTGTACCGCACCCGCATCGCCGGGATCCTGAAGCAGGCGGGCACCGTCAACACCGTGGACATGCGCGGCGGCAGCCGCGTGATCCTGCCGGGAAACCAGCCATGAGCGCCTCCGTCATGGACTCGCCCGGGACCGGGGCGCTGCTGGCCCGTGCCGAACGCCTGCTGCTGGGCCTGCGCCTGACCCTGGCGATGCTGGCCGCGGGCTTCCTGCTGGTGGCGGTGGGCTGGCAGTTCCTGTTCCCGGAAGACGCCGCGCTCGCCGGCGTGGTGGCCGGCGCGGCGGCGATTCTGGTGGCGGTTCCCGTCCTCGCCGCCGCCTGGCAGAGCCTGCTCCACCCCAGCCTGCATGGCGTGACCGATCGCCTGATCGCGCTGGCGCTGGTCGCCGCCTGGGCCAGCGGCGACCTGATGACCGCCGCGGTTTTGCCGATAGTGATGATCCTCGGGCATGTGCTGGAGGAGCGCAGCCTGCTGGGTTCGCGCGAAGCCATCCGCGCGCTCAGCCGTCTCGCCGAGACCTCCGCGCGGCGGCTGCGCGCCGACGGATCGGTTGAGCTCGTCGCCACGCGCGACCTGCGTCCGGGCGACCTGATCGAGCTGCGGGCCGGCGACCGGGTGCCGGCCGACGGCGTGATCCGGCGCGGTTCGGCCAGCCTGGATATGGCGTCGCTGACCGGCGAGTCGGTGCCGGTGGATGTCGAGGAAGGCGGCGCGGTGCTGGCCGGCTCGATCGACACCAACGGCCGGCTGGAGGTGGCGGTCACGCAAGTCGGCGCGGCGACCACCCTGGGCAAGATCATCGCGCTGATGCGCACCGCGGAGCGTGCCAAGCCGCCGGTGACCCGCCTGCTGGAACGCTACGCCGGGCAATACATGGTGCTGGTGCTGATGCTGTCCGCCGGCACCTGGTTCGCCACCGGCGATTCGACGGCGACGCTGGCGGTGCTGGTGGCGTCCTGCCCGTGCGCGCTGGTGCTGGCCGCCCCGGCGACCTCGATCGCCGCCATCGCGGTGGCGGCGCGGCACGGGATCCTGATCAAGGGCGCCGCGTTCCTGGAAAACCTCGCGGAAGCCAGTTCCGTCGTCTTCGACAAGACCGGCACGCTGACCGTGGGCGAGCTGTCCCTGGTCGGCATTGTGCCGGCGAGGCCCGAGGACGAGCCGGCGGTCGCGCGGGTTGCCGCCGCGCTGGGCGCGACCAGCAGCCATCCCGTCAGCCGCGCCGCCGCGCGGGGTTGGCCGGCGGACGCCCGGCCGGTGGTGCAGGACGCGCACGAAACCGGCGGTTTCGGCGTGACCGGACGGGTGGATGGCGAGGCGGCGGCGTTCGGCCGGCCGGAGCTGTTCGCGGGCCTCGGACTGACCGCCCCGGATGTGCCGGCGCATGATGGACCGATCGCCGGCGTCAGCCTCGGCGCCACCTTCCTCGGCTGGATGCTGTTCGCCGATCGGCCGCGGCCGGAAGCGGTAGAGGCGGTGGCGGAGCTGCGCGGTCTCGGCCTGCGGCGGCAGGTGCTGCTGACCGGCGACCGCGCGACCGTGGCCGCGCGCGTCGGCGCCCTGATCGGCATTGCCGACATCACCGCCGAGGCGTTGCCGGAACAGAAGATGCGCCGGGTATTGCAAGAGATCGATGCCGGCTTCCGGCCGATGGTGGTGGGCGACGGGATCAACGACTCGCTGGCGCTGAAGGCGGGCGCCATCGGCGTGGCGATGGGCGCGCAGGGCACCGATGTCGCGCTGGCCTCAGCCGATCTGGTGCTGATGACGAGCGATCTGCGGCGGCTGGCGACGGCGATCCGGCTGAGCCGGCGGTGCCGGCGGACGATCCATGTCAATGTCGCCATCGGCCTGGGGTGGACGGTCGCGCTGGTGGCGGCTGCCGCGATGGGCGAACTCGGCGCGCAGGGCGCGATCGTCGCGGCGCTGCTGCATAATTTTTCCACGTTCCTCGGGCTGGGCAATGCGGGACGGCTGCTGCTGTTCGATGAGACCGGGGCGCCGGCAGCGGCGCAATCGGTTCCCGGTGGATAAAATATCGATTTTACAATTGTCACCAAATATCAACGCACCGGCGGCTCCCGCCGTAGTTTGATAAGGCAACGCGACTGGCGCTGGCCCGGACGCGATCTCGACCGGGAGTTTGCAATGAGATTTCGTGCCCTTCTTGCCGGCGGCGTGCTGGCTGCCGCTGCCTTCGCGCCCGCGGCGCAGGCGGCGACCATCACCACTAGCCTGGCAGCCTGGGCGGCGGCCGTCAGTGACTATTCCACGACGTCGAACACCGGCCTTGCGCTTTACAGCAGCGTGACGTCGATCCCGCTGAGCGATGGCGTGACGCTGACCGTGGACGGCGCGGGCGACACGGTGCTGCGGCCGCTGTCGGGCTGGGGGCCGTGGTCCGACGGCTACACCGGCGACATCATCGATACCGCCGTCAAAAGCGAGACGATCCGCTTCTCCGGGCTTAACGCGCTGGGCGTGGAACTGTCGCCCGATTTCGGCCTGTTCGGCGCAGACGCCGAAACGTTCACGGTGACGCTGTCCGACGGAACGACGACACAGATTTCCGGCAGCTATCCGCAGGGAACGACCCAGTTCGTCGGGTTCTACGGCGCGGGGGTCAATTCCATCACCATTGCTGCCGCCAATGCGCCGGATTTTGCGTTCGGCGCCTTCGTCGACGCGCCGGAGCCGCTCTCTGTATCGTTGCTTCTGGTCGGACTGGCCGGACTGGGCGCGGTGCGCAGGCACGCCCGAAACATCTGAGACGAAAGCTCGCCTTCGATTACTCCCAGCTCAGTATCTGCCACCCCGCCTCGCCCGGCTGCGGCTGACCCCGCAAACGCACCACGGCGGCGCGGACGAAGCGCACGCCGCCCGGCACCGTTGCCGCGGCGTGGATTTGCACGATCCGGTCCTGGCTGGTGAAACCGGCCAGCACCGGGGCGTGGTTGATCATTTCCGCGGTTTGCACCGCCTCCCGTCCCGCGCCGGCCGCCATCTGCGGATCGCCTGACTGATAGACCGAAACGTACGCCTGCAGCCGCTCCAGCAGGTCCGCCGTCACGCCGGGAACCAGGCCGATTTCATCGACACTCAGGAACGGGCGTCCGGGCGGCCCATAGGGCAGGCCCGCCTGGCGATAGCGGTCCAGCTTCAGGCCGCCGTCGATCGACCACTGCGTCGCCGTGCGCCAATCGACGATCCGGCGGGCGAGATCGAGCGCCTGCGCCGGTTTCAGGCCGGATGCCTGCAGCAGCGAGGCCATCAGCGGCGGCGCGCTGAAATTCGGATTGATGCGGCCGCTCTCGTCCTCGATCGTCACCGCGACCACCGCCCCGCCGATACGCACCCGCCAGGGAACTGCATCGGCCGCCCGGGCGCCGCCGCG
>CAINOE010000028.1 GCA_903851415.1 uncultured Rhodopila sp. | reverse complement strand
TCGCGCCGTCCATTGCCGTTCCCCGCTCAGCGAATCGAGGATCGGCATAGATTCAGCACTTTAGCGGTTTGTCACGTACTCATTCACCCGATTGCCCTGAATGAGAGCCGCTGGCCTATTGACCTAGGACGGAGCGCTCGCTACAAGCTTTCGAACTGATCGGGCGTAGCTCAGTGGTAGAGCAACCGGCTGTTAAGGTTTGACACTTCTGGGGGAAACTCCAGTCGAAAATTGGGTGAATTCGGAGAAACCCCACCGTCGCAGGACGAGGGCAACGCCGAGCCAAGCTAGATGAAGGGTTTGAAGTAGTCTGGAAGGTGTAGAGACTAGGCGGTGAGGAACCCATCCAATAACCCGTCCACGAGCGCCCGACACCCTAACGAGTGATGCCGAGGGTGAAGACATAGTCCAGGCCCACGAGTAATCGTGGACTAGCCGAACCGGTTGGCCGTAGGTTCGAATCCTACCGCCCGAGCCAGCACAATGGATAATGCCGCTTGCGGGGACGCAAACGGCATTTTTTCGAGTATGCACCACGGGATCTACCACGCCTTAGCGTTCGGAGTTTTTCATCCGCTCGGTGAATCTTCGGCTGCGACGCCGTATCACCGATACGCGAGCTGGCGTTGCCGTCTACAATATCATCTTTCGTGCGTTCGGATGTACGCGCAAATTCATCACCTAGCTAGCTCCTCTGCGTGATCGATCACTAACTTGGGCTGTCGGCTCCGGCTCCTCCTCAGCTGAGTGCCACTTCCGTGCAAATGAGATGGTCCGGAGCAACGCGACCTCGGTAGAGCGCTCAATTTCCCATCCTTCCGGTCAACGCCCGCGTCTCGGCCTCGGCACGTGAAAAATGTCGGAACCGAATCCGGAGGCAGGCACAATCGACAACAAGGGAAACTCAGAAGCAACGGGGCATGTCAGCTTACCGGGATTCGAGTGGAGGGTGCTATAACGAACCTACGACCAATCGGTTCGGTCTGTTTCCGCAATTACTTGCGGTGCCGGACTATGTCATCACCCTCGGCCAAGCCGATAGGGTGTCGGGCGCTCGCGGGCGGCTTATCGGAGGGGATCCTCACCGCCTAGTCTCTACACCTTCCAGGCTACCTCTATTCCCTTCGCCTGGCTTGGCTCGGCGTTGCCCACGTCATCACACGTTGGGGTTTCGCCGAATTCACCCGATTTTCGACCGGGGTCACCCCCGGAAGTGTCAACACATTCAACAGCCGATTGCTCTACCGCTGAGCTACGCCCGAACGTGAGGGGGCTTCTAGTGAGGTGGGACCGGCAGGTCAACAGGGTATCAAGCGGTTATGACCCTGATCGCGCGCGGGGACCCGTCATGGCCCGGACAAGGCGGGCCATGACGGTCAGGGCGACGCGACCCGTCGCTCAATCACCATCGATTGGCCGCGGCGCACCCTGCGGCACCGGCAGCCACACGCTGACCGTCGTGCCCTGGCCGACTTCGCTCTCGATCAGCAACTGCCCCCGGTGGCGGTTGACGATGTGCTTGACGATCGCCAGCCCCAGCCCGGTGCCGCCGACAGCGCGGGAGCGTCCCTTGTCCACGCGATAGAACCGTTCCGTCAGCCGCGGCAGGTGCTCGCGCGCAATCCCCGTCCCCTGGTCGGTTACCGCGATCACCACCCCCCGCCGCGCCGGCCAGCGCTCCCCCGGCGGCGCGATCCCGGCCGCCACCGTCAGCACCCCGCCGTCCCGCCCGTACTTCACCGCGTTATCCAGCAGGTTCTGCAGCACCTGCGCCATCTGATCGTAGTCCCCGGCGACCGCCGGCAAATCCGGCTCGATGCGCAGCGCCAATTGCAGGTTGCGTTCCCGCAGCCGCGGCTCGAACCCCGCCACCATCCGCGACACCAGATTCGCCAGGTCCAGCGGCTGCGCCGGAGTCTGATGCTCGGTCAGCTCGATCCGCGACAGGCTGAGCAGGTCGTCGATCAGCCGGTCCATCCGCGCACCCTGCTCGGCCATGATCTCCAGGAATCGCTGCTGCGCCGGAGGATCGTCCGCCGCCGGGCCGCGCAGCGTCTCGATGAACCCGATCAGCGAGGCCAGCGGGGTGCGCAGCTCGTGGCTGACATTGGCGACGAAGTCGGCGCGCATCCGCTCGACCACGCGCTCCCGCGTGCGGTCCGACAGCACCAGCAGCGCCAGGCCGCCATCCGCCAGAGGCGGGTCCATCGGCACCACGGTGGCATAGACGTCGCGCGCCATCGGCACGCGCAGGCCGATCTCGGCGGTTTGCGAGGTCTTGGACGACAACGCCCGTTCGATGGCGAGGCGCAGCCCGGGATGCCGCAGCACCGCGGCGATGTCGTCGCCGAAGGCCGTCCTGGCGGCGGCGTTGGCGCGCTGCACGCCGCGGTCGCGGGCGAGCACGATCACCGGGTCGGGCAGGCGCTCCAGGATCAGGGTGTCGGCGCGGCGGTGCTGCTCCAGCACCGCGCTGCGCTGGGCGAGGCGGCGGGAGAGCCGTTCGATCTCGCGTCCCAGCGCATCCATCAGCACGGCGGCGCCGGCTTCAGGGACCGGACCCGATTCGTCGGCGGCCACGCGGCGGACCGAGTCGGTGAGCAGATCGAGGTCGCGCGCCCAGACCAGGGCGAAGGCGGCGGCCGCGGCGATGCTGACGACGATGCCTGCCAGCGCCGGCCAGACATAGGACCAGCCGGCGATCGCCAGGATGGCGAACGCGATGGCGGGCGCTCCTGCCAGCCACAGGGCGATTCCGAGGCGCCTCATGCGATCGGGAACCCCTGGTCCATGGGCTGGCGACTGAGGGATAAGGGCCGCGCGTTCATGGCTCCGCTTCGGGTCTGGTGCGCGCTCTTACCTTGCCCGCCCGGTCGGGGCTATACGCTATTCCCCGGCCTCGCCCGGCTTGATGGGATCGGTGCCGTCTGGTCGGGAGTCTGTCAGCTTCCTCGGATGCGACGATCGCAGGACCGGTCACGGCATGCGCGACGCAATTTTTGCTCGCATCGGTCCAGCGAGCGGATGCCTTCCGTCCGCTGGCCGTGGCGCGACCTCGAGAACGCAGGCGCCGAAACGATCATGTTAATGGAGGACGTTCAGCTCATGACAAACCGACGATCGCGCAACACGGGCCGTTTCCTGGTGCTCGGCCTGATCCTGGCCGCGGGCCTGATATTCAACCGAACCGCCGGAGCGCAGGGAGCGTCCGGCAGCAAGCCCAACATCGTCATCATCTGGGGCGATGACATCGGCATCGAGGACATCAGCGCCTACTCGCATGGGCTGATGGGCTTCCAGACCCCGAACATCGACCGCGTCGCCACCGAGGGCGTGCTGTTCACCGATTACTACGGCGAGCAGAGCTGCACCGCCGGACGCGCCGCCTTCCTCACCGGCCAAAGCGTCTTCCGCACCGGCAACTCCAAGGTCGGCCTGCCCGGCGCCGATATCGGGCTGCAAAAGGAAGACCCGACCATCGCGGAATTGCTGAAGCCGCTCGGCTACGCCACCGGCCAGTTCGGCAAGAACCACCTCGGCGACCTGAACAAATATTTGCCGACGGTGCACGGGTTCGACGAGTTCTATGGCAATCTTTACCACCTGAACGCGGAAGAGGAGCCGGAGCAGCGCGACTATCCCAAGGACCCCGCGTTCCGGGCGAAGTTCGGGCCGCGCGGCGTGATGCACAGCTTCGCCAGCGACGTGGATGACCCGACCGTGGACCCGCGCTTCGGGCGCGTCGGCAAGCAGCGGGTCGAGGATACCGGACCGCTGACGAAGAAGCGCATGGAGACGATCGACGACGACATCGCCGCCCGCGGCGCCGCCTTCATCGATCAGCAGGTCAAGGCCGGCAAGCCCGTGTTCGCCTGGATCAACTTCACCCACATGCACTTCCGCACGCATCCGAAGCCCGAGAGCGTGGGCCAGTCGGGCCGATGGCAAAGCGAGTACCACGACGTGATGATCGATCACGACAAGAACGTGGGGACGATCCTCGCCAAGCTGGACGAGCTTGGCATCGCCGGCAACACGATCGTCATGTACAGCACCGACAACGGGCCGCACATGAACTCCTGGCCGGATGCGGCGATGACGCCCTTCCGCAACGAGAAGAACTCCAACTGGGAGGGCGCTTACCGAGTCCCGGCGCTGGTTCGCTGGCCGGGGAAGATCAAGCCGGGCAGCGTGTCGACCGAGATCATGTCGCATCTTGACTGGCTGCCCACCTTGCTGGCCGCAGCCGGCGCGCCGGATGTCCCGCAGAAGCTGCTGACCGGCTATACTGCGGGCGACATGACCTACAAGGTGCATCTCGACGGCTACAACTTCGTGCCTTACCTGACCGGGCAGGCGCCGAAGGGTCCGCGCGAGAGCTTCTTCTACTTCTCGGATGAGGGCGATCTGGTGGGGCTGCGCTACGACAACTGGAAGCTGGCCTTCGCGGTGCAGCCGGCGGAAGGAACGATGCGGGTGTGGCAGCAGGAGTTCGAGCACCCGCGGATTCCATACATCTTCAACCTGCGCACCGATCCGTTCGAGCGGGCGCCGATCACGTCGAATACGTATTACGACTGGCTGCTCGACCACGCCTATCTGCTGGTGCCGGCGCAGGCTTACGTCGGCCAGTTCCTGGCGACGTTCCAGGAGTATCCGCCGCGTCAGAAAGCGGCGAGCTTCTCGATCAGGCAGGTGCTGGATAAGCTGGGCGAACCGGCCCAGGAGTAACGATTGGCTGGCGGCGCCGTGCCCGAGGGGTGCGGCGCCGTTTTCCCGATGACGCCGGTTCATCCGGGGATTCGATCTATCGCACGATTTCCGTTGCCTTCTTTGGCAACCTCAGATAGAAAGAACAAATAGAGAACTTTTGATGAGCACCGCCATGTCCCAGCCCAACGCCATCGACTGCATCTTCGAACAGATCCTCGGCTTCATGCTGCCGTTCTACCTCGCCGCGGCCGGCGGCGATGCCAAACTGGCGCGCGAGGCGATCTTCGAACTGGTCGATGCCTATGATTGCGCGACTCCGACGGAGTTGGAACTTGTGGGCCGCATCCTCGGCTTCAGCACGGTGGCGATGGATAACCTGCGGCTGTCGATGAAGCCGGATATGTCGGATGCGAAGATCCTGCGGTACCGCTCGAATGCGGTGGCGCTCAGCCGGGCGGGCGAGCAGTGCAGGAAAATCCTGGAGGTGATTCAGGGCAAGCGCAAGCCGGCGGACAAGCCGGCTGCAGTGCCGCGGCCTTCGATTGCTCCGGCGCCCGAGGTGCGGACGGAAAAGCCGCTGACGCAGACGACGCCTGCGAAGGCACCGCCGGTGGCGGTGGGCGGCGTGCCGCTGTTTCCGATGGACCTGGAGTCGATGCGGCAGGGCGCGCGGGTGATGCTGGGCGCGTTCGCCAATGGCGGGTTACCGGATCAGGCCGGCGCGGCGTTCCCGCGGGTTCCGGACAAGGCCGCCATGCTCGACGCCGCCATCAAGGAAGCGATCGGCGCATCCAAGCGTTCGGCCGCGGCCTGAAGTCTCTGTTGTTTCATGGCCGCCCCAAGTCCGATGCGCATCAGCATAAAGCAAGCGCGGAGAAGCTTTTTGCCGGGCCTGCCACCGCCCTCACCGTCATGGCCGGGCGTGTCCCCATGGCTATCAGGATAAGGGGCCGCGAGGAGCACGGCTATTCCGCCACCGTCATGGCCCGGCTTGTCCGGGCCACCTATGCCAGCACGCTGCCGCGATAGGTGGCCCGGACAAGCCCTACCGGATGCACACATCGCGGGAATGAATTTGCTTGCCTTCCGCGCGCCGCCTCGATTCTCTGCCCGCACGGCGACCCCACGAGCGGAAGGTGATTCGATGACCACGGGACTCG
>CAINOE010000027.1 GCA_903851415.1 uncultured Rhodopila sp. | reverse complement strand
CTCCGGACCCACCACGATGACCGAACGGCCGGAGTAATCGACGCGCTTGCCCAGCAGGTTCTGCCGGAAGCGGCCCTGCTTGCCCTTCAGCATATCGGACAGCGACTTCAGCGGACGCTTGTTGGCGCCCGTGATGGCGCGGCCGCGGCGGCCGTTGTCGAACAGCGCATCAACCGATTCCTGCAGCATGCGCTTTTCGTTGCGCACGATGATGTCCGGGGCGCGCAGCTCGATCAGCCGCTTCAGGCGGTTGTTGCGGTTGATCACGCGGCGGTACAGGTCGTTCAGGTCCGAGGTCGCGAAGCGGCCACCGTCCAGCGGCACCAGCGGGCGCAGCTCGGGCGGGATCACCGGGACGACGTCCAGGATCATCCAGTCCGGACGGCAGCCGGATTCGCCGAACGCCTCGATCAGCTTCAGCCGCTTGACCAGCTTCTTGCGCTTGGCTTCCGACGTCGTTTCCTTGAGGTCCGCGCGCAGCTTGACCTTCTCCGCATCGGTGTCGATGCGGTTGAGCACCTTCTTGATGGCTTCGGCGCCAATGCCGACTTCGAACTGGTCCTCGCCGAACTCGTCCTGCTTGGCCATGAGCTGATCTTCGGTCAGCAACTGCAGCATCTTCAGGTCCGTTGTGCCGGGCTCCAGCACGACGTAGCTCTCGAAATACAGGATCTTCTCGAGCTCTTTCAGCGTCAGATCGACCATCAGGCCGATGCGGCTCGGCAGCGACTTGAGGAACCAGATGTGGGCGACGGGGGAGGCGAGCTCGATATGCCCCATCCGCTCGCGGCGGACCTTCGCCAGCGTGACTTCAACGCCGCACTTCTCGCAGATGATGCCCCGGAACTTCATGCGCTTGTACTTGCCGCACAGGCACTCGTAGTCCTTGATCGGCCCGAAAATACGGGCGCAGAACAGGCCGTCCCGCTCCGGCTTGAAGGTGCGGTAGTTGATGGTCTCGGGCTTGCGGATTTCGCCGTACGACCAGGACCGGATCTGCTCCGGGCTGGCGATCTGAATCTTGATCTGGTCGAAAGTCATCGCCTGGCCGGTCTGGCCGAGGATTTTCATTAACTCATTCATGCGTTTGATACCCTTCTCATCGGCGGGTTCATCATCCAGCTACTCGTCATGGCCCGGCGTGTCCGGGCCACCTGTTCCAGCACTCTGCCGCGATAGGTGGCCCGGACTTCGCCGGGCCCTGACGAGCGAGAGAGAGGACGGCGTGTTGCTCAAGCCGCCCGGTTATCCAGATCGACGTTCAGGCCGAGGGACTTCAGTTCCTTCACCAGCACGTTGAAGCTTTCGGGGATGCCGGCCTCGAAGTTGTCCTGCTCGCGCACGATCGCCTCATAGACCTTGGTCCGTCCGGACACGTCGTCCGACTTCACCGTCAGCATCTCCTGCAACGTGTACGCCGCGCCGTACGCCTCCAGCGCCCACACCTCCATCTCGCCGAAGCGCTGGCCGCCGAACTGCGCCTTGCCGCCCAGCGGCTGCTGGGTCACCAGCGAGTACGGGCCGATGGAGCGGGCGTGGATCTTGTCGTCCACGAGGTGGTGCAGCTTCAGCATGTAGATGTAGCCGACGGTCACCTTGCGCTCGAACGTCTCGCCGGTCCGCCCGTCGGTCAGCACCACCTGTCCGGACGTCGCCAGTCCGGCCCGCGTCAGCATGCCCTCGATGTCCGCCATCCGCGCCCCATCGAAAACCGGGGTCGCAATCGGCACGCCCTTCTTCAGGTTCTCGCACAGCTCGATCAACTGCGAGGTTTCCAGGCTGGCGATCTGCTGGCTGTAGACCTCGTCGCCATAGACCTCCTTCAGCATCTCCAGCAGCGCCTCATGCTGAGCCCCGGTGCGGCGGTATTCCTCCACCAGCTCGCCGATTTGCTTGCCGAGATTGGCACAGGCCCAGCCCAGATGCGTCTCCAGGATCTGTCCCACGTTCATGCGCGACGGCACGCCCAGCGGGTTCAGCACCAGGTCCACCGAGGTCCCGTCCTCCAGGAACGGCATGTCCTCGACCGGCACGACGCGCGACACCACACCCTTGTTGCCGTGGCGGCCGGCCATCTTGTCGCCGGGCTGCAGCTTGCGCTTCACCGCGATGAAGACCTTCACCATCTTCATCACGCCGGGCGGCAGCTCATCGCCGCGCTGCAGCTTCTCCACCTTGCTGTCGAACCGCGCCTGCAGGCGGCCGACGGCGGCATCGTATTCCCGCTTCAGGGTCTCGATGTCGAGCATCACCGCGTCGTCCTGCACGCCGATATGGCGCCACGAGCCGCGCGGATGCTCCGCCAGCACCGCCTCGTCGATATCCGTCCCGGCCTTGATGCCCTTGAACCCGCCCGACGCCTTGTGCCCGAGCAGCTTCTCCCGCAGCCGGTTCAGGAACGACCGCTCCTGGATCGCCTTCTCGTCGTCGCGGTCCTTGGCCAGCCGCTCGATCTCCGAGCGTTCGATCGCCATCGCGCGCTCGTCCTTGTCGACGCCGCGGCGGCTGAACACGCGCACATCGACGATCGTCCCGGTCACGCCCGGCGGCAGCTTCAGCGAGGTGTCGCGCACGTCCGACGCCTTCTCGCCGAAGATCGCCCGCAGCAGCTTTTCCTCGGGCGTCATCGGGCTCTCGCCCTTCGGCGTCACCTTGCCAACCAGGATGTCGCCCGGGTTCACCTCGGCGCCGATATAGACGATGCCGGCTTCGTCCAGGTTCTTCAGCGCCTCTTCGCCGACGTTCGGAATGTCGCGGGTGATTTCCTCCTGGCCCAGCTTGGTGTCGCGCGCCATCACCTCGAATTCCTCGATGTGGATCGAGGTGAACACGTCGTCGCGGGCGATCCGCTCGCTGATCAGGATCGAGTCCTCGAAGTTGTAGCCATTCCACGGCATGAACGCGACCAGCACGTTCCGCCCCAGCGCCAGCTCACCTAGCTCGGTGGACGGCCCGTCGGCGATGATGTCGCCCTCGAACACCCGGTCGCCAACCTTCACCAGCGGACGCTGGTTGATGCAGGTGGACTGGTTGGAGCGCATGAACTTCCGCAGGCGGTAGATATCCACGCCCTTGGTCGTCGCGTCCTCGTTGGTCGCCCGCACCACGATGCGCGCGCCGTCGATCTGATCGACGATGCCCGGCCGGCGAGCGACGATCGTCGCACCGCTATCGCGTGCCACCGCGGCTTCCATGCCCGTGCCTACGAGCGGAGCGTCCGCCCGGATCAGCGGCACCGCCTGCCGCTGCATGTTCGACCCCATCAGCGCCCGGTTGGCGTCATCGTTCTCCAGGAACGGGATCAGCGCCGCGGCCACCGAGACCAACTGCTTCGGCGAAACGTCGATCGCGGTCACGTCCTCGGGCTTCACCAGCCGGAAGTCGCCCTGCTTGCGCACCGACACCAAGTCCTGCGTGAAGCGCCCGCCGCCATCCATCGGCGCGTCGGCCTGGGCGACGACCAGCCGCTCCTCCTCCATGGCGGAGAGATAGCGCGGCTCCCGCTGCACCACGCCGTCCTTGACCAGCATGTACGGCGTCTCGATGAAGCCGTACTTATTGACCTTGGCGTAGGTCGCCAGCGAGTTGATCAGGCCGATATTCGGGCCTTCCGGCGTCTCGATCGGGCAGATGCGGCCGTAATGCGTCGGGTGCACGTCGCGCACCTCGAACCCGGCGCGCTCCCGCGTCAGACCGCCCGGCCCGAGCGCGGACAGGCGGCGCTTATGCGTCACTTCCGACAGCGGGTTGGTCTGGTCCATGAACTGGCTGAGCTGCGAGGAGCCGAAGAACTCCCGCACCGCCGCCGCCGCCGGCTTGGCGTTGATCAGGTCGTGCGGCATGACCGTGTCGATATCGACCGAGCCCATGCGCTCGCGGATCGCCCGCTCCATGCGCAGCAGTCCGAT
>CAINOE010000026.1 GCA_903851415.1 uncultured Rhodopila sp. | reverse complement strand
CCTGTGGACACTTATCGCAACCACAGGATGGTTGCGGCGAGGGTTACGACGGCCAGATAGTTTCTCGCGGTTTTTTCGAAGCGCGTGGCGACGCGTCGGAACTGCTTGAGCTTTGAAAAGCAGCATTCGATCAGGTGTCGTTGGGCGTAGAGGTGCTTGTCGAGCGGGTATTTGCGCGCCCGCGATGGGTTGTTGGGAATGACGGCAACCGCCCCTTTCTCGGCGATGACCTGGCGCAGCGGGTCGGCGTCGTAGGCGGCATCGGCCATGACCACCTCGGCAGGCAGGCCGTCGATCAGGGCGTAGGCCTGCGGGCAATCGCCGCGCTGGCCGGCGGTGAGGGTGATGCGCACCGGGCAGCCGAGGCCGCGCACGGCCAAGTGGATCTTGGTGCTGAGCCCACCGCGCGAGCGTCCGATGGCCTGATCTTCGGACCCCCCTTTTTGGCGCCGGCAGCGTGCTGGTGGGCGCGGATGATGGTGCTGTCGACGATCAGGTATTCGAAGTCCGGATCATCCGCCATCGCCTCGAAGAGGCGGTGCCAAACGCCCTTGCGGCTCCAGCGACTGAACCGGCGGAACACGCTGTTCCACTCGCCGAACACCTCCGGCAGGTCGCGCCACGGCGAGCCGGTGCGCACAATCCACAGCACCCCCTCGACAAACATTCGGTTGTCCCGCCCCGAGCTGCCTCGGCTGCGCTCATCGCCGATGATGTGCGGCGCCATCCGCGCCCACGCCGCATCGCTCAGCACCAGTCGGTCCAGAACACCCAAGGCCGCCTCCATCCCAGGAAACAACCTTGAATCACATCTTCACCCCGCGCCGGAATCCCAAGAGTCCACAGGACCTAACGCAACGGACAGTTTTCGGCGGCAGGCTGTCTCCGCGTTCGGAGAACATGCAATGTCGCTTGGGTTGCGGATCATGCTGGCGATCGGCACGCTTGCCGCCATCGCCGCCATCGTGCTAGGCAGCGAGGCGCTCGATGCCCTCGGCGCGGCCACCCAGGCCCATGAACGCCAGCGGTTGAACACCGTCATCGCGGCGCTCGCCGGCGCGCTGGCGGTGGAACGCGGGCTGACCAACGGGTTGCTGGCCGACCCGACGCGGGCCACGCCGGCCGGGCGGGAGGACGCCGCCGCGGCGCGGGCGCGGGCCGAGGCGGCGCTGAGTCAGGTGCTTCCGGGCATCACGGGGCCGCGGGCCGAGGCGGTTGCGAGCGCCCGGTCCGCGCTGGACAGTCTGCGCGCCCAGGCCGACCGGGCGCTGGCCGGCCAGGGCACGCCCCCGTCCCCGCCCGGCGCCTGGTTCGCCGCCGCCACGGCGCAGATCGACGCCGTGGTAGCGCTGCGCCGGGCCAGCGACAGCGCCGCGAATGCCGAGAGCAGCATGGCGCGGCTGGTCGCGCTGCGCGATCGGCTGGCGGAAATGAGCGAGTTCGCCGGCCGGCAGCGCGGCCTGGTCAACGGCCTGATGAGCGCCGGTGCCAAGGCCACCGCCGAACAGGCGCTGACGCTGGCGGCCGGCGAGGGAAGGATCGACGGTGCCTGGGCACGGGTCGGCGGCCGTTTGGGGGACGCCTCGCCGGCGCTGCGCGAGCGCGTGCGGGCGGCAGAGGCCGCTTGGTACGCCGACTTCCAGCCGCTGCGCCGGAAGGTGCTGGAAGCGGCGGCGCGCGGTGATCCCTGGCCGGTACCGGCAGCCGAGTGGTTCGCCGCCGCGACACGCGGCATCGACGCGCTGCTGACGGCGCAGGCGCAGGTCGGCACGGATGCCGCATTGCTGCTGCGGAGCGAGGCCGCAGGCGCCAGCCGCCAAGTCACGCTGCATCTCGCGGTGCTGCTGGCGGCGCTGGGCCTCGTCGCAGGGTTCTGCTGGTACGTGCTGCGCGGCGTGGTGCGTCCGCTGCGGCGGATCATCGCTGTGATCGAGCGGCTGGCGGGTGGCGATCTGGATGCCGAGGTGCCGCCCGCCAGCGGACAGGACGAGATCGGAAAGCTGCTGGGTGCCACCGCGCATTTCCAGGCCACCGCACGCAACGCGCGCCGGCTGACGGCAGAGCAGGAGACCCTGCGCGAAGAGGCTGAGGCGAGCCGGGTAGCGGCGATGCGCGAGATGGGCGAACTGGTCGAGGAGATCGGGGCGCAGGCGATCGCCGACGTGCGCACCCGGGCGGACGAGTTGGCCGCGCTGGCCGCGCGCATGCAAAGCGACACCGCTTCGGTGGCCAGCGCGGCCGGCGAGGCGCTGACCGAGGCCGGTGCCGTGCGGACACAGACCGATGCCGGCGCGCTGGCCGCCGCAGGGCTGAACGGCGCCATCGGCGAGATCGCCGCGCAGATGGAGCACGCCGCCGCCGCCACGCGCGTGGCGGTCGGGCGCACGGAGGAGGCACACGGCGTCTTCGCGGCGCTCGGCGCCAGCGTCGGCGAGATCGGCGAGGTGGCGGCGCTGATCGCCGAAATCGCCGGACGAACCAACCTGCTGGCGCTGAACGCCACCATCGAGGCGGCGCGGGCCGGCGAGGCCGGACGCGGCTTCGCGGTGGTGGCCAGCGAGGTGAACGCACAGGCGCAGGAAACCGCGCGTAGCACGGAACGCATCGTCCAGCGCATTCGCGCGATCGAGCAACAGACCCGCGCGGCGACCGGCGCGATGGCAGGCATCACCGCGGCGGTGGGCGAGATCGACACGGCCGCCGGGGCGGTGGCCGCCGCGGTCGAGGAGCAATCGGCGGCGACCGCCGAAATCGCCGAGGCGGTGCGGGCCTGCAACGAGGCAGCCGGCCGCGCGACGGAGTGCATGGAAGGGGCCGCGTCCGGCACCGCCCGCTCGGTCGAGGCGTGCGGCGAGATGGCCGGCATTGCACGCACGGTCGCCGAGAGCGTGGGCGACATGAAGACCACGCTAGTGCGTGTGCTGCGCACCAGGGTGGAGGAACTGGACCGCCGGGCCAGTGCGCGCCACGCCGTGCGCCTGCCGGCGCAGCTTGAGTACCGCGGCGCGCGCCTCGCAGGCACGCTGGCCGACCTGTCCAATGGCGGGGCGCGGCTGGCGCTCGATGTCGTGGGTCAATCGGCGGGCAACACGCTTCGCATCGGCGAGCAGGTGGTGCTGTACACGGCCGCAATGCCCAGGGTCGCCGCCGAGATCGTGCAACGGACCGACAAGACGCTGCATCTGCGTTTTGTCTTCGCGGACGCGGCCCAGACGCAGGCAATGGCTGATTCGGTGGCGGGTCTGGCGCGGCGAGCCGCCGCCTGACCCCCAGCCCCGGTCGAGTACGAGCGCCAGCGCGCCCGCGGCGGCGCCGAGGGCGAACAGCGGCAGGTGCGATCCGCTGGCGGCATAGAGCCAGGCGAGCACAAAGCCGCTGCCCATCTGCGCCGCCGCCCAGGCCATGGTGCTGATCCGCCATATCGCGGGCGCCGTTCCCTCTGAAATGTCGCGGGCACGGGTCAGTGTCAGCGCGGTCAGCCCGATGCAGGTGGAGGACGCCAGCAGGGCCGACGCGGCCAGCGCCGGCAGGGCGTCCGAGCACAGCGGCAGTGCGTCGGCGAGCATTTGCCCGGCGAGCGCCATGCGGAACGCCGCTCGCAGCCCGACCCGGTCGGCGAGGCGGCCGAGCACCGGCGGCCCGCCCAGGGCGCCGACGCCATAAACCAGCCAGGACAGGGCACCCGCCCCGGTGCCGAGCCCGAGGCCGCGCGCCACGTAGTCCGGCCACCACACTATATGCGGCGTGGCAGTGACGGCGGTGGCGGCGTAGCAGGCCACCAGCCACCAGGCCGCCCGCAGCAGCCGCCCGCCTGCCCGGCGCGGCGGCGCCGGCACATCGGGCCAGAGCGGCCAGGACAATATCGTCAGCAGCGCGGCGGCGCCGGCCAGCGCCGCCCAGGCGGCAGCGACGCCGAACGGCAGCACGGCGGGCACCAGTGCCGCGCCGGCCAGTATCCCAGCACCGACGCCCATGAACATCAGCCCGGCCGCCAGCACGCGCCGCGCCAAGGGCACCACCGCCTGCACCGCCGGGCCGGCCAGGATCATCAGCACGCCGCCGGCAGCCCCCGCCACCAGCCGCCACGACACGAACCAGGCAGGGCCGGCGCGCAACGCACAGGCGGCAAGGCCGAGCGCCGCCAGCACCATCGCCGCGCGCAGCGCAGCCCGCAGGCCCAGCCGGCGTCCGACCGCCGGCGCGGCGGCGGTGCCGAGCAGATAGCCGGCGAAATTGGCCGCCCCGGCCAGTCCGCCCGCCTCCGGCGTCAGCCAGGCCGCCTGCACCATGGCGGGCAGCAGCGGCGCGTAGGCGAAGCGCTGCAACCCGACCCCGAGTAGCGTCGCCGACACGCCGGCGAGCACCGGGCCCCTCATGGCGACACCCGGGTCACGCGTGCCGGATCAGCCGCGGCGCAGGCGCGTAACCAGCGCCTCGGCGGTATCGGCGTCGGTATCCAGGGCGCGCGCCGCGATATCCTGGGAGAACCCGGCGCGGGCCAGCACGCCGAGCTCGCGCTTCGGGTCGGCGGCGGCGTCCGGCGCGCGGAAAGGACCAAGCCGGCGGCGGCGGGCGAGCGCGAGGGCCGCGGCCAGTTCGGCATCGGGGTCGTCGAGCAGGGCGGCACGCGCGTCGTCCCCGGCCACGCCGCGGGCGGCCAAGTGCGCGGCGATGGCGCGGCGGGAACGGCCGGTGCGCGCGAGGCTGTTGACCCGGCTGGCGGCAAAAGCGGCATCGTTCACCGCGCCGGCGGCCACCAGCCGCGCCACCACGTCGCGCACCACCTGACGAAGCGCCGGCCGGGCGGCGGCGGCTTCCTCAGTAGCAACCTGGCGCGTCCAGCGCTCGCAGCGCCGGTCGAGCACGCGGGTCAGTCCTGCACGGCTCGCGGCATAGCGGGACAGATGCGCCAGCGCGGCTTCGTGGAGCGCGGCCTCGGTGGGGGGCGGGCTGGGAGCGGCTTGCTTTCTCATGGGGTTAGGTTGCCATGTGCGACGGAAGGAAGGCCAGGGCTCTGCCCTGGACCCCGCTACTTACGTAATGGGTTCCAAGGGGCCACTGCCCCCTGCCGGGTCCAGCGACTGTCTTGGCTGTCAAGCGGTTTGCCATGGGCGCTGGTCCCGGATGAGTGCGTTAAGGATGGTGAGGAGCTTGTGCATGCATGCGACGAGGGCGACCTTGCGAGGTTTTCCTGCGGCGATGAGGCGTTG
>CAINOE010000025.1 GCA_903851415.1 uncultured Rhodopila sp. | reverse complement strand
GGCGGGTTTGGCGCCGGCGCCGCGGGCGGGTTCGGCGCGGCGGGCGGGTTCGGCGCGGCGGGCGCCGGCCTCGGCGGTTCCATCGGATCGCCGGCACAGACGTCGCCCGCCGCGCGGAACGTCCCGGCGGCGGCCGCCCCGGCGGGGGCCAATCCGCTGCTCGGCGGCCTCGATCAAAGCGGCGGCGAGGAGAACGCGGACACCCTGCGCATCCTGCCCAATGCGCAGAACAACGCGGTGCTGATCTACGGCACGCGGGAGGAGGAAGACACCGTCCTCGGCATGCTGAACAAGATCGACATCCTGCCGATGCAGGTGCGCATCGACGCCGTCATCGCCGAAGTCACGCTGAACGACAGCCTCAAATACGGCACGCAATTCTTCTTCAAGGCCGGCGGCATCAACGGCGTGCTGAACAACGCCACCGCCGCGGTTGCCTCGCCGGCCGCGATCGCGCTGGGAACCTCCTTCCCCGGATTCATACTCAGCGGCGGCGGTCTGGGCGGCGCGCCGATAGCAATCTCCGCGCTTCAGGCGGTCACCACGGTCAATGTGCTGTCCTCCCCCCAGGTCACCGTCGTCGACAACCAGCAGGCCCGGCTGCAGGTCGGCTCCCTGGTGCCGTACCTCACGCAGACCTCGCAGAGCACGCTGACCTCGAACGCGCCGATAGTCAATTCGATAGCGTATCAGCCGACCGGGGTGATCCTGGCGGTGACGCCGCGGGTGAATGCGGGCGGGCTGATCACGCTGGACGTGTCGCAGGAGGTCAGCGACGTCAACCCGGCGACGTCGGCGAGCGGCATCGCCAGTCCGACGTTCGATGAGCGCAACCTGACAACGCGGGTGGTGGTGCAGGATGGACAGACCGTCGGCCTGGCCGGGCTGATCCAGGATTCGATGTCGCGCGGCAACCAGGGGATTCCCTGGCTGAAGGACATCCCGGTGCTGGGCGCGCTGGCGGGGACGCAGAACAACCAGCATACCCGCACGGAGCTGCTGGTGCTGATCACGCCGCATCTGATCCGGGACCAGACCGAGATGCACCGCCTGACGGAGGACATGCGCGAGGCGCTGGCCGGTGCGGCCGCGATCCCGTCGATCGCGGCGGACGAACGCCTCTCGGGTTCCGCCGACCCCAACCGGCGGCTGCGCGAGCGGTTGCGGCGCAAGCTGGAGGGCGGCGGCGGCCAGTGATGCCGGGCGATACGATTGGCCCGCCGTATCGACCATGCAAACAGAAACCTGAGGCCAGGCTCGGGAAATCTGCCGCCGCGGCGCAGGCGCTGCCGCTGGTTGGCTCCGCGCCGAACCGCGGAGGCAAAACCGGCGCGCTGCGCCCCGGCCCTACCCGCCCAGCCGCAGCATCGGCGGCTCCGCCCCCGGCCGCGGCGACATCAGCACCGACAGCCGGCAGCCGGCGGCGTGCGCCAGAAGCGCGGTCACCGCCATCTGCATCACGGCCGGCTCGGTCAGAGCCGCACGCGCCGCCTCGGCATCGGCGAGGCAGAGTGCCAGGCCCGGCGGCCAGGCGGCGGCCGGCCCGGCGATACGGACGAACAGATCGTCCGCCGCCCCGGCCAGCAGGACGATGCCCCCCGCGGGCAGGCTATCCGCGGCAAGCAGAAGCAGGTTCAGCGCGATACGGCCCGCCGCCGGGGCAAACACGGCGCGGGAATCGAGCGGGGCGGTGTCGATGCCGACGCGATCCGGCAGTCCGCGCGCCAGCGCCTCGAGGTCCCGCAACGGCAGCGGCCCGGCCGCCGGGGTCCACGCCGCATGGCGCAGCCGCAGGCGCGCCGCCAGGACGCCGTCTTCGCCAGCCGCCCCCGTCGCCCCCACGAAGGGACGGATGTCGGTCCACAAACGCGCTGCCGCCAGCTCTATCCCGTAAAGAGCATCCTGCCTGCCGGACATAGGCCTTCCGCTATTTTGAAAGATACCAGAATGGCCGGGATTCCGGCGCGAGTCGAGCCGGCGCAGGGGTTGAAGAGCCGCCCGGGTTGGCCAAGTGTCCTGACCTGTCATATAAGCTCGGACAAGCGGCAGCAGTCCGCCCCGGAGGGAGCCTGCAACCCATCATGATCGACCCGTTCGGCCGAGCCATCACCTACCTTCGGGTATCGGTGACCGACCGCTGCGATCTCCGCTGCGTGTACTGCATGTCGGAGGATATGACCTTCCTGCCCAGGCGCGAGCTTCTCACGCTGGAGGAACTCGATCGTCTGTGCGCGGCGTTCATCCGCCTGGGCACGACGAAGATCCGCATCACCGGCGGGGAACCCCTGGTCCGCCGCGACGTGATGCGGCTGTTCGGCGCGTTGGGCCAGCGGCTCGGGCACGGGCTGAAGGAGCTGACGGTCACCACCAACGGCTCGCAACTGGTGAAGCATGCGGAGACGCTGGCGGCCTCCGGCGTGAGGCGGATCAACGTGTCGCTGGATACGCTCGATCCGCAGCGGTTCACGCAAATCACCCGGCGAGGCAAGATCGAGCCGACGCTGGACGGCATTTTCGCCGCCAAGGCCGCCGGGCTGGCGGTGAAGATCAATGCCGTGGCGATGAAGGGCGTCAACGAGGAAGAGTTCAGCGCCATGATCGCATGGTGCGGGGAGCATGGATTCGATCTGTGCCTGATCGAGACCATGCCGATGGGCGACATCGAGGGCGACCGGACGGACCAGTACCTGCCGCTGTCCATCGTGCGGGCGCGGCTGCGGCAGATCTGGACGCTAGAGGAGACGGACTACAGGACCGGCGGTCCGGCGCGGTACTACACCGTGCGCGAAACCGGGCGGCGCGTCGGCTTCATCACGCCGATGACGCATAATTTCTGCGAAAGCTGCAACCGGGTGCGGCTGACCTGCACGGGAACGCTGTATATGTGCCTCGGGCAGGAGGATTCGGCGGATTTCCGGTCGCTGCTGCGGGCGGGCGTGCCGGACGAGCAGCTTGAAGATGCCATCCAGGCGGCGATCGCGCGCAAGCCCAAGGGCCACGACTTCATCATCGATCGTGCGCACGACAAGCCGGCGGTGGCGCGGCACATGAGCGTGACGGGGGGATAGGCCCGGGCGCCGGCCGCCCGACCGGCTCCCCTCCCCGCCATACACGCGCCGGTAGCAACAGGGTAAACCGCCATGTCATCGCTGTTCGATCTCACCGGCAAGGTCGCCATCGTTACCGGCTCCACCAAAGGGATCGGCCTCGCGATCGCCACCCGGATGGCCGAGCACGGCGCCACCGTCGTCATTTCCAGCCGCAAGCCCGATGCCTGCGAGGCGGTGGCTGCCGGCATCCGCGCGAAGGCCGGAAAGGCCGTCGTCATCCCCTGTCATATCGGCCGAAAGCAGGAGCTGCAGGCGCTGGTGGACGGCACGGTGGCGGAATGCGGCGGCATCGACATCCTGGTGGAGAACGCCGCGGTGAACCCGTATCTCGGCCCGTCCGCCGCGATGCCCGACGAGGCGTTCGACCGCGTCATGGGATCGAACGTCCGCAGTAACGTCTGGCTGGCGAACATGGCCATACCGCATATGGCCGCACGCGGCGGCGGCGCGGTGATCATTATTTCATCAATCGGAGGTTTG
Organism: uncultured Rhodopila sp.; assembly: GCA_903851415.1. Taxonomy (GTDB): domain Bacteria; phylum Pseudomonadota; class Alphaproteobacteria; order Acetobacterales; family Acetobacteraceae; genus Rhodopila. The sequence continues at coordinate 13,139 of CAINOE010000025.1, read as the reverse complement.
CGCGGCTCGGCGCAGCTCGGCGCCTACGCGATCTCGAAAGCCGCCGACATGCAGTTGGCCCGCAACATCGCGGTGGAGTGGGGGCCGAAGAACATCCGCGCCAATGCCATTGCCCCCGGCCTGGTGCGCACCGATTTCGCCCGCGCGCTGTGGGAGGACCCGGCGCTGTACCGCAAGCGCACCCGGGACACGCCGCTGCAACGCATCGGCGAGCCGGACGAGATCGCCGGCGCGGCGGTGTTCCTGGCCTCGGCGGCGGGCAGCTTCACCACCGGCCAGACGATCGTGATCGATGGAGGCGTGACCGCCGGCGCGGTGATTTCGCACGACGATTGATGCCGGTTTCGGCTGCGGCTATACCGGGGCGGCCATGGACCACGCATCCGCCGCCGAACTGGCCCGGATGAACGGGGAGGGCGACGCCTCGCCCGAGGAAGTGCGCCGGTTCTACGACCTCATTCGCGATCACGGCCCCTGGCCGGGCGGCATCGAGCGCGTCGAATTCCGCTTCGGCGAGAATTCCGCCGGCGCTCCCGCTGTTTGGATCGTCCTGATTGCCAAGGACGAAGTCAATCCCTCCGAACAACGCATGGAAGCGATCGGGCGGGTCCGGGAGGAGTCGAAGGCCGCTGTTCGCAGCCTTGGCACCGAGCGCTGGCCGTATGTCAGTATTGAGGACGAGTAGGCGGCGTTGGCGCTGCATGGTGATTTGCTTGAGCACGCATGGCACCTGACCAGGCGAGAGCGCGGGCGGCCCAAACAGGCAAGTCTTCGGCGGGCGATGTCTGCCGCCTATTATGCCGTTTTTCACCTGCTTGTTGCCGAGGGATCGCGATTGCTCTCGCCGGCGCAGCCCGCCGGGATCAGGCTGGCGGTGGCTCGGGCGTTCGATCATGGTCAAATGCGGGCGGTTTGCGTGGGAATGGTGCCGGGCCGGGCCCGCCAGCCCGGCAACAAAGGCATCCCTCGGTCAACCCACGGGCTGCTGACATTTCCGCTCGACCCCGCTTTGGTGAGCGTGTTCGACGCATTCGTCGAACTTCAGGAGATACGCCACCAGGCGGATTACGATCTGGCGAAAGAATGGACCCGGCTGGAGGCCGAGGATTACGTGCGGCTTGCGCGTGCCGCCTTCGCCGATTGGGCGCGGGTCAGAACCACCCCCAATGCCGCCGTTTTCCTGACCGCTTTGCTGCTCCGGCGCCACTGGGCGCGATAGCCCCGGCCGGGGTACACCACAGCGTCGAGACCCCGTATCGGGCGAACACGGCGTCATCGGTAATCACCGTCATCCCCAGCCCCAATCCCCCGGCGTGCGGGCGATATCTCGGACTTGTCAGAGGAGACCCAAAAGGTACTCTGTTCGATCAACCGTTCGGCGGACCCCATGCAGCCACTCTTCGACCCCGCCGACTTCCGCCTTCCCCCCGGCATCGCCCATGTCTGCGCCGGCGGCGAAACCGCGGCGCTGCGTGCGCACGACCAGGCGCTGCTGCAATACGCCGCCGACAAGAGCCTCGGCCTTCCCGGCCGCACCGCGCAGGAGGCGCAGATCGAAGCCGCCCGCGCCGGCATCGCCCGCCTGTGGGGCGTCTCCGCCGCGGACATCGGCTTCGTCTCCAGCGTCGCCGAAGGGGTTTCCATCGTCGCCGAGAGCCTGGACTGGCGGGACGGCGATTCCATCGCCATCGACGCGAACGACTATCCCTCCGTCGTTGGCCCGATCGCGCTTCGCCGCAACCCGGCGGTCCGGCTGCTTCAGACGCGCGGCGGCGAGCCCGACCGCCTCGCCCGGACGGCAGACGGCAGCACCCGAATCATCGCCGCCAGCTATGTCTCCTACCTCACCGGCGAGCGCACCGGCCTCCGCGCCCTGCGGGCGGCCGCCGACAGAGCTGGCGCCCTGCTGCTGGTGGATTTCACCCAGGCGTCCGGCTACCTGCCGATCGAGGCGTCGCTGGCGGATTTTGCGTTTTCGGCTTGCTACAAGTGGATGCTGGGCATCACCGGAGTCGCCGTCGCCTACTGGAACCGGGCACGGCAGCCGGATTGGACTCCCGCATCCGCCGGTTGGCACTCGTTCGCCCCCGGCACGCGCGGCTACGATCCGGTGCCGCCGCTGAAGCCGGATGCGATGCGCTTCACCCGGGGCAATCCGGCGCATTGCCCGATCTATGTGCTGAACAGCGCGCTGTCCTATCTGTCGCGCTACGACATGCGCGACGTGCAGCGCCATGTGCAGACTCTGACGGCGGCGCTGATCGACGGCCTGCGGGACCGCGACGTGACGACGCCGCGCGATCCGGCCCGGCATGGCGCCAGCGTCTGCTTCGCGTCGCCGGACGCCGCTGCGATCGTCGCGGCGCTGCACCAAAAAGGCGTCTACGCCTGGAACGGCCAGGGCCGCGTCCGCATCAGCTTCCACGGCTACAATGGCATGGCGGATGTGGAGCGTGTCATCGCGGCGCTGTCGGGATAGGGTTCCGCCGGCAGCCCTGCGCTCCGCCGCCGGGTGGGAAAGCGCCGGTCTTGTCCTGCACGATCACCCGGGCCTCACGGTCCAGCGGGGACCTGCCCGGGGGCAGGCGCTACCGGAGCCGGGCGGTCCACCGCCTCGTTCTTTCGCCGGACGCGGTACAGACGTGCGAAGCCCTCATCGGTCACCAGCTCCAGGCCTTGCGGCAAGGGACGCTGTCCGTCAGCCTGCGGCAGATCGGCATTGACGATCAGCGCATAGTCGAACCGGTTACGCCAGTCCGCGGCATAACCGATGTTGTAGCGGATTATGGTTGAGGGGTCGAAAGCCTCCAGATAGCCGATCGGCGTTGGCACCCCCTCGGCGACGGCAATGGAATCCCATGGCGGGAGAACAATCAAAGGCTGCTTTCCGCGCGCAGTAAACAGTGTCGGGACGAAGGCGTGGCGCCATGGCACGGCAAGACTGGCATAGTGCCAAAAAGTCGGCAGTCCGGCGGAAAGATAGCGGCCGGGCGGAGGCTTTGCCGTGTCGGCAGGCTGGCTCTGCACCGGGAGCAGCGAGGCGCCTTCCGGCACGAACGCGAGCGCGCGCTCCACCGAACGCACATCTTCCTGGCGGTCCTGCCAAATGCTGCCGATCCACGCGGTCCGCATCAGGGCCAGCAACAACAAAGTAACCGCCGCCGCCATGGCGCCGCGGGGCGAGCGCATGTTCGGCCGCAACGCCGCAATCAGGGTGAACGCAGCCATGACCGGCAGGCGCCAGTCGACAAAAGCCGTACCGCCCAGGGTCGACGGCATTGCGAGCGCCAGCGCGAGCAGGCCGAGGCTGACGATGACCAGCCCGGTATGGACGCGCAGCAGGCGTCCGGCCGCCACCAGGCGCGCCATCGCCCAGAACACGAAGACGAAGGCGGTGTCGAGCCACGCGTCATATGTCAGAACCGCGGATGCCAGGGTGTTGGCCTTGTTCATCCAGGTGTAGCCGGCCAGAAGACTGTAGGCGCCGGCGGGAGCATGTCCCCCCGGAATAACCGGTGCGACCAGGACAAACACGGCCAACGCAAGCCCCAGAGCCAACCCTCCGGCCGTCGCCGAGCGCACGGCGGCTCGGGCGAAAGCACGGCCGTTGCTCAAGGGCGAGCGGTCGGGCCCGAAGGCCAGGCCCGCCAGGATCACGGCATAGAACGCTGCAGCAAAGACATGGAAAATCAGCAGTCCCGCGCACAGCGCGACGCGGACGATGACGGCACCGGCCGGCCCGGCACGGCGGCTGATGCCGGGATTGGCCGCCCCCGCCAGTAACGCAAGCCCAAGACCGATCTGGAAGCTCAGAAACCCGGCCAGGAGCGTGCTGTTCCACGCCAGGATGGCGAAGCCCGCCTGCCACCAGTGCCAGCCACCGAAGATGCTTCGGTTTAGCAGCACGGCACCGAGCGGCGGCAGGATCAGCGCTGCCGCGACCAGCCAGGGACCCAGCGTGCCGATGCCGATCGAGCGGCCAAGGGTGGCGGCAAGCAGATCGACGCCGATATTGGTCGATGCGGCTGACCAGTCGACGGCGTAAATGGCAGGGAACGGCGGCTGCAAAATGCCACCCGCCAGCAGCCAGAGCCGCGCAAAGTGATTCGGATAGTCGAGCAGCGGCGGCACCTGCACCTGCACGACGGGCAAGGCGAGCGTGCTGAGCGCAATGAAAACGCATAGCATTGGGACACGGGAGAACATCAGAAACCCGTTTTGCCCATGAATATCTCAGTGCACCCGGTTCGCAGTGGATTTGGGGCCACGCTGCCGGCTTCGGTCCCGGCGGATGATAATGTCTCGGGCGCCCGGGCTGCCGTGCGACGTGCCCTTTCCCAAAGGTTGCCCCGGATCATAGCGCCGATAGAAGCGAACTCCATGGGCAGGCCAAAGCTGCCACCGCGCGTCACCGCCTCGTCGAACCAGGGGATGCACTCGCCGATGATACCAGAAACGATAATTTGGACGGCACCGAAGAACACGATCGCCGTCATCGGTCGGCATAGGCGAGCTGGACGCCCGCGCGCGCCGCGGCCACGCCGGTAATAACGGGCGCCTGATAACCATGGTTGCGCATCAGGCGGACTCCGGCGGCGTTGTATATTCTGACTTCATACTGAATGCGCGATTCGGCAACAAGGCGGAATTCCAGAATCGGTTGTCTGCAAAAACGCATCCTTCACACGCATTCCGGCACGGCGAATAGCATGCTCAGCGCCGGACGTCGAGATTTCCCGTCCAGAATGATTCAGAACCCATCTGAAACCGGACGGCAACGCATCCGCTTGCAAAACTCCCCGGGGCGAGTGCCCGGAATCGTGAGGCCCAAACCCCATCGGCGGTGATCGCCTGGTCCATCCGGCCTGCGCGGCGCGACCGAGACCGGCGGGCCGCCCCAACCCGGGCAACCTCGTCCAGCCCCGATGCGGCAATGGCACATCGGAGCGCACACCACGGACAAGGCCCGATCCGCCGCGCGTACGTGACGGAAAGATGATTGTGTTGACAACACACATACAGTCGCGGGTAAATGCAGGCTGGCGTGACGGGTGGGACATGGCACCGGAGACAATACGAGAGTGCCTGCTTCGTCAGGCCGGTGAACTCAGGGCGCGCGGCGGGCAGCACCTGGCGCTCCTGACCGCAACCTATCTGGAATATGAGGCCGACCGGATGGATAGCTCCGGCGACGCGCCTTGCGCGCGCCGCGTCAGATGCGAGAGCGGCGTCTGGCGGTGTCTGGTGAGGCGCTCCGCCGTGGCTGCCTGAGTCCGCCGCGACGCCAGCCGCGGGTCGTATCCGAGGCCAACGGGCCGCGGCAGCAGGAAGGCCGGACATCGCCGGCCTTCCCGCCAAATCTCCCGGTCGTGCGGCTTATTGGCCGTAGCTGCCCGTTTGCTGTATCCGCGTTGCCGCGGCGTCGCCTGCAACGGTGCTGCCGTTATGGAAGCTGGCGGCACTGGCCGCGGGCGCAACCGCGGCGGACAGGCTGATTGCTGCCAAAGCGGCAAGGAACATGGTCTTCATCGGAATTCTCCGTCTCCAGTCGGGCGAGATGTCCGGCTTTCATGTCCCGCCAGATGGAGACGCGCCGGAAACAGATAATCCGGCGCCGCGGCATTGGATTTATGCGAAAAGCGGGGAAACCGGTGCGTCCGGGGCGCCCTATCCCCGAAGCCGGCGGTAGCGGCTGATCAGCGCGTTGGTGGACGCATCATGCGCCAGCTTCGGTTCGGCAGCGCGATCCAGTTCGGGAATGATCCGGCTGGCCAGCGCCTTGCCCAGCTCCACACCCCATTGGTCGAAGCTGTCGATCGCCCAGATCGCGCCCTGGGTGAACACGCTGTGTTCGTATAGCGCGACCAGGCTGCCGAGCGTCGCCGGATCGAGTTTTTCCGCCAGAATCAGGTTCGTCGGCCGGTTGCCCTGCATCACGCGGAACGGCCGCTGAAAGTCGGGCGATCCTTCCGCCCTCAGTTCGTCCTCGGTCTTGCCGAAGGCCAAAGCCTCGGCCTGGGCGAACAGATTCGCCATCAGCAGATCGTGCTGCGCGGTCAGCGGGCTGAGCGGCTGGCAGAACCCGATCAGATCGCAGGGAACCAGTTTGGTGCCCTGGTGCAAAAGCTGAAAGAACGAGTGCTGGCTGTCAGTCCCCGGCTCGCCCCAGACGATCGGCCCCGTTTCGTAATGAACGACGTGGCCTTCGAGATCGACATGCTTGCCGTTGCTCTCCATCTGCAACTGCTGAAGATAGGCGGGGAAGCGCGCCAGCGGCGCCGCGTAGGGCATCACGCCGTAGCTCTGCGCGCCGAAGAAGTTGTTGTACCAGACAGTCAAAAGCCCGAGCAGCAGGGGCAGGTTCCGCGCCGCCGGGGCGGTGCGGAAATGTTCGTCCATCGCATGGAAGCCGCCCAGCAGGGCGCGGTAATTGTCCGGACCGATGGCGATCATCGTCGACAGCCCGATCGCGCTGTCCATGGAATAGCGGCCGCCGACCCAGTCCCAGAAGCCGAAGGTGTTGGCGGGATCGATGCCGAATTTTGTTACTCCGTCAATATTTGTCGATACTGCGACAAAATGACTGGCCACCGCGGCGTCCGTGCCGAGCTTGCCCGTCAGCCAGGCGCGCGCCGTCGCGGCGTTGGTCATCGTCTCCAGCGTGGTGAAGGTTTTCGAGGAGATGATGAACAGCGTCTCCGCCGCATCCAGGTCCTGCGTCGCCTCATGGAAGTCCGCTCCGTCAACATTGGCGACGAAGCGGAAGGTCATCGCGCGGTCGCTGAACGGGCGCAGCGCGCGATAGGCCATTTCCGGCCCGAGATACGACCCGCCGATGCCGATATTGACGACGTTGCGGATGCGTTTGCCGGTATGGCCGGTGAACGCGCCGCTGCGCAGCCGCGTGGCGAAATCCGCCATCGCGTCGAGCACCTTGTGCACCTCCGGCACGACATCCACGCCGTCCACCTCGATCTTCGTGCCGCGCGGCGCCCGCAGCGCCACATGCAGCACGGCGCGGCGTTCCGTGGTGTTGATCTTCTCGCCGGCGAACATCGCATCGCGCCGCTGCGCCACCTCGCGTTCCTCGGCCAGCCGCAGCAGCAGCCGGATCGTCTCGCCGCTGATCCGGTTCTTCGAATAATCCAGGAACAGGCCGGCGCCTTCGACGGAAAAATGCCCGGCGCGCGCGGGATCGTCCGCGAACAGCCGGCGCAGGTGCACGTCCTTGATCTCGGAATGATGGGCGACAAGCGCCTGCCAGGCCGGCGTCTGTGTGAGAGCGGTCATGTGCAATTCCTTTATCGCTTGATGGCGGCAAGCTAGCCCTGAGCGGCGGCTTGCTCCAGCCCGTAAATCGCTGCTCCGAGCAGCGCCGCGTTCACCGTGACGACATGAACCGGGATCCTGGCGAGCAGATCCGCGAAACGGCCCTTGGCGGTGAAGGCGCGCATAAAGGCGCCATCCTGGAGCAGAGGCACGACCCGCGGCGGCATGCCCCCGGCCAGATAGATCCCGCCGGTCGCCAGAACGTTCAGCGCAAGATTGCCCGCCTCCGCCCCCCAGATGTCGATCACGATGCGCAGCGTTTCGGCAGCCGGCGTGTTGTTCGCCGCATCGTTCACCGCCGCATCGACGATGAGCGGCGTGCGATCCGCCGCGGCTTTCAACGCCGCCGCGAAGGCCGGGCTTTCCAGCGATGGATTGCGCGACCGGACGAAGTCGTAAACGTTCGGCAGGCCGGAGCCGGCGCAGACACGCTCGTACGCAACATGGTCGAACCGGTCGGCCAGGAACGCCAACAGCTCCGCCTGGAGCCCGTTGATCGGGGCGAAATCGGCGTGGCCGCCCTCCGAGGCGCAGGCGATGTAGCCCTGCCCGCCCCATATCAGGAATGCCTCGCCGAGACCGGTGCCCGGCGCCAGCACGCCGATGGGGCCGTTCGGCACCGCGATGCCGGCGTTTATGACGATCGTCTCCTCGGACCTGAGATGCGGCACGGCGTGGGCGACGGCGCGCAGATCGTTGAGCAGATTGACGCGCTTCAGGTTCAGGGCTTGCGCCAGCGCGTTTTCTTCAAGCTGCCACGGCAGATTGGTCAGGTGGGCGCGGCCGTCGATCACCGGGCCGGCGACATCGAAACACGCAGCGACCGCCTTGCCGCCCGTCGCCGCCTGGAACTTTTCAACGATCGGCTGCAGGCCCGGGAAACCGGCGCTGTGGTATTCCTGCTCGGCCAGAAGGGTGCGCGGACCCTGCTGCGGTGAAACAAGCGCCAGCCGGGTTTTCGTGCCGCCTATATCGCCCACGATGAGCATTGGCCGTTCCTTCCCGATTGTCGTGGAGTCTGCCGCGCGGTTCGCCGCATCGCAAACCGCGGTAGGGAACAACGCCGGCAACCGATCGGTCAAGCTGCCAGCGGTTTTTGCATCCAATCTTCATTAGGACAACAAATCCAGAATGCCGGGAGGCTAAAGCCATTCCCGCAAGAACCTCAGGATTTCGCTCTCGATCTCCGCGTGGACGGCGGCGCGATCGACATCCGGCGGATCCCGGCATATGTCCGGTGCGGCCGATCGCACCGCCTCCCCGCAGACGTCCGCGACGAGAGTTCAGTCAGTATCAGCGGGGAACCCCAGCCCGGGCCGCCGCCATGGGAGAGCAGCACGACCGGAAACCGCCCCGAGGCGATTGCCGCATCGCGGCTTGCCGGGATTGCGAACGGCCCGGTCCGCCAGAGCCCTTCCGGCGCCGCTGTCGGATACCACACCAGCGCGCCGAACGGTTTTTCGCCGCCGATGGGCAGGCGGACGACCCCGGCGTGGAATGGGGCCGCTTCGCCGAACGCAGCGGATCCGGCGGTCAGGGACAGGAATAACCCGGCAAGACGGGGAAGGCGCAGCATGGCTGCGACGTCGCACGGGACGCCCGCGGGCGAAAGCCCGCCCGGCGCCGTCTCGCCTTTGTCGGGAACGTGACACAGGACTTAAGGCGTAGCCCGTTGATCTAACACCCCATCCATCATGGCACCGGCTTTGCATTCAGTTATCCGAACCGACAGGAGTGCCGACGGTGCCACACCTCACGCCGCGTTTCTGCATCAACGACACGACGCTCCGCGACGGCGAGCAGACCCCCGGCGTGGCGTTCACCGCGTCCGAGAAAGCCTCCATCGCCGCCGCCCTGCAGGCCGCCGGCGTGGATGAGATCGAGGCCGGCACCCCGGCGATGGGCGCGCAGGAAGTCGCCGCCATCGAGGCCGCCGTCCACGCCGCGCCATACACCCGGGTCGCCGCCTGGTGCCGCATGACCGAGGCCGATGTCGCCGCCGCCCTGCGCGCCGGGGTGCGCTACGCCAACCTGTCGGTGTCCGTCTCCGACCGCCAGATTGCCGCGAAATACCCGGGCGGCCGGCAGGAGGTGCTGGACCGCATCGCCCGCGTCGTGCCGCTGGCGCTCGACAAGGGTCTGACGGTCTCCGTCGGCGGCGAGGATTCCAGCCGCGCGGACGAGGATTTCCTGCTGACGGTGCTCGACGCCATCGCCGCCGCCGGGGCGTATCGCTTCCGGTTCGCCGACACGCTGGGCGTGCTCGATCCGTTCACCACCGACGCGACGTTCCGCCGGCTGCGCGCCCGCACCGATCTGGACCTGGAGTTCCACGGCCACGACGACCTGGGCCTGGCGACCGCCAACACGCTGGCGGCGCTGCGCGGCGGGGCATCGCACGCCAGCGTCTGCGTGCTCGGCCTGGGTGAGCGCGCCGGCAACGCGGCGCTGGAACAGGTCGCCGCGGCGATCCCGCGCGTCGGGCTGGGTTCGGTCCGCACGGTGATGGCCGAGCTGCCGAATCTGGCGGAGGTGGTCGCCGCGGCGGCCAACCGCACCATTCCGCACGGCCAGCCGATTGTGGGGGAGACCGCGTTCACGCACGAGTCCGGCATCCATGTCAGCGGCCTGCTGCGCGATCCCGGCACCTATGAGGCCCTCGATCCCGCACTGTTCGGCCGCGAGCGGAAGATTCTGCTGGGCAAGCATTCGGGGTCCGCGTCTTTGCGCGACGCGTTGCGCGGCATGGACATCCCGCATTCGGTGCTGCCCGATCTGCTGGTCCGGCTGCGGGCGCATGCGGAGCGGGTGAAGCGGTCGGTGACACGCGACGAGGTCATGTCGCTGCTTGCCGTGGCGGCGGAGTAAGGCCGATGGGCGCGCATTTCCGCACCGCCGCTGTCGTCTACGGGCCGGGCGACGACGTGGACGCCGCGCTGTCCGCGGCGGTGGCGGAGCTGATCCGCAACGGCCGCGGTGTCGGCGGGCTGCTGCAGCGGTTTGGCGCTCCGGTGGCGCCGGGCAAGCGGGAGATGCTGCTGGACGTGCTGCCGGATGGCGAGACGATCCGGCTGGACGATCCGCGCGGTCCCGGCGTGCAGGGCTGCATCCTGGACAGCGACGCGCTGGCCCGGGCGGCCATGGCGTTCCGCGCGGCGGCCGCGAGCCACCCGGATCTGCTGCTGGCCAGCCGCTTCGGCAAGGAGGAGGTCGCCGGCCACGGCATGCGCGCCGAACTCGCCGAGGCGATGCTGGCGGGGATTCCGCTTCTGGTGCCGGTGCGGGCGATCCAGCTGGCCGATTGGATCGCGTTCCTTGGCACACCGGGCGAAGTGCTGGCGCCGCGGGCTGATGCAATCCTGGGTTGGGCGGCGGCGCAGCGCGCCAGCCGGCCGGTGTTTGTTCCGCGGTCCGTGCGCGGCGCGTAGGGCGGCGGCGGCCGCCATGATGGCGGGGTGCGGAAAAGCGTTCGGCGTCCGCCGCATTGCGCCCGCCGCGGGCCTTGGATTGCTGAACGCAGCTTCCTGCCGGCGCGGTGTCGGCGCCGCGACCGGAGTTTGGCTGACAAAATCCGTTCTTGGTGGCGGCGCTGATCGTTGTCGGAGGGGCTTCGTTGTCGAAGCACGTCAAATTTACGAACACGCAATCGATCGTGCTGTCGGTGCCATACGACAGCCTGAACATCGACCCCTGCCGGGCGGCGGGGAATCTGTTCCCGGTTCGCGTTATCCCCCTCCGCCCGTGACATCAAAGCAACGACGCTAGCAATCCTCGCCGCCGCCGATGGCCATGATCGCCCCGCCCATCGCGATCGAGCCGAACGTCACCACCAGACCGAACGTCAGCAGCGCGAACGCGATCCACCCGCCCTGCGTGTTCAGCACCAGCTCCCGCAGCGACCCGATATCGGTCGCGACGATGCCCACCGAGGCGACCACCCCGGCGAGGCAGCCCGCCAGCAAATGCGGCAGAACGTAGCGGAGCACTTCCATCAACCGAGAACGTATAGGCCGAAACCGGTTCCCCGCCACCCCGCCACAATCCGAAACCTTAACGCGAACGTGTTCGCACCCCAACGGCGCACCAACCAAACCCCGCGGACTCGCCCAACCCGCGGTCTTGGCACCCGCGTCACCCCGCGATAGCGTCGCCGACTCAACCCGTCCAAGGGAAACGCCCCGTGATCAACAAGATCGTCCAGTCCATGGCCGACACCATGAGCGGCATCAAAGACGGCTCCGTCGTCCTGCTCGGCGGCTTCGGCGCCGTCGGCCAGCCCAACGCGCTGATCGAGGGCCTGATCGAGCAGGGCGCCAAAGACCTCACCGTCGCCGCCAACAACGCCGGTGTCGGGCATGGCGGCCTCGCCCGGCTGATGGAGCTGGGGCGCGTGCGCAAGATCATCTGCTCCTTCCCGCGCAGCTCCGACCCCGTGGTGTTCGAGACCCTCTACCGCGCCGGCCGGATCGAGCTGGAAATCGTCCCGCAGGGCACCCTGGCGGAGCGGATGCGCGCCGCCGGCGCCGGGGTGCCGGCGTTCTTCACCGCCACCGGCGTCGGCACCAAAATGGCCGTCGGCAAGGAGCACCGCGACATCGGCGGCCGCACTTACATCCTCGAGCACGCGCTGAAGGGCGATGTCGGCCTGGTGGAGGCGTGGGAGGCGGACCGCTGGGGGAACCTGACCTACAAGCAGGCGGGACGCAATTTCAACCCGGTCGTCGCCATGGCCTCGGACCTGACGCTGGTGCAGGCGCAGCACGTCCGCGCGCTGGGGGAGATCGACCCCGACCACGTCGTCACCCCCGGCATCTTCGTCAACCGCGTCCTGCACGTGCCCTACGGCGATCCGTCCAGCTTCTGAACCCGGGGAGACACCGATGTCCGCAACAACCGCCGCCTTCAGACCGTTCACCCGCCAGCAGATGGCGCAGCGCGCCGCCGCCGACATTCCCGAGGGCTGGTACGTCAATCTCGGCATCGGCATCCCGACCCTGGTCGCCGATTACGTGCCGATGGACCGGGAGGTGATCTTCCACTCCGAAAACGGCATCCTCGGCATGGGTCCGGCGCCCGAAAAGGACAGGATCGAGCCGTGGCTGATCAACGCCGGCAAGCAGTATGTCACGCTGCTGACCGGGGGCAGCTACTGCCACCACGCCGACAGCTTCGCGATCATCCGCGGCGGGCACCTGGACCTGTGCGTGCTCGGCGCGTTCCAGGTGGCGGACAACGGCGACATCGCCAACTGGGCGACCAGCGACACTGACAGCGCCCCCGCCGTCGGCGGCGCGATGGACCTCGCCGCGGGGGCGCGGCGGCTGTGGGTGCTGATGGAGCACACGGCGAAGGACGGCGCGCCGAAGCTGGTGACCCGCTGCACCTACCCTCTGACTGCGCCGGGGGCGGTCAAGCGCATCTACACCAACCTGGCGACGATCGATGTGACGGAGCGCGGCTTCGTCGTGCTGGACATCGTCCCCGGCCTCAGCCTGGAAGATCTGCAGGCGCGGACGGAGGCGAAGCTGCACCTGCCGGGGTAAATCGTCCAAGTCGTCATGGCCCGGCTTGTCCGGGCCACCTATTGCGGCAGGTGCGGCGATAGATGGCCCGGACAAGCCGGGCCATGACGGTGTGGCAGCGTCTGTTGCCTTTCCGGTTAGCCTGAAAATGCTCTAAGGCGACGCCCAAAAACTATCGCTTCAAGGCGGCACCCTCGGTGAGACGGTGTAGTTCCATTCCGGATGGAATGCGTCGCCCGTGATATTGAGGGTTGCCATCTCCTCTTTGGTGACCTTGATGCCCTTCGG
>CAINOE010000024.1 GCA_903851415.1 uncultured Rhodopila sp. | reverse complement strand
GTACCTGTTCCTGGTGGCGCTGTATGAGAGCATCACCATCCCGGTGCCGGTGCTGCTGTCGGTGATCGTCGGCGTGCTGGGGTCCTTCGCCGCCATCCTCCTCGGCGGCCTGACTTTGGACCTGTATGGCCAGATCGGCATGGTCGTGCTGATCGGGTTGGCGGCGAAGAACGGCATCCTGATCGTCGAGTTCTCCAAGGATGAACGCGAGAAGGGTGTGCCGCTGCTGCGCGCCGCGGCCGAGGGGGCACGGTTACGGTTCCGCCCGGTGATGATGACGAGCTTCGCGTTCATCCTGGGGCTGTTTCCGCTGGTGGTGGCGGTGGGGCCGAGCCAGTTGGCTCGGCGGAATGTCGGCACGCCGGTGTTCGGCGGGATGATCGCCGCGAGTTTCCTGGGGATATTCGTGATCCCGATACTGTACGTGGTGTTCCAGTCGGTGCGGGAGCGGGCGAAGGGGCAGAGACGGAAGGAGGAGGTTGCGGCGGAGTGAAGCGTAATGCGCTGAGAGCGCTGGACGATCGTGGTGGCTCCCTCCTTACCGCACGGAGCCTTATCGAGCTGCCTACCCGCGGCATCGCTCGGCCGCGTTGACGGTCGAGGCCAATTTGCTGCGGATCGCCCTTGCCTGAGCTGCGTGACGACGACACCGGCTCGCAGGAGCCAGATCGACGCGCTCGGCGGACCCCCATCTGGATGTTATCCGGACGGTAGCGAATGCTGCCGAATGGCGTCGGCATATTGGCAAGGATCTTGGTAAACCAGTTTTTAGAGTGGGCAGGGAGCAATCTAGCTCTGTAAGTCCCTGAAAAGAATTGCGTCCCGTGGGACGTGCGATTTCGTGTTACCGCCGTGAAAGGGCAGGAAATTGAGTTCGGTATAAGTGGCAGCAGGCCCCCGAACCATCTTTACCAAACGCATGAACGGATCGTGATCATTCGCGGGCATTGTCCGCGCTGATTGACGCGATTGCCGACGGCATTCGCGCACCGGGTCTTCAGCAGGTTCATGCGGGACACACGCTTGCCGGTCCAGGGGAATCGGGTGAACCTTTTCACCCGTTGATGAGGCTCGCAAGAAAGTCGTCATCCCGTCCGGCCGCCTTGCGCCTGCCGCGCAACGAGTTCTTGCCAGGGGCTCGTCTGAGCAGGTTGAGTGCCATGTGCTTGATGGTGGTGAAATTGGCCGGGGCGTGCTCAGTCCGCACGCGACACTCGTCATCGCGGAAAACCATGTCGAGGACCCAGTGCGGTGGTGGTTCGGGTTTCGATGCGGCCGTGGTCGCCATCAATCGTCGTGTCCCGGCTGACCGTGGCGTCCGCAAAGCCCTTGGCCTTCTGTTCGGTAGCGAAGAGTTCGACATCCTCGGGCAATGAGGTTTGGTTGCCCTTCAGCGCCGGAACGTAATCAGCCCTCTTGTCGAGAACCTTCTGCGCGATGTCGCGCTGGCACCCCATGGCATCGACGGTGATGATCGCCCCTTCGATCGCCAGCATCTCCAACAACCGGGGGATCGCAATGATTTCGTTGGATTTTTCTGCCACATTGACCTGGCCAAGCACAAGACGCTGGCGGGCGGCGAAGGCGGAAACCATGTGGATGGCGGCTTTGCCGCCGCTCTTACTGCCGGACCGGCGTACGGTCTTGCCGTCGATGGCAATCACGCCGGCCGGAATGCCGGTCAACGCGCCGACCCAAGCGACGAAGCAGCGCTGAAACTGCTCGGCGTCCAACACCGCCAGGATGTCGCTCAGGTGACCGTGGTCCGGCGTGCCATCTTTGAACGGGCGGAAGCGCCGCAGAAACGCCAGCTTTTTAACCCCGAACAGGGCGATCTCAGTGAAGGCTTCGGCCCCGGCAAGCACGCCGAGCAGGCACAGCAGCAGAACCTCGTCGAGCGGGTAGGCCACCTTGCCTTGCTGGCGCGGGTCGTGCAGGTCCTTAGAAATGACTCAAAAAGACGACCGTTTCGTCGAATGCACCGCAGTCCGTTGTCGCGCCGTCCATTGCAGTTCCCCGCTCAGCGAATCGAGGATCGGCATAGATTCAGCACTTTAGCGGTTTGTCACGTACTCATTCACCCGATTGCCCTGCGGCCGGGGCTGCGTATCGTTGCGTCAAATGTGCGCTTTAGGGTATAATAAGTGGCATGCTTGGCCATGCAACACCCCGGACCTGGCATGCGGCGACGGTTTTGCAGACCGAGCGAATGGCCGACCGCGACCGTACCCGGGCCGCAGGCGGTCGAACGAAAGGCAAGCGGTTATGCGCTTTCCCCCGGACCTCAGCGGCATTCCGCCCTGGATCCTGATCTCGATCGCCGTAGCTCTCGGCGTCGTCACCGGCGCCGGATGGTCGCTGGTGATCATCGACGCCTTGCAGCGTCCTGCGATGGTGCGGTTTCCACCCGGCACCGTCATCAGCTTTCCGCCGGCAAAGCCATGATCCGGTCAGGGTTCACTCTCGGAAGACGACTGCCCGCGATGATATTCGGGCTACACGCGGGCGTCCGCGACAACGCAGTTACGGTGCGGGCCGCCCCGGCACGCGAGGCGGCGGCGCCGGCATGAGACGGATAGTCATAGGCTTGCAGATCGCCGCACTGGCCGCGCTCCTGACCGGGTGCAAGGAGGTTGCGGAAAAACGCCGGGTCGCTTTTATGGAGCGATGCGCCGCTGCCAAGTTCCTTCCCGAACAATGTGCGTTTCTGCTGACCAGCGTGGAGCAGGCCAGTTCCGACTCTGCGGCGGCCGAGGTCACCGCCAACGCCATGGCGACAATCCAGATCATGAACAGCACTACCCGATAAGCCGACCGTCACGGGCGACACCCGAAGCTTGCCTCGTCGATTCGCAGCGCCCGCGTGTAGGCGGCCTGGGCGGCAGCCAGATCACGGTGCGGCCGTTATCCTGCGGATCAGCAGCAACAGGCCGGCCGTGCCGGGCTTCAGGGCTTCCTGCGCCGCCAGCTTCAAGTGAATGTCGTTGATCCCGTCGTCGTCGATCACCGCGCCGGCGAATGGGATCGGAGACGAACGAAAAGGGCCAGCTAAGGCTCTGAAAAAACTTGGTGCCCCATACGAGACTCGAACTCGTGTTACCGCCGTGAATCGGCAGGGAATTGAGTTCGGTATAAGTGGCAGCACGCCCCCGCAACCAGAGTTCCCAATACATCCGCAGACGCCGCAACGCACCCGTCCGGACACCAAACGGGGCGGCAGGCGGCTGCCAAGCGATCGCCCCCCAGTCGGCACATCGTCGGCCGATACGATGTGTCGGGCCGGCCGCACGATTTGCCGCTGCTCCTCAAGGCGCCGCTGCGTGGCTTGCCAGAGGGCCGCCCCGATGATCGCCAGATCTGAAATCGGCGTGATGGTCCTTTCGTTGCGCCGGTTTGACCGCGCTACCCGCTTGCCCGTGCTCCGGTCCTTGATGAAACGCTGACGGCTTCAGACGCGCTCGCCGACATACCGCCGGTTGCGCGGAAGCTCCTTGTGCCGAGCAGTCGCGATCCCGTCCGTTTGCCGCCGCGCGGTCCGGACACGCCTCCGGCGTTCAACTGCCTGGCGATAGCGCGCGGCGACTGGGCCGACGCTATCGCCAGTGACAATGCGGCGCACGACCGCGGCTTCGTCCGCCGCGATTCGCAACGCCCCGGTGGCCGGCGCGGCGTCCGCCCGCACGCCACGCCATTAGGCGGGGCGCACGACCACAACCGGATGAGCGTGTGGCTGGCCAACCGGAGCCCCACCCACGATGCGGCTTGCCTACCCAGCCTGCCTGTTCGGCGTCCCCTCAGCCTCCAGGAAGTCCTGCGCGAAGCGCTGCAGCACGCCACCGGCCTCGTAGATCGACACTTCCTCAGCCGTATCCAGCCGGCACGTCACGGGTACTTCCACGGAAGACCCATCCCGCCGGTGCACCACCAGCGTCAGGTCCGCGCGCGGCGTGCGCGCGCCCGTCACGTCATACGTCTCCGTCCCGTCCAGCCCCAGCGTCAGCCGGTTGACGCCCGGCTTGAACTCCAGCGGCAGGACGCCCATGCCAATCAGGTTGGTGCGGTGGATTCGCTCGAAGCCCTCGGCAGCGATCGCTTCGACGCCCGCGAGGCGCACGCCCTTGGCCGCCCAGTCGCGCGACGAACCCTGCCCGTAGTCGGCGCCCGCCACGATGATCAGCGGCTGCTTGCGCTCCATGTAGGTTTCGATCGCTTCCCACATGCGCTTGACCTCGCCCTCCGGCTCGACCCGCGCCAATGAGCCGCGCTTCACCGTGCCGTCCGGGTTGCGCACCATCTCATTCAGCAGGGTCGGGTTGGCGAACGTCGCCCGCTGCGCCGTCAGATGGTCGCCGCGATGCGTGGCATAGGAGTTAAAGTCTTCCTCCGGCAGGCCCATCTTCGCCAGGTACGCCCCGGCCGCGCTGTTCAGCATGATCGCATTGGACGGCGACAGATGGTCGGTTGTGATGTTGTCGCCCAGCACCGCCAGAGGCCGCAGGCCGGTCAGGGTGCGTTCGCCGGCCAGCGCGCCTTCCCAGTATGGCGGGCGGCGGATATAGGTGCTCTGCGGCCGCCAGTCATACAGCGGGCTGACCTTCCGGCGCGCGCCGCCCTTGCCGAACATCGGCGCGTAGACATTGCGGAACTGCTCCGGCTTCACCGCAGCCGAGACCACCGCGTCGATCTCCTCGTCGCTCGGCCAGATGTCCTTCAGCCGAACCTCGCGACCCGCCGCGTCCACGCCCAGCACATCCTGCTCGATGTCGAAGCGGATGGTGCCGGCGATGGCATAGGCCACCACCAGCGGCGGCGAGGCCAGGAACGCCTGCTTGGCATACGGGTGGATGCGCCCGTCGAAGTTGCGGTTCCCGGAGAGCACGGCAGTCGTGTACAGGTCGCGGTCGATGATCTCCTGCTGGATCTTCGGATCCAGCGCGCCCGACATGCCGTTGCAGGTGGTGCAGGCGAAGGCGACGATGCCGAAGCCCAGCTTCTCCAGCTCCGCGGTCAGCCCCGCCTCATCGAGGTACAGCGCCACCGTCTTCGACCCCGGCGCCAGCGAGGACTTCACCCACGGCTTGCGCGTCAGCCCCGCCCGGTTCGCATTGCGCGCCAGCAGGCCGGCGGCGATGACATTGCGCGGGTTCGAGGTATTCGTGCAGCTCGTGATGGCGGCAATGATCACCGCCCCGTCGGGCATCAGCCCCGGCTCCTTGGTCCACGCCGAGGCGATCCCGCGCGCGGCCAGGTCGCTCACCGGCAGGCGGCGATGCGGGTTGGACGGCCCGGCCATGGTGCGCACCACCGTGGACAGGTCGAAGCGCAGCACCCGCTCATACTGCGCGTTCTTCAGCGTGTCGGACCACAGTCCGGCGGTGCGGGCGTAGGTCTCCACCAGCTTCAACTGCGCATCCTCGCGCCCGGTCAGCCGCAGATACTCGATGGTCTGCTGGTCGATCGAGAACATCGCCGCCGTCGCGCCGTATTCCGGCGCCATGTTGGAAATCGTGGCGCGGTCGCCGAGGGTCAGGCTGGATGCGCCTTCGCCGTAAAACTCCAGCCATGCGCCGACGACCCGCTCCTTGCGCAGGAATTCCGTCAGGGTCAGCACGATGTCGGTCGCGGTGATGCCGGGCTGGCGGCGGCCAATCAGTTCGACGCCGATGATGTCGGGCAGGCGCAACCAGGAGGCGCGGCCGAGCATGACGTTCTCGGCTTCCAGGCCGCCGACGCCGATGGCAATGACGCCGAGGGCGTCGACATGCGGCGTATGGCTGTCGGTGCCCACCAGCGTGTCCGGGAAGGCGACGCCGTCGAGGGCGTGGATGACCGGCGACATCCGCTCCAGGTTGATCTGGTGCATGATGCCGTTGCCCGGCGGCACCACTTCCATGTTCTCGAACGCCTGCTTCGTCCAGTTGATGAAGTGGAAGCGGTCGTCGTTGCGGCGGTCCTCGACGGCGCGGTTCTTGGCGAAGGCGTCCTTGTCGTCGCCGTTGTATTCCACGGCCAGCGAGTGATCGACGATCAACTGCACCGGCACCACCGGATTGACCTTCGCCGGATCGCCGCCCATGTCGGCGATCGCGTCGCGCAGGCCCGCGAGATCCACCAGCGCGGTCTGGCCGAGGATGTCGTGGCAGACGACGCGCGCCGGATACCACGGGAAGTCGAGGTCGCGCTTGCGCTCGATCAGCTGCTTCAGCGAATCGGTCAGGACAGCGGGATCGCAGCGGCGCACCAGGTTCTCGGCCAGCACCCGGGATACGTACGGCAGGCCGTCATAGGCGCCCGGCGTGATCGCCTCGACCGCGGCGCGGGCGTCGAAATAGTCCAGCCCGGTGCCGGGGAGGGGTTTGCGGTACTGAGTGTTCATGTCTGGGTCTCCTGCGAGATCTGTCGTTCGATATTGAGCCGGGAGGCGCGGATGTGACGGCGCATCAGCATTTCGGATAATTCGCCGTCGCCCTCGGCGATGGCGTCCAGGATGCGGTGATGCTCGGCGAAGGCCCGGGCGGGACGGTCGGGCGTGGCGGAATACTGGATGCGATACATGCGGGCCAGTTGGTAGAGCTCGTCGCAGAGCAGGCGGATCAGCATCCGGTTCCCGCTGCCCTGGACGATGCGGTAGTGGAAATCGTAATCGCCTTCCTGCTGGTAATAGCCGCTGCCGGCCTGGAAGGCTGCGTCGCGCTCATGCTCCCGCAGCACGCCGCGCAACGCCTCGATCTGCTCCGGCACCATGCGCTCGGCTGCCAGCCGGCAGGCCATGCCTTCGAGCGATTCGCGGATCTGGTAGAGTTCGCTCAACTCCCCCCGGTTCAGCGACACCACGCGGGCGCCCGCGTGCGGCACGCGCACCAGCAACCGCTGGCCCTCAAGCCGGTGCAGCGCCTCGCGCAGCGGACCGCGGCTGATGCCGTAGGCGCGCGCCAGCTCCGGCTCGGAGATTTTGCTGCCCGGGGCGATGTCGCCCTTGACGATGGCGGACCGGATCAGCCGCAGGACGTGGTCCGCAAGCGTCTGGCCTTCCACCACGCCGCCGATCGGCTGTGCGGGATTTTCTTTTGCAGTGTCGACAATCCGGGCGGTTTCTGCCGGTGGCATGCCGCTAACGGCCATAAGACGCGTAGACTGTCAACACGCGAGAATGCGTATCCCCGTCACCGACCCGGCCGGCCGGCTCCGGTATGCGTGCGACAGGACGCCGGAGCTGCGCCACCAGCCCGCCGAACGAGCCTGTGAAATAGCAGTCCTCAAGCCGTTGAGTGCCGGCTTTGACACGCGGCGTGAGTTCATGGGCGAGTTCAGAGGCGTAATGCTCAGGCTGTCCCCTTTCTCCGGCGGCTTGCCGGACCGGCCAATGCCGATCAGGATTCTGGCGGAGCTTTCGGCGTGTCGTCCGCCGTCATGAAGATCGACAAAAGCGCAATCCCCGGTGGCAGCGCGAAGCAGAGCATGTCAATGGTCGAGAACAGCGCGGCCCCCGCGGCGCACCCGGAACCGAAACCGGCGACGCTGAGAGCGTTCCGCCTGAGCCGCGCGGATAGCCCGGGCGCGGGATGGCCGCGCAGGACATCGGCGAGATCGATCATGATCTGCGTGGTGTTGCCGGTCATCAGCGTTGTCGGCGGGAAGCTGGAAAGATGGGTCCGCTGCACCGCGTTCTGCACCGCCATGGCACAGACCAGAAGCATCCCGGTCACCACGGCGTCCGCGGAGTCGACGTTCGGGAATGGTCCAAACACCGCGGCCATGACCCCCGCTGCCGTCAGCAGGATCAGTTGGACCCCGAGTATCACGCTGAGCTGGCGCGGTCCGCCAGCCAAGGGCCCGGCCGCGAGGCGCACCAGCATCACCACCAGGCAAAACACCGGCAACGCCAGCAGCTTCGCTATGATCCCGGAACTTCCCTGCACCAGCGCCGCGCCAAGCGTGACGAAGTTGCCGGTCACATGGGCCGAAAACAGGCCTTGCAACGCCAGGAACCCCGCAGTGTCGACATAGCCGGCGTTGACGCTGAGAATCGTTGGCAGGTATTGCCTCATAGCGATCTGTATCCATCAGGGGCACGAACAGGCAGGCGGCGATCAACCTGATATACCCCCGGACCGTGTTCGCGGCGATGAACCGTTCATGGCCATCCGGAAGAGCCGCTTTGTCTGTCCTCACAAAGGCTCGATCCTTCAGAGGCTCGTTCAGCAGCCTGTTGCCGCAGGTCCGGCCCCGAACTCCTGTCCGCGACTAGCCGAACAGCGACATCTGTTCCGGCACGCCGGATACCGCGCCACCCGGCACCGCGAACCGCGTGCAATCCAACTGGGTCCTTGCCTCCTCGAACCCGAAGCGCCGCGACGCCTTCCCGAACCGCTGACCCAGCAAATCGGCATACGGCCCTTGGCCGGTGAACCGGTGATGAAACCGCGGATCGTTCAGCTCCCCCGCGCGGGTCTGCCGGATCAGGCTGAGCACGTGCCTCGCCCGGTCCGGGAAATGCGTATGCAGCCACGCCTCGAACATCTGCCGCAGCTCCAGCGGCAGCCGCAGCAGAATGTAGCCGGCGTGCCGCGCGCCGGCCGCCGCGGCAGCCTCCAGGATTTTCTCCATCTCCGCGTCGTTCAGGCCCGGAATCATCGGCGCGGCCAGCACCCCGGCCGGGACGCCCGCCCGGGTCAGCTCAGCGACCGCCTGCAGCCGCCGCGCCGGAGTGGCAGCCCGCGGCTCCATCACCCGCGCCAGCCGCGGATCGAGCGTCGTTACCGACAGATGCACCCGCACCAGGTTCCGCCGCGCCATCGAGGCCAGGATATCCAGGTCCCGCAGCACCCCGGCCGATTTGGTGACGATCCCGACCGGATGGTTGTAGCGGTCCAGCACCTCCAGCACCGAACGCGTGAGCTTCAGCGTCCGTTCTATCGGCTGGTAGGGGTCCGTGTTCGATCCCAGCGCCAAGGTGCGGGCGGCGTATCCGGGCTTGCGCAGCTCCTTTTCCAGCAGCTCCGCCACATCAGGCTTGAAGGTCAGCTTCGTCTCGAAATCCAGCCCCGGCGAATAGCCGAGATAGGCGTGCGATGGCCGGGCATAGCAATAGATGCAGCCATGCTCGCAGCCGCGGTACGGATTCACCGCCCGGTCGAAGCCGATATCCGGTGACGCGTTCCAACTGATGGCGGAGCGGCTCGAATCGCGGATCAGGCTGGTGTCGAGTCGCGGCAGATCGCCAATGTCCTGCGTCAGGGTTTCCCATCCGTCGTCGAACGGGAAGGCGGCATGCGCGTCGAACCGGACGCCGGGGTTGCTGACCGCGCCCCGCCCGGCCGTCTGCTTCCCGGGCATCGGCCGAGCCGCGCCGGGGTCCGGCAATCCAGCCTTTTCAAAGGCGGCGACAGCGTCGCGGTCGATCGTGGTCTGCATATGATCGTCGCCCCTTCAGCATGTTCTGTGTGCGTTCTCGATTACGCCTCCCACAAGCCGGGAGCGGAGTCAAGAACACATTATGAACATCGGTGCGCGGCGAAACCGCGGAACAGGCTTCGGGGATAAACGCTTGACAACGCCCCCGCCGCATCCTTTTTTGCGGCCTCGCCGCGTCCGACCGCATGGGTTGAGCGCCGGCCCGCTGTAGGGGTGTAGCTCAATTGGCTAGAGCGCCGGTCTCCAAAACCGGAGGTTCAGAGTTCGAGTCTCTGCTCCCCTGCCAGCCGGACGGTGCATCCCGCCGGTCGCGCGATGCCCGGGCAATCAGCTTCACCCGGCCCCGTCCAGGTGATCCCCGTCCGCATGAACCCGTTGCCCGGGTTGCGGCGATCATTTCGGCGCTCGTGCTGGCGGCCCCGGCGGCGTGAAACGCCAGGTCGCCCGGAAACCACGCGCCCTGGACCTCCTACCTCGTCAGCGCCCGCACCATCGAGGTGCCGCTGTTCACCGAAGCGGAAACCCGCGCCCTGCTGACCGAGCCGCTGCGCTACTCGCCGCTGTGGCAGAAGGACGACCCCAAGCGCCCCAGCTTCGCCCCCGCCCTGTGGGGCGAGAACGGCATCGAGCGCATCCACGCCGAAGCCGGCGGCTGGCCGCATCTGGTGCAGCTCATCGCCGAGACCGTCGTCGATCTGCTC
>CAINOE010000023.1 GCA_903851415.1 uncultured Rhodopila sp. | reverse complement strand
TGATCATCGTCAAGGTCAACGTCAACCACAGCTTCAACGACGACGGCAACACTACCAACAGCGGCAATGCCACCGTAACCAACAGCAAGATCTTCTCCACCGGCGGCGGCGGCGTGACCATCAGCTAATTACCGCTTCCACGGTATAGCTTAAGGTCGGCGCGTGGGAATCGGATCTGCCCCTCCGGGCAGGCGCCGAAACAACGCTCCGACTCCTCCCGGCAGGCAACTGCCGGGAGGGCAGCGGTCAGGTAACGATCAACCCGCATCCGTCTTATACGCCAACTCGGCGGCAGGGACGAGGTGTTGCCGGGAAGTTCGGGCGCATCCCGCCACCAGCCAACACATCGGTCATGGCCGGAAAGCGGTGCGGCTCCGCCGAAAGCTGCACAGGGGCGTCGGGGCGCCGCTTCGGGTCAGCATCCTGTTCATTTGAGCTGCGGCGATTACACTTCGAAAATCCCGGCACGATCGGGGTAACGCGCTTGTGTTCGCTGTCGCCCGGTCGTTTGTTGCCAGCGTTCCGTTTCGAACCTACAAAGCGATTATCAAGCAAGCGATCAAGCCAAATACTATAGTTCATGTCATCCGGCGATACATTGGACAATTGTTAAAGGCAGGCGATCTTTAGACCCGGCATTCACTGGAAGTCTGTGAACATGAAATGGTGTTTATACATTCTGCGTCGCGGAAGGCAGGCAGTGGGGCCGAAGGGGGATTTGGCGTCGAATGCGAATCCATCGTCCACGAGGTGTTGCGCCGATCGGCGCTGCGCGAGGGGGCGTAGCCCCAAAACCGCCCTGTCCTTGGGGCTTTAATCAGGAGAGTGTGCCATGGAAACGTCACTGCAAGTTCTGTCGGGCGCCGAACTCGATTTGGTAACCGGCGGCTCCTTCGCCAAAGGCGTTATCAACCGTAGCTATAACAACGACAACAACACCACCAACAGCTACGATGTCACGATCACGGACTCCCGCATCGTCAGCGGAAATGCCTACAATAACAGCAATTCGTCGATCAACATCGCATGAATCCCGCGCCTGCGGTTTAGCTGGCGATCGGCGCCCGCAAGCCGAACCTGCTCCTCCCGGCCGACGCCATGCCGGCACCCTCCGGTAGGCAACTGCCGGCGGGTCCCGTCGTGTTGACAGGATTTCCACGGCAATGGTTCGCAAGCGCCTCTCACTTGCCGCATCGAGCCGGTGACACGGAGTGACCCCATGCTGGGCAGGACACGCAGACTGGCGACCGGCGAACGTCCGTCAACAACGCTGGTCCGCCCCGCCGAGGCCGTTCCGGAAAAAGGCGGCGCCGGCAGCAACGCCCCGGCGCGACGCCCGCTGTTTCGCAAGGAAGTCATCGAATTCCAGCAGCAGAACCGCCAGTGGGGCCGCGTCGTCCCGCTGCAGCCGCTGTCGACGCAGTTGATGGTCTGGAGCGTCATCAGCGCCGCCGCCGCGATCATCGCCTTCCTCTTCATCGCCCAATATGCGCGCAAGGAAACCGCGACCGGCTACCTTGCGCCGGCCGCCGGCTCGGCCCGGGTCTTCGCGCAGCAGCCAGGCACGGTCAGTGCCGTTTTCGTGCAGCAGGGTGACTCCGTGCGGAAAGGGCAGCCTTTGCTCGCCGTGGTCACCGGGCAGTTCGCCGCCAACGGCGAGGACGTCAATGCCTCCGTGCTGGAGACGCTGAACAAACTGAAGCAGGGCCTCATCAGCCAGATCCAGGAAGAAACAACCCGCACCGCGTCGGAGCAGGAGCGCCTGGCAGCGCAAATTCGCGAACACGAGGCGGTGCTCGCGCAACTGGATGCGCAGACCGGGGTGCAGCGCCAGCGCATCGCCATCATGCAAAAGAGCTTCGAGGCCGGCCTCCAGTTGCGCCCTCAGGGTCTTGTCTCCGATGTGGATCAGCGCCACCGGGAGGAGGCATTGCTCGACCAGCAACAGGGCATGATCTCGCTCCTGCAGCAGATGACCACGCGGCGCGGCCAACTGGCCGAGGCGCGCTTCAACCTCGCGCAACTGCCGGCCACGCAGGGCGAAAAGATCCAGTCGTTGCGGAACGAGCTGTCCTCGGCCGAGCAGCGCATTGCCGAGGTCAACGGGCGCAGCGCCTATATCGTCCGAGCGCCCATCGGCGGCCGCGTCTCGCTGCTGCAGGCGTCGGAAGGCCAGCCGGCGGACCCGCGGCGCATGCAGCTTGAGATCCTGCCGGCCGACAGCCCGTTGCAGGCCGAGTTGTTCATTCCGGCCCGCGCCATCGGTTTCGTCGAAGTCGGGCAGGACGTGCGTCTGCTGTTCGACGCCTTCCCCTATCAGCGCTTCGGGACGTATCATGGCAAGATCGTCAAGGTATCCCAGACGGTGCTGCTCGATTCCGATGTCTCCGGGCCGGTCAAGCTGCAGGAGCCCGCGTATGCCGCGACCGTCGCGCTCGACCGCCCCGACATCACCACCGCCCACGGCAAGACGATACCGCTGCAGCCTGACATGTCGCTACGGGCCGACATCATCCTCGAAAAACGCACCCTGGTCGATTGGATACTCGGCCCGTTGAAGCATCTGGGAATCGAAGGATGATCCCGAACATCCTGGACGTGGGCGGCCGATCGCGGCTGCCAAGCATTTTGCAGACCGAGGCGGCGGAATGCGGGCTGGCCTGCCTCGCCATGATAGCCTCCTATCATGGCCACCGCATCGACCTGAACACGCTGCGGCGCCGCTATCCGGTTTCGCTCAACGGGGTCACCCTGCGGGGACTGATCCAGGTGGCGAACCAGATGCATCTGGCGGGGCGCCCGCTGCGCTTCGAACTGCACGACATCGGGCTGCTGACCCTGCCGGCGGTCGTGCACTGGGACCTGAACCATTTCGTCGTCCTGAAGGCGGTCAACAGCAAGGGCATCGTCATCCACGATCCCGCTTCTGGCGTTAAGACCTACCCGATGGCGGTGGCCTCTCAGCACCTGACAGGCGTTGCCCTCGAGCTTTCGCCAACCGAGGGTTTCGCACCGAAGAACGAGCGAGCGCGGCTGCCCTTCACGGCGTTCTGGGGGCACCTCAGCGGCATGGGCATGCCGCTGACGCAGATCTTCGCCCTTTCGGTCATCCTTGAGCTGATCGTGGTCGCAGCGCCGTTCTACATGCAGCTCACCGTCGATGAGGTCGTGGCGCGCGGCGACGCCAGCCTGATGGTCACGCTTGCACTGGGATTTGGGCTGCTGACCGCGATCAACGTCGCGACGTTCGCTCTGCGCTCCCATATCGCCCTGATCGTGCAGAATGCGGTCCATTTCCATATGGGCGCCCGATTGTTCCACCATCTGGTCTTCCTGCCGCTGAGCTTTTTTGAAAAGCGGCACATTGGCGATGTGCTTTCCCGCTTCCAGTCGATCGAGCCGATCCGCAACGTGCTCGCGGAAGGTCTGATCCTGGCCGCGATCGACGGGATCATGGCCATCGCCACCCTGACCATGATTTTTCTCTACAGTCCCCGGCTGGCACTTGTCGTCCTGACCGCCCTGATGCTGTATCTTATCCTGCGGCTCGCGACCTACCGGAAATTCCGCGACCTGAATGAGGCCTATATCCGGGCGCAGGCGCTGGAGAGCACGAATTTCATCGAGACCGCCCGCGCCATCCAGAGCATAAAGCTGTTCAACCGGGAGACGGACCGGGAGAGCATGTGGTTCAATCTGCATGCCGACACGGTCAACGCAAGTATTCGGAAGGGCCGCACCGGCATCCTGTTCGGCACCATGAACCGCGCCATTTTCGGCTTCGAGAACATCATCACGATCTATCTCGCGGCCATGCTCGCGCTCAATAACCAAATGACTGTCGGCATGATCTTCGCGTTCATGGCCTACAAAATGAGCTTCACCGAAAAGGCGGCCACGCTGGTCGAGAAAGTCCTCGATTTCCGGCTGCTCGATCTGCACCTCGAACGCATCGCCGACATCGCGCTGCACCAGCTTGAACCCGGCCACGACCGTCCGCTGGTTCAGGGGACGCCGATACGCGGCGAGATCGAATTGCGCAACGTCAGCTTCCGGTATGCGGAAACTGAGCGTTTTGTGCTCGAAAACATCAGCCTGAAGATCAGGGCGGAGTCCTTCGTTACGGTGATGGGTCCGTCCGGCGGCGGCAAGACGACGTTGATGAAGATCATGCTTGGACTGCTGGAACCGACCAGCGGAGAGGTCCTGGTCGATGGCATTCCCATGCAAACGATCGGGGTCAGGGCATACCGCGAGCAGGTCGCCGCGGTGATGCAGGACGACCAACTGCTTTCCGGCTCTATCAGCGATAATATCAGCTTCTTCGACCCCGGCTTCGACCATGGCCAAATGGTGGCCTGCGCTGAAATGGCCGGTGTGCATGAGGAAATCATGGCCATGCCGATGGGCTACAACAGCCTGGTCGGAGATATGGGAAGTTCATTGTCCGGCGGCCAGAAGCAGCGCGTACTGCTCGCACGCGCGCTCTACAAGAACCCGAGGATCCTGTTCCTGGACGAAGGAACCGCCCATCTGGACGTCGCGAACGAAAAAGCGATCAATCAACGGCTGAGGAACCTCAGCATCACACGCGTCAGCGTTGCGCACCGGCCGGAGATGATGAGCGGGGCCGACACGATCCTGCGCATCGGGCAAGACGCCGAGCTGCAGCCGGCGGCTTCGGTGTGACGGCTTCAAGGCGGCGGCCGCCATGCTGCCGGGCTGGTGGGGCGCTCTTTGCCTCCAGCGGCATCGCGCGGAACGTTCCCCGATGACCCGGATTGACAGAGATCAACCACATGTCATCACGTTCATGCATCCCTACCGCCTTATAGTTCGTGTCGAGGCCGACGGAACCCTGGTGAAATCCGTCCGAAGCGCTCGCAGGGCAAGGGGTTGACGAAGGTGAGCAAGATCCGTGACTTCGTCGTGAAATACATCGCGGCCGATGTTCCCGACGCATTGTCGGCGTGCCTGGACTGCGGCTTCGTCCAATGCCTGAACGAAAAATGGGACAGTTGCCCGAATCGCCTGGCGCGAGAGGCCGCGCTGTGCGCGATGCACGCCGCCGCCGCGCACGCAGCCGAGCCGCAGGTCAGCGAACCCGCGCCGGATCCGGATGATCCGGCCTTCGACCCGGCGATGCCCTGCCCGGCTCACAGGTGAACGGGAGTCGTCAGGAAGGCCCGCGGCCCCGCCGAGACCCGCTTGTGGCAAGCCAGCCCGGAACATCCTGACGCGAGGTTAACGCCCCGGGCAAATCCTGCCGTCAGGCGCCCCGGCTTGCTCCGGCGGAGCCCGTTAAGGATGGCGTGACACGCCGAACCCCGCCGATATCCAAAGGGCGGACCATCCATGCCGTGCGGTGCCGGTTTCCGCAAAGGGCCGGGGGTGTTCTTCGCCGTCAAAAATATGCCCCCTGTTTACTTTTTGTTTACGATTTGCCGTCACCATCCCTCCCCGGGGTGTTTGCCATGCCGGTGCCCCACCCGGCTCAGTTCAGCCCGACCTGAAAGGGACACCAGCGTGTCTTCCATCTCGATCATCGAAAACCTCAAGATTCGCACAAAGATGTTCATCGGCTTCGGCCTGTTGCTGACGATCCTGGCTTTGGTCGGCGGCGTCGGGCTGATCGGCCTGGAGCAAATCCGCGGCGCCGATGACATCGTCGCTCAACATGCCCGGATGTCCGTCATCGCCAACGACATCGAATTGCGGTTTGCCAATGCGCGCCGCTTCGTCGTGACGTTCGCCCATACCGGCGACCCGGACACAGCCAGCCAGGGCGACAAGGCGCTGGCCATGACCGACAGCGTGATCAAGAACGGCCTGGCCGAGATCAAGAACCCCGAGCGGCAGGCGAGGCTTCGCGAAATCGCCGGAATTACCGGCAATTACATCGCGTCTTTCGAGAGGGTGAAAAGTCTGGTGCGGGGTGCCAACACCCTGCAACGCGACGTGTTCGACCCCACAGGGGCAAAACTGCAGCGGGACTTCAGCGAACTGGCCGAGGCCAAGGCCCTGACCGGAAACACCGCCGCACAGATCATGGTTCGCGCAGGCCTGGAGAAATTCCTGGTCGCGCGGTTGAACGCCGCCAAAGCATTGGCGCTGTACGAAGATGGCCAATACCGGCAAACCGAGGAATCTCTGAGCGTGCTGAACCAGGCTCTCAAGGCCATGGAACCGAACGTCCAGGATGCCGGCGTCAAGCCGCTGTTCGATGGGATCGTCGCCCAGACGGGCACATTTACGGACGCTTTCAATCGCATCCTGGCCGCGAACAAAGAAGCGAACGGGCTGATACTCGGATCGATGCCGGCGGATGCCGCGCGCGTCGCCGAGACCGCCGAGACGATCAAGAACAGCGCCACCGCCGATCAGGAACAGGCGGAGAGCGACATCCGTGAGGCGATATCATTCAGCCGGTCGGTCAGTCTTGTGTTGATGCTTGCCGGGCTGGCCGTGGGCATCGGCCTGACGGCGCTCATCGGCGGCATGATCTCCAGGCCGATCCTGGGCATGGCCGCAACGATGCGCAAATTGGCCGGCGGCGATACCGGCATCGACGTTCCCGGCGTCGGACGCACCGATGAAATCGGCCAAATGGCAAGCGCGCTCCAGGTCTTCAAGGAAACCAGGATTGCCGCGGACCGGACGGCTGCCGCGCAAGAGTCCGAGCGCGTGGCCAGGGAGCGCCGCTCGGCGCAGTTGGATGCTTTGACCCGGGGTTTTGAGACCAAGGCCGGAGAACTGGTGGGTCTGGTTTCCACGGCTGCCACGGAACTGCAGGCCACCGCCGATTCCATGAGCAGCACTGCCGGGGAAACCACGGGTCAGGCGACGAACGTGGCCGCCGCAGCCGAGCAAGCCAGCGCCAATGTTCAGACTGTCGCCGCTGCAGCCGAGGAGTTGGCATCCTCGGTCACCGAGATCTCGCGTCAGGTGGCGCAATCCGCCAAAGTCGCGGGAAAGGCGAGAGAGGACGCGAGACGCACCGACTCCGTCGTCCTGGCGCTCTCCGACGGCGCGAAGAAAATCGGCGAAGTCGTCGGCTTGATCAGCAATATCGCAGGCCAGACCAATCTGTTGGCGTTGAATGCGACGATCGAGGCGGCGCGGGCAGGTGACGCCGGCAAGGGCTTCGCGGTGGTCGCCTCCGAGGTCAAGAGCCTGGCAACCCAGACCGCAAAGGCGACCGACGACATCGCACGTCAGATCGCCCAGATCCAAAATGCAACCAAAGACGCGGTGGACTCCATCCGCGGTATCGGCACGACTATCGGCGAGATCAGTGAGATTGCGGCGACGATTGCCGCCGCGGTGGAAGAGCAGGGCTCCGCGACGCAGGAGATCGCGCGCAATGTGCAACAGGCCGCGACGGGCACCCAGCAGGTCAGTGCCAACATCGTCGGTGTGAGCCAGGGCGCCAACGATACCGGCGCGGCAGCCAACCAGGTGCTGGGGGCGGCTGGCCAGTTGTCGCGGCAAGCTGAACGGCTGCGCCAGGAGGTCGATCAGTTCATCGCCGGTGTTAAGGCCGCGTAACCGACATAAGGTGACAGGCCGGTGCAAAGACCCGTTCGGCGGCCGAAAGGCTTCCGCGGCGGGTTTTCTGGCCCGCGAAGCGCGCCTGGCGGGTGGTGCTCGAAGCGCGAAACCGCACCGCGGACAACGGCAGGTCGGCACGGAAGGATCGGCATTCCATGCCCACCGGCAAATAGTGCCGCCGGCCCCGTGAGATGATTGTCCGCAATAACAAGAAGATGGGGTCTGGCATCCGGTTTGCTCCCGGATGACGGTAGACCCTCAACCAGGGAGATAACGATGTCGATAAGCGGCGTAACGGGGCTGAGCGCGGCCATGCATGCAGCGCAGACGCGGACTCATGCCTCCGGACAAACCGCGGTGGACCCGCCCGCCGCCGCACCGCCGCCCGCCGCGGCGCCGGCGGCATCCCCTTCAGCAACGGCCATCGACGCAGCCGCGGGCGCCGGTACGGTTGGAGCGCTGTCTCCCGCGGTGCTCGCCGCACTGATGGGACAGGACGTAAGCCTCACCGCCGGGTCCTTCGGAGGCGGTTGACAGGCCGTTTTCAGTGGGATTGCGAGGCCGCTGCCTCAGGTATCCGGCAGTGGGCAGGCCTTGGGTCCGACGACCGGACCGGGTGAACCGCTGTCGGCGCGACGCTGACCCGTCAGGGACCTTTCGGATGGTCCAATCCGCACATCGGCGTCAGCTATGAGTTCGGCGACGGCCCGGATGCATGGCACGTCACATTGGGCTTCCAGTTCTGAACCCGTGCCCGAACACGTCACCGCGTGCGGCCGGAAAGGTGTCTCGCATCGGATGATGATCTCACTACCTGTCGGCTTGAGCGCAAAGACGGGAAGGAGAAATCGCGGTGAGTGAAACGCAGGCAGGCAACAGGCCATTCCTGAGCGACGTGCAGACCTTGCGCGATCGCGCGCGGCAAAATCTCTCTGAGGGAGTCGTTACAAAAACCTACCACGGCGACGTGAACAAGACGATCGAGATCCTGCAGTCGGTCCTGGCCACCGAAATCGTCTGCGTGCTGCGCTACACGATGCACGCCGTCACCGCGACGGGGATTTCCAGCGAAGCGATCAAGGCTGAATTCGCCGAGCACGCCAAAGAAGAACAGGAGCACATGATGGCCGTCGCCGAGCGGATCGACCAGCTCGGCGGCACGCCGAATTTCAATCCCGAGGGCCTGGCGACCCGCTCCGCCTCGCAATACGCCGAGGGCGATAACCTGGTCGACATGATCCGCGAGAACCTGATCGCCGAGCGGATCGCAGTGGATCATTACCGCGAGCTGATCCGCTATTTCGGTGATGACGACCCGGCGACGCGGGTGATGCTGCAAGGAATTCTGTCGGTTGAAGAAGAGCATGCGACCGACATGCTGGATCTGCTGGAGGCGCACCAGGGGACCTGAGGGAGGGGCGGTCATCGGCCCCTCCGCCGCCTCCGGAATGCCGGGCGGAGGCTTGCGGTCGTGGGCAAAGAAAAACAGCCACCTCGATTAACCGGTTGTTAAAGTACGTGGTCCATAATGTCTGGCCGCGGGTCCTTCCCGGGATCTGCCTGTCAAGCCGGAGCCAACCTGTCGATGAATGCCCATCCGGACCCGCGCGTCGCAGCCAAGCGGCAAATCCTGGTGGGCCTCTCGCGAGCCCTGGCGGCGCTTTCCGAACGCATGCGATCCCAGCAGGACGCAGCCGTCAAGATCACCCTGCTGGCGGTTCGCGCGGAGTCTATCGCAGAGCGCTCCTGGGAGCTCAGCCACGCGGGCGGCGAGGCATTTCGCCGGGACAGCAAGGTTCTGGTCCTCGACATCAGGACATTCGCGGCCGACGTCGCCAGCGCCGCGAAGCGTGCCGGCGAAGAAGCGCTCATCGGCCGCGAAGTCGCCTGCGCCATCGCCGCGCATTCGCGGGATGTCGCAGAACTGGCTGAGGACATCGATATCCTGCCGGACGCTGCCGCAGTCCGGGCGCGTCTGCGGCCGCTGTCCGAGACCTTGGCCGTGCTGCCCGAACGCCTCAAGGCGAACGCCGCAACCGTCCGGTCAGTCAACGCTCTCTCGACTATCGCCTTCAGCCTGGCAGAGCGCAGCGAGGTCCTGACCTGTGACGGCCTTGCCGCCGGTCAGGAGGCGGTGGCGCTATCCCGCGATCTGCGCCACTTCGCGGAAGAGGCAACGGCGATATCGCTGGAGATGACGCGAGGCGCGGCCATGGCCGTCAAGGCGATCGACGAGATGTCCGAAAAGACGGTTGGGCTGTCGCTCGGCAAGCCGGTATCGGACAAACCAATGCCGGCGGACGCCAGATTGGCGGCTTTGGTGCGGGATGCCCCTCGTATCGACGAGGTTTGGATCAAGGCGGCGGCAAAGCGCGACCCGACCCAAATCCGCGGATCGGCAGTCTGGGGGACTGCGGGAAAAAAGTAGTTCCAACCCCGCCGATCAGGGCCGGCCCGGCCAAAATCTCCGGGTTCCCGGCATGACGGGACCCGCCCCCAGCGAACTGAACGTATCGGATACCGAGGCGAGCCTCGCGTCCCATTCCTGGTTTATCGGCTGGTTCTCGGCCAGCGCGTGGAAGCGCACCATCATCATGATCAGGAACAACGGCTTGATGAATGCGGACCGCAACGTCCCGGCCAGAAGGATGGCGATCAGAACGGTGACGACACCACCGCTTTGACGCACCGCGTGGGGTAGCATCACTGTCACCAGGCCAGCGGGCGCCAGCAGCAGAAGCCACAGCACAAATGTCAGCAGCTTCTCCTGGACCACAATCCAGGCGGACGTCATCAGTATCGGCCTGGCGTTCTGCGCGTAGTAGACAAGACCTTCCCGCGCTCCCGCCCACGGGTCGCCCTCGCCGCGCGCGATATTGTAGGACAGGATCACCTTGTCCAGATAGCGCGTCGCCGAACGCAGAACGATCGTGACAAGGTTGGACAAGCTCTCCAGTCCCGGAATCGGGATCATCTGATCGATCCAGTCCAGCGTATTGTGGAACGCATTGAGGATGCCGCGCACCAGCATGTTCATGCCGAACAGCACGTTCACCTCGCCGAACCGGCGGGTCACCACGCCCTTGCCGTAGGCCAGCATCGACTCGTTGCCATTGCCGACCTGCCCGCGCGTGATCAACTCGGTCAGCACGGCGACGTGGCCGCAGGCCAGCAGGTGCAGCGCGTAGCGTAGGACCGCGCCCCAGAACCATCCGATGCCGACAACGCACGCGATCAGCCAGACCACCCCGAACGCCTGCGCGACGTGGATCGAAAGCCAGGCCGCGCCGCCGAACGCTACCACGATCCAGATGATGCAGGCGACCGACCAGGCCATCAGGATCCCGAACCGAGCGAGCGCGTAGGGCACGCTTTGCATCAGCAGCCCGAACGCGGTGCCGAGGCCGTGGTCCCTGACGACCAGACCATAAGCGTGGCGCACGAGCGGC
The DNA here is from genome assembly GCA_903851415.1 of uncultured Rhodopila sp. Taxonomy (GTDB): domain Bacteria; phylum Pseudomonadota; class Alphaproteobacteria; order Acetobacterales; family Acetobacteraceae; genus Rhodopila. Next base: position 26,551 of record CAINOE010000023.1, on the reverse strand, counting down.
GGGGGTTGTGTCCATGCGCTCGGGTTAGGCACGAAACCGGTGTTTTCGCCCGACATGGAGACGATCCTGTTGAAGTGCGGGCCATCATGACCAGCCGTGAGCAAACGATGCAAATCACAAACCAGCACGGAACAGTATCGTTGAGCCAGCCGGGCTTGCTTGTTGCTATTCTGTTATGGCTGGCCCAAGTCCCGTGATCGCTAACTGAAGAGTGTGAGGCGCGGCGATGCTCGCCGTGTCGCGGCCGGCGCCAGGTCCGGCCGCGACATTTGCAGAACGACCATCCGGCCCCTACTCGATCGCCGACGCAGACTTTGCAAGCTCGCGCAGCACGAACTTCTGGATCTTCCCCGTCGACGTCTTCGGGATCTCCCGGAACACGAACGTCTTCGGGACCTTGAACCGGGCCATGTGCTCGCGGCAGAAATCCCGCAGTTCATCCGCCGTGGCGGTCGCTCCGACCTTCAGCTCGATGAAAGCGCACGGGGTCTCGCCCCATTTCTCGTCCGGCTGCGCCACCACCGCCGCGCTCAGCACCGCCGGATGCCGGTACAGCGTATCCTCGACCTCGATCGACGATATATTCTCGCCGCCGGAGATGATGATGTCCTTCGACCGGTCGCGGATCTTCGCATACCCGTCCGGCTGCATCACCGCGAGGTCGCCGGTATGGAACCAGCCGCCCTCGAACGCCTTGTCCGTGGCGGAGGGGTTCTTCAGGTAGCCTTTCATGGTGATGTTGCCGCGGAACATGATCTCGCCCATGGTTTCGCCGTCCCACGGCACGGACTCCATCGTTTCCGGATTCAGCACCGCCATCGCCTCCTGCAACGGCGTCCGCACGCCTTGCCGGCCGTTCCGTTCGGCTTTCCGCTCGATCGGCAGGAACGCCCAGGATTCGTGCTTGGAGCAGACGCTGGCCGGCCCGTAGACCTCGGTCAGACCATACACATGCGTCAGTTCTATACCGATTTGATCTGCTCCTTCAATAATCGCCGCGGGAGGCGCCGCGCCGGCCACCTGCCCGGCGATGCGGTGAGTAATCTCCTCCCGCTGCTCCTTCGGCGCGTTGATCAGCATGGCGTAGACTATCGGCGCGCCGCACATATGCGTCACTTCATGGTCGCGGATGGCGTCCAGCACCGATTTCGCGTCGATCCGGCGCAGGCAGACATTGATCCCGGCCCGCTCGGCCACCGTCCAGGGGAAGCACCAGCCGTTGCAGTGAAACATCGGCAGCGTCCACAGATACACCGCGTGCTGCTGCATCCCCCAGTTCAGGATGTTGCTGATCGCGTTCAGATGCGCGCCGCGATGGTGGTAGACCACGCCCTTCGGGTCGCCGGTGGTGCCTGACGTATAGTTCAGCGCAATGGCGTCCCACTCGTCGCCCGGGTTCTGCCAGGCGTAGTCCGGATCGCCTCCGGCCAGGAACGCCTCGTAGGTCGTCTCGCCCAGCAGCTTGCCGCCGGACCAGGCGGGGTCGTCGATGTCGATCACCAGCGGCTTCGTCTCCAGCAGCGCCAGAGCCTCTTCCATGACCGGGGAGAACTCGCGGTCGGTGATCAGCGCCTTCGCCTCACCGTGCTTCAGCATGAACGCGATGGTCTGGGCGTCGAGCCGGGTGTTCAGCGTATTCAGCACCGCGCCGCACATCGGGATGCCGAACGCGGCTTCGACCATCGGTGGCGTGTTCGGCACCATCACCGCGACGGTGTCGTTCTTGCCGATGCCATGCAGCGACAACGCGGAGGCCAGGCGGCGGCACCGGGTGTAGGTCTGCTTCCAGGTAAAGCGCACATCGCCATGGATGACCGATAGTTTGTCCGGGTAGACGTATGCCGCCCGCTCAATGAAGGTCAGCGGCGTCAGAGGTGCATAATTCGCTTCGTTCTTCGGCATTTGGTCGTACGGGCTGGTCATGGCGGCGTCTCCCTGGCGCGCGGTCCGGCGGGCCTGATTATGATGCAGCGTTCATAATCCGCCGCAGGGGTGCTCGCAATCGGGCCGCGTGTTTTGGTTATGCCGGGGGAACAGCCCGGCGTTTCCGCCGGGGCGCCGGGGCCGGAAGGTCCAATTCCGCATCCGCCGCCGGTTCCTTCCGGGCGAAGAACGCCGCCAGACTTGTATCGGCGTCCTCCACCGAAAACGCCTCCGGGTCGAAGTCCTCGCCGAGCCATTCTCGCATCTCGTCGTGACGGGGATTCGCCGGATCGGCCAGGATGGGCAGCAGTTCCGCGTAGCCCCAGGCGCCGCCGCAATCCTCGGGCGGACAGTTGCGCTTGCCGCCAATGCAGGCCGGAAAGGCTTTCGCGGAATGGGCGGGCGGCGCCTTCTCGATCAGAATGTCGTGTTCCCAGTCGTCGCCAAAGTCGTACGTGTAGGTGAAACGCGTGACCCCATTTCTGGCCAGCGTGCTCAGCGTCAGCCGGCGCTCGCTGGCGACATCATCCGTCGTCGTCGGGTCGCCGTATTGCTCGCCATTGATGTCGAAGGCGTGCAGATGGCTGTCGCCCCATCCCATGACCGCCTGGATCGCCAGGTGCAGGTCGGCCAGGGTCATGCCGCCGGGCATCAGGACGCGGCGCCATATCGGCGGTTTGACGTGACGCAACGTAATCTTGAGACAGAGCACGCCTGACGCGGCGCCCTGCTTCTGTGCGGCAGCCTTAGCCAATCCGGTCTCCTGCGCCACGTCCCTGTCGGACTGCCAATGTGCCGGTTTGTTGCAGCAACGGCAAGAGGGGGTCAGGCGATTGTTGCGGCCTCCAGCAGGGCGGCGAGTTCGGCGTCGTGCTCATACTCCGGCATCAGCCGTTCCAGCACCGCGTCGCGCCTTGCCGCCGGATGGAAGTAGATTTCGCTGTCGCCGTCCGGCAGGTTGGCCAGCAGGCGGCGGATGCGTTCGGTTGTCATATGGCCGCTCCAGGCCAGGCCGAAGCAATGGTCGTTGGTCGCAACCCCGGCGGCTCTGGCCTGCCTGCGAAGGACGTTTGTCCAGCGGTACAACACCGCGTCGCCGAGGCCGGCGCGCGTGCCGCAGCGGGCCAGCACGGCGGGAGGTTCGGCGGGGATGCGGATGCGGTCCAGCCCGTATTCGTGGCCGATGCGCAGCATCATCGCCCCCACGGTCGGGTGGAGGTGCATGTGCTTGTGGGCGTTGGCGTGGTCCAGCCTCAGGCCGGTGGCGGCGAAGGCCGCGAATTGCGCGCGGATTTCGTCTGCGAGTTGGCGGCGGATGCGCGGGCGGAAGAAATAGTCGATGCCGAGGCGAAGCTGGCCGGAGGGGAACATGCCGGCCGCGTCCACGAGACCGGGGATCGCGGCGGGCGGCAGGATGGCGGGACCCTCGATAACCACCAGGTGCAGGCCGACACGGAGCGTTGGATTGGCGCGGGCGCGGCGCACGGCGTCGGCCGCCGCGGGGGCGGCGACCATCAGGCTGGCAGCCTGGAGGACGCCGTCGCGGTGGGCACGCTCGATGCCTTCGTTGACGGAGTCCGTGAGGCCAAAATCGTCGGCGGAGAAGGTGACGGTTTTCATGCGGGATGGACAGTCGCTGACGTTTCGCGCTTGCTCTACCCGAGGTTCGCCCCCCGCGCTATTCCGCAGCCGCCATGGACCCGATCAGCTCGCTGCGGTGCCCGGGCAGCAGGAAATGGATCGCCAGCGTCGCCACCACGTAGGCCGCCGCTCCGATAAAAAACAGCAGCGTGTAGTTGTTATGCGTTGCATCCAGCAGCCGCCCGACGAAGATCGCCGAAAACCCGCTCAGTATTGAACTGATGCCGCCGCCCAGGCCGACCGCCCCGGCCACCGCGCCTCTTGGCATCGTATCCGAAACCATGGTGAACAGGTTCGCCGAAAACCCCTGATGCGCCGCCATCGCCAGACCGATGAGCAGAACCGAAACCCAGATCGAATCGGCGGCAGGCGCCATGAACACCGGCACCGTGCACAGCGCGCAACCCAGCAAGGCCAGCTTGCGGGAGGTGAATACGCCTAAACCCGCCTTGATGAACCGCCCGGACACCCAGCCGCCGAAGATCGAGCCGACATCCGTCATCAGGTAGATCACCACCAGCGGCAGCCCGAGCGCCATCAGGTTGACGTGGTATTTCGAGAACAGGAAGCTCGGCACCCAGTTGTTATAGAACCACCAGACCGGATTGGTCAGCACGGCCCCGATGATATACGTCCAGGTCCCCGGATACCGCAGCAACCGGGACCACGCTATCGGCTTGGCCGGCACGTCCTGATCGCTGTGGATATACGCCAGTTCCGCAGCCGAAACCCCGGGATGCTCCTCCGGCGCGCGATACATCGCCCACCAGAACGCAACCCAAACAAAGCCGATCAGGCCGGTGACGTAGAATGCCGCCTGCCAGCCCCATAGCGAAGTAACGAATGCCGCGATCAGCGGCGCCACCAGCCCGCCCACGTTGCTGCCGGAGTTGAAAATTCCCGTGGCGAGGGCGCGGTCCCGCACCGGAAACCATGTGGCGACGGACTTGATGCAGGTCGGGAAATTGCCGCCCTCGCCAATCCCGAGCGCGATCCGGGCGAAGATGAAGCCGGTCACACCGGTGACCAGACCGTGCGCCGCAGAAGCCGCGCACCAGATCATCGCCGCGACGGCGAGGCCGATGCGCACGCCGACCTTGTCGGTGAAAGCGCCCATGCTGGCGTAGCCGGCGGCGTAGGCCATGCTGAAGGCGAAGACGATCTGTCCGTATTCGGTTTCGTTGAAGTGCAGATCGCCCTGGATCGTCGGCTTCAGCACGCCGAGCAGGTTGCGATCCATGTAGTTGATCGTCGTAATGACGAACAGAAGACCGATGATGACCCACCGGTAGTGCCCGTGCGGCGCGGCGACCGCCGTGTCAGCGGGCGCCGTCTTCGTTTGCAGCATGTCGTCCTCCCAAGCGGCGCCCTGTGCCGGGCCTTGGTGCGACCCTGCACGCGACGTCCGGTGCTGGCAAGCCGGGGGACTATCGCAATGCGCGGAAGAACGCCGCCACCTCCGCCGCCAGCGCCTCAGGCTGTTCCATCGCGGCGAAGTGGCCGCCGCGCGGCATGACGGTCCAGCGGCGGATGCCGGTGTACAGCCGTTCCGCCACGGACCGCGGCGGACGGATGATCTCCTTCGGAAACTCACAGTAACCCACCGGCACATCGACCGTCCCGCCGCTCGGTATCGGCCACCCGCCGTGCATCCGTGCGTAATACGGCCAGAACGAGGAGCCGATGGCGCCGGTGAACCAGTATAATGAAATATTCGCCAGCAGGCGGTCGCGGCTGACGGCGGTTTCCGGGTCGCCGCCGCAGTCGGTCCAGGTCCGGAACTTCTCCGCGATCCAGGCGGCCAGGCCGGCGGGAGAATCCGTCAGGGCGTAGGCCAGGGTTTGCGGCTTGGTGCCCTGGATCCATTGGTAGCCGGTTTCCTCCTTCAGCCACTCGGCGAGTTCCGCGAAATAGCGCCGTTCCGCCTCTGTGGGGTTCGGCGGCGGAGGACCGTCGCGCCGGACGGTCAACAGGTTGATGTGAATGCCGATCACCTGGTCCGCATGGGCATGGCCCAGGCGGGAGGCAGTGAAGGCACCGTAGTCTCCACCCTGCGCGCCGTAGCGTTCGTAGCCCAGGACGTCCGTCATCAGGATGGAAAAGCGCGCGGCGATCTCCTCGATATTGAACCGTTTCTGCCCCGGCCTGAAGGACAGGCCGTAGCCGGGCAGCGACGGCGCCACCACGGTGAACGCGTCGGCCGGATCGCCACCGAAACGGGCGGGATCGGTCAGGCGGGGAATGATGTCGAGGAACTCGAACACCGAGCCGGGCCAGCCGTGCATCAGCAGCAGAGGCATCGGCGATGGCCCCTGCCCGGGCACATGCAGGTAATGCAGGTCCACACCGGGCAGCGAGACCCGGAACTGGGGGAAGGCGTTCAACTCCGCTTCCTGCGCCCGCCAGTCGAACTGGTTCCGCCAGTAGAAGATGAGCGATTTCATGTAATCCAGGTCGGTGCCGTAGGCCCAGGGTGCGTCCGGCGCCTGATCGGGAAACCGGGTCAGCGCCAGCCGCGCCCGCAGATCGGCAAGGTGCTGTTCGGGAATGGAGAGAGTAAACTGCGTCGGCGTCATTACGGTTTGCCTCTTTTGTCATCGTGTTGTTCGTCATGGCCCGGCTAGTCCGGGCCACCTATCCCAGCACGGTGCCGCGACAGGTGGCCCGGACCTAGCCGGGCCATGACGAATGGGGAGAACGTCGTGCCTCGCCCGCACTTGCCGGTCGCCTTCAACTACCCGTGATACCTTCCGGCACGACCCGTCCGTCCCTATCATCGTCTGCCAAAGCAAAGTCCCGGGAGGACGTCCATGCCAAAACCAATCGCGCCCGCCAATATCCGGCGGAAACAACGCACCGCCCTGATCATGCTGGTCGTTGCGGGCACCTTGAATTACCTCGACCGCTCCACCCTCTCGATCGCCAATCCGCTGATCCGCCAGGAACTCGGGCTGTCGATCGCCGACATGGGGCTGCTGCTGTCGGCCTTCCTCTGGGCTTATGCGTTCGCGCAACTGCCCGGCGGTGCGCTGGTCGATCGCGTCGGCCCGCACCGGCTGCTCGGTGCCGGACTCGCGCTGTGGTCGATCGCACAGGCGGCGGCCGGGTTCGTCACCTCGTTCTGGCAGTTCTCGATCGCCCGCGTGTTCCTCGGCCTCGGCGAGGCGCCGATGTTCTCCTCCGCCGTCCGCGTCGTGCGAGACTGGTACAACGTCCGCGACCGCGGGCTCGCGACGGGCACATGGAACTGCACCTCGTCCCTCGGCCCGGCCATTGCGCCACCGATACTGACGGCCCTGATGATCGGCTTCGGCTGGCGCTGGATGTTCGTGGTGATGGGTATCGCCGGACTGGCCGTCGCCGCGGTCTGGTTCCTGCTCTATCGCGACCCCGCGGAGGAGCACTTCACCGAAGACGAACGCCGCTACCTGACCGACGGCGAGGAAACCCGCACCTATAACCAGGTGCGGCTGTCCGAGTGGCTCGGACTGTTCCGCTTCCGTACGACCTGGGGGCTGGTGCTGGGGTTCTTCGGCGTGGTCTACATCAACTGGCTGTACCTCGCCTGGCTGCCCGGCTATCTGGAATTGCAGCGGCACATGTCGATCCCGAAAACCGGCCTGATCGCCGCCATCCCGTTCGCGTTCGGCGTCGCCGGCAGCATAGGCGGCGGGTGGATCGCAGATTTCCTGATGCGGCGCGGCTTTTCACCCGTCAACAGCCGCAAAATCCCCGTCATCGCCGGATTGCTCGGCATGGTCGGCTTTACCGTCGTCGCCGCGGAATCATCCAGCGATTTCGTCGCCGTCGCCGCGATCTCCGGCGCGCTGATGTTTGGCGCCTCAGCCAGCGGGATGTCCTGGGCGCTGTCGTCGGTCGCCGCACCGGCGCATTGCACCGCCTCGCTCGGCGCGATCCAGAATTTCGGCGGTTATCTCGGCGGCGCGCTGGCGCCGACGATCACCGGATTTATCGTGCAGGCTACCGGCAGCTTCGTCCCCGCCCTGCTGGCGGCTGCGGCGATCGGGCTTGTATCGGCACTCGCATATCTTGTTGTCATTCGCGCCGAACCGATTACAAACGCGGAATTGGACGCCGTTGCCGGCCCACGGGCCGTGAGAACGTGAAATGGGGAAGATGCTGGATAACCTGAAGGCGAAAAACCGGGCCTGGGCCGCGCGCAAAGTCGCGGCTGACGCCGACTTCTTCAAGCGCCTCGTCGCCCAGCAAACCCCCGAATACCTCTGGATCGGCTGCTCCGACAGCCGGGTGCCGGCGAACGAGATCGTCGATCTCGACCCGGGCGAACTGTTTGTTCACCGCAACGTCGGCAACCTGGCGCCGCCGCAGGACGCCAACTACCTGTCGGTGCTACAGTTCGCCGTCGATGTGCTGAAGGTCCGGCACATCCTGGTGGTTGGTCATTACGGTTGCGGAGGCGTCGCCGCCGCGGTGGACGGCAAGCGGCGCGGGCTGGTGGACCACTGGCTGCATCCGATCCGCGAAATCTACGCCGAAAACCGCGAGACGCTGGAAGCCATCGCCGATCGGCAGAAGATGCTGGACCGGCTTTGCGAGCTGAACGTGATGCGGCAGGTGAAGAATGTCGCCTCCGACGTGTTCCTTCAGGAAGCCTGGGCGCGCGGGCAGGACATCACCGTGCATGGCTGGGTGTATTCATTGGAAAACGGGTTGGTCACCGACCTGAACGTCTCGATTGCTTTGTCGGACAGCGGTTAGGGCATCGCCGCGCTGCTGCCGCCATCCACGATGATCTCTGTCGCCGTAATGAACCGAGCCTCGTCCGAGGCCAAAAACAACACCGCGTGCGCAACATCCATGGCGTCGCCCATATGCCCCATCGGCACCGCCGCGTTGCGGGCATCGATCAGTTTCTGAACATCATTGCCGCCAACCGAGCGGGCCAGCCGATGTTCTACCAGCGGGGTATGCATCAGTCCCGGCACCACAGTGTTCACCCGGATGCCCTGCCGCGCGTACGTTCCGGCGACAGACCGGGAAAACTGTATTACCCCCGCCTTGGCCGCACTATACGCGGCATGCGATCGGCCGCTCAGAAAATCATTCCGCATCCCCGACACCGAGGCGATGTTCACGATCGCCCCCCTGCCCTGCTCCACCATGACCGGCAACACAAACTTGCAGCCCAAAAAAGTGGTTTTCAAATTCAGGTCGATCTGCTGGTCCCAGGTTTGCTCGGTCATTGTTACGGGATCGCCAGGGGCGGAACCGCCGACGTTGTTGACCAGGATGTCGATCCGCCTGAAACGGTCAATACATGCCCGTACCATTTCCCCGACTTCGGCGGCGACCGTCATGTCGCAGCACTGCGTCGCGCAAACGCCCCCTTCGCTCTCGATAATGGCCTTGGTCTCGCCCATCGCGTCGGCGTCGATGTCGAGCAGGAAGACGGATGCGCCCTGCCGCGCCAGCAGGATCGCCGTCGCCCTGCCGTTGCCCCAGATCGCGCCGCCGGGCGGGCCAACCGACCCGGCTCCGGCAACGATTGCGACTTTTCCCGCCATGCTGAGCATTGCCGTTCCCTCCGTTCAAGGAAGGGTAACGCCCTGCCAGGTGAGCGCAAGACCCGCATCGGCCCCGCCCGCAGGCGAGGCCGATGCGGGGAAGTCAGAACGCGCGGGGAAACCCGAGCGTCAGTTGGGGCGCCGCAACGATGGTCTGATCCGACTTATCCGACAACGACCACAGATGCCCGGGCATCGGCACGGGATAGGTCACCGAGATAAACTGGATGGAAACGAGACCGAGGAGTTTCTTCGTGGCGTCCGGGCTGAGACCCAGCGGCGGCGACTCGCAGGCCGTGCTGAGTGCGTCCGACACGACGCCGTTGACCGCGGAGCCGGAGGTCTGAAGCTGCGACTTGATCCCGGCCAAAATGGCGTCCGCATTCGTGCCGCAGGCCGCCGGCAATCCGACATGGATGTTGTAGCCATTCAGCGCCAGGTCGAAGAACAGGGAAAGGTTCGATGAGTTGTCCGGGATCAGGGCGACGCCGAAACCTGCATCCACCCCCGATTGCGACGCACCGACGAAAATGCCCGACGGGTTGGCCACGAGAGCAGTACCCGCCGGAAGACCGGCGTCCGCCAGGCCTTTGCTCACATCTCCGGCTTTGATCCCGTCGGTTTTCGGCAAGGACGGCTGATAGACAAACGCCGACAGAGTCTTGTTTATATGGGCACGCGGAAACCACTCCGTCCGGTAGAACGGGCGCCCGTTCAGGAGCAGGCGAAGGGTTACCGTTTGGATCTTGGAAAATTCCGGCGGGAAGTCAGGCAGCGTGAAGGTTCCGTCCGCCGCGCTAACGTTCGCAGTCACGGGGATCGGGATTGGCGGCAAAGGAAGGGCGCCCGCCGGCACCGAACCCGGCAGAAGTCCTATAAGTTCGGCCGCCAGCCCGGAAACCTTGGCGGCAACGAATCCGCCCGTCGGCGTCGCGCCATTGCCGAGAAGAAGCTCACCGAAAAAAAGCTGCGGATTATTGATCAGGTTGACCTGGCCCTTGATACTCATGCGCACCCCCTGTTTGTCCGCTCCCGCATCAGAATAGCCGGAACGTTTTTGCTTCGCACCTTAACCGGCGCGAGGTCCGGGATGTCAACATCAAAGCGAAGCAACTCGTTTAATATTCATGCCCATGACCTGAGCGGTATCATTGCGAAGCGATCGGTATCGCCTTGACGACAGGACCGCCCCGCAGCAGCTCCGGACCGCGGCTGGCGCCGCGCCCGCCAAACGATTAACACTCCCCTGACGTCCGCCGGTTCAAAAGGGGAGCAACATCCATGTCCGAGGCCTATATCTGCGACTTCACCCGCACCCCCATCGGCCGCTACGCCGGCGCGCTGAAGGATGTGCGCACCGACGACCTCGCCGCGCATCCGATCCGCGCCCTCGCCGCGCGCAATACCGGCGTGGACTGGGAGGCGCTGGACGACAGCATCCTCGGCTGCGCCAACCAGGCCGGCGAGGACAACCGCAATGTCGCCCGCATGGCGGTGCTGCTGGCCGGCCTGCCCGCCTCCGTCCCCGGCTCGACCATCAACCGGCTGTGCGGCTCCGGCCTCGATGCCGTCGGCAGTGCCGCCCGCGCGATCAAGGCCGGCGACGCCCATCTGATGCTGGCCGGCGGGGTCGAAAGCATGACCCGCGCGCCGTTCGTCATGGGCAAGGCGACCGAGGCGTTCTCCCGCTCCGCCGAGGTCTACGACACCACCATAGGCTGGCGCTTCGTCAACAAGCTGATGCAGAAGGCGTACGGCACCGAATCGATGCCGGAAACCGGCGAGAACGTGGCCGAGGAATTCCAGATCTCCCGCGCCGATCAGGACCGGTTTGCGTATCATAGTCAGCAGAAGGCGAAGAAGGCGCAGGATAGCGGGTTCTTCGCGAAGGAGATCACGCCCGTCACCATCAAGGGCCGCAAGGGCGACACGGTGGTGGAGCACGATGAGCACCCCCGCCCCGACACCACGCTGGAGATGCTGGCGAAGCTGAAGACTCCGTTCCGCGATCCCGGCACCGTCACCGCGGGCAATGCATCGGGCGTCAACGACGGCGCGGCGGCGCTGCTGCTGGCTTCCGAGGAAGGGGCGAAGCGGCACGGCCTGACGCCGCGCGCCCGGGTCGTCGCGATGGCCACCGCCGGCGTGCCGCCGCGCATCATGGGCATCGGCCCGGCTCCGGCGGTGCGGAAACTGCTCGCCAACACCGGCCTGTCCATCGGCGGGATTGATCTGATCGAGCTGAACGAGGCGTTTGCCAGCCAGGGCATCGCCGTGCTGCGCCAGCTCGGCCTGAGCGACAACGCCGATCACGTCAATCCGCATGGCGGCGCCATCGCTTTGGGACATCCGCTCGGGATGTCCGGCGCGCGGCTGGCGCTGACGGCGGTCAACGCGATGGAGACGCTGAACCTCAGGCGCGCCGTCGTGACCATGTGCATCGGCGTCGGCCAGGGCATCGCCGCCCTGATCGAACGCGTCTGAACCGGCGCCGCGATGCTGCTCAGCCTCGGCCTGATCCTGCTCTGCCAGCTTGCCGGCGAGGCGATCACCCACGCAACGGACCTGCCGGTGCCCGGCCCGGTCATCGGCATGGTTCTGTGCCTGCTGCTGCTACTGGCCCGAGACCAGACGCTGCGCTGGATGCCGTCGGAGCTGCGCGACGGGACGTTCGAAAACACCGGCCGGGGCATCCTGTCGCACCTGTCGCTGCTGTTCATCCCGGCCGGAGTGGGCGTGGTGCAGCGGCTTGACGTGCTGGCCGGCAATGCGCTGGCCATTGCGTTGTCGCTGCTGGTTTCAACCGTCCTCAGCCTGGCGGTGACAGCCTGGGTCTTTCACTTCGTGGCGCGCCGCCTCCATGCATGAGGATGTCTTCGCGCTCTGGGTGTATTTGGCGCGGTCGCCGCTGCTATGGCTCACGGTGACGATCCTGGCCTATTGCCTGTGCGACCGGATCGCCGCGGCGCTGCGCCGGGCGCCGCTGGCCAATCCGGTGCTGATGTCGATGTGCCTTGTCGGGCTGCTGGTGCGCGGCACCGGCACGCCCTATGCGACGTATTTCGACGGCGCCCAGTTCATCCATTTCCTGCTCGGCCCGGCGACGGTGGCGCTGGCGATCCCGCTGTATCAGCATCGCCGGATGGTGGCGCGATCCATCCTGCCGATGGCGTGCGCCCTGATTGCCGGTTCGCTGACCGCGCTGGTATCGGCGGTGCTGATCGCCCGGCTGCTGGGGGCGCCCGCCTCGGTCGTCATCTCGATCGCACCGAAGTCGGTGACCGCCGCGGTGGCGATGGGCATTTCCGGGCGGCTCGGCGGCGACCCGGCGCTGACCGCGGTGCTGGTGATTCTCACCGGAATCCTCGGCGCCATCATCGTCACGCCGTTGCTGGACCGGCTGCGGATCACCGACAAGCGGGCGCGGGGATTCGCCGCCGGGCTCGCCGCGCATGGCATCGGCACCGCGCGGGCGTTCCAGGTGGATCCACTTTCCGGCACGTTCGCCGGCATCGCGATGGGCCTCAACGCGCTGCTGACGGCGGTGATCGTTCCCCTTCTGCTATAGAAAGCCGCTCACCAATCTACCGGCGCGGGCGTAAGCGGCGCCGGGTTGATGCCATCGCCGGGCGTCTTCTGCGGGCTTGGCATCGGCGCCGGCTGCCATGTGGTAAATCCGTTGAGCAAAAGAACGAATCCGCCCTGCTCAATTGGCAGGCCGCGGAGGATCAGTGCCTCGCCACCCGGGCCCTTGACCGGCAGACCGGCGGGATCGCCGGCTCGGAGCAAACTGCCGCGGCGCGCGACCTCCGCGTCGCTGTCGGTTTCGCTGCGGTCTGCGTCTGCCGACGCGATCTGTTCGCGGAGCATGGCATCGAGCGGCATCTCCTGCCGCGGCACGATGCCGATGCCGCGGGCAAAGGCAAAATTCCATTGCAGGAGACGCTGGCCGGAATCGAACAGGGCGAGTCCGTCCGAGGCGTTGGCGACGACCGCATTCAGCCGTGCGGCGTTCAACTGGGCATGCGCGGTGAAGACGGCCTCCTCCGACCGAAGCCGCTCGACTTCCGCTCTATTCCGGTCGTAGATTTTTTCACGGCGGCGACGGCGGCCAATGGTATAAAGCTCCCAGATAACCACTGCGGCGATGGCGAGCACGAGCGCCGTGGCGATTCCGGCCAGGACGCGCGTGGCCGCTGCGAGGTCGTTGGCCGGCTCCATCACCTCGTCCCAGGTCGCCGCTACAACCACGATCATGTCACGGTGCGGGACGCGGTGGAACGCGTGCAGCCTCTCGACGTCGTCTATCCCGGTCGGCCCGAGCCAGGTTCCGCTATTGTCCCGCACCATCGCCGCATACAGGGGCGATTTCGAGAGGTCGGTCTTCGGCCTGCGCGCCGTCGGCCCAACGACGGCCTGCACATTGCCATGCTGCGTTTCAACCAGCGCGACCACCGGATTAAAACCAAGCGCCGCCTGCGCGAAGAGCCTGGTCAGCTCGGCCGAGTGATACGATGCCCCGACGTGCCAGCCCTTCGGATGATCCAGCGGCCTGACGAGATACATCAGGAACTGCCGCGCATCGACAGGCGGGCCGCCCGTGCCCTGGATCAGCAACGAGTCCGTTTCGCTGCTGCCGTTGCTTTGGAACGTTTCGAGTACTCCATGCGGGAACCTTACGTATGCCGCGCCAACGCCCTGGCCTACCGCTTGCGGTATTATGTCCTGGCGAATAATGCTGTTCTCGTCAGCGATGAAAAGGTCGTCGGCAACCCCGGTCAGCGCCGGCATCTTCTGCTGCCATTTGATCAGATCGACGCTTTCGCTGTCCTGTTTCCAGGCGGCCTGAATGATCGTCAGGCTCTGGTCGATCATTCGAAGCTCATTCGAGATGGTCTCGGCGAGCGTGGCCGCCTGCGCGGTCAGGGACTTCTCTGCCCGCTCGCGGATTCCCGCACCTTGTTCCGCGATCACGGGACCGGTCACAATCCAGATGAGTACGATCAAGGCAAGGGCCACCAAACCGACCGCAATGCTGCCCAACTTATTCGCCAGGGTGAAGGTGGGCCGCCGGCCCGCATCAACCGGGACGAGCTCGGACGGCTTGAACCGCGCCGACGTGGACCCGGTCCGCCGCCCGCTACGGTGCTTGGAACTGTTGCTCATGAGTGTTTCGATCCATCTGCTGAAACCGCCTGGCCGGCATGCCACCGCCGTGCGCAGGGTTGCGCCTGCCAATGTTTTAGGCACCACATTATCTCGGAAGGCAAATCTAGCCCATTCTCTTCCGCCGATTCAACGACCGTTGTAAGCGCCAAACGCCGGCGGCGGCGGGGCCGGCCACAAGACGATGTTGCACCCCGACATCGTTCGCGACCTGATCCGCAATCCGCGGCACGGGCAGCGGAGAGACAGCGGCGTCCCCGCGAAGCGGTCATCCGTATCAGGATCATCACGGCCGGAGAATCACGCAACGAACCGGCCTGAGGCGCTTCGTTCAACGATCGTCGTGCTGCCGTTCGGCGCGCCGCGCATTACGACTATGGCGCCATGTGTGCGGCGCTCGAAGCGGAACGCGAGCCGATCGGCCCGACTGACCCGTCTGCACGGGCACATGCCTGTTCCAGGCTGGCAATGCTGATTAACGCATAAGCTTCGGGAGTTCAGCCGGCTGGGGCGGCCCGTCATCGAGAATCCGGTGGAATGACCGAGCGCGTTTCTCACGCCATTGCGGGCGTGGTATACGCCTGTGTTTTCGATCGCCGCGCCGAGCGTCGGCTCGCCGGCTTTTGTCTATCGGGAGCGCAGCGTACATCATTGACGCCACGAGAACGAGAATCTATCTCTCGAAAGAGATTGATCGGCCACACGCCGCTCCTGTCGCCGCGGCGGCGCCATTTTGGCACCGCATCGACTCCCTGGACGGGCGTGAAGCTGGCTAGACCGGTCACGAAAGGCCCATCCCGTAATTGGAGCCGCGTGCCTGAAAAAAGGCGGCGCGCCGGGATATCCTGAGCCGTCCGGTTATCCGGCGGGAAGCGATGCCGTGGATTGCCCGGATGATGCGCGGTCCATCCTTGACTTTTACCCTGGCAGTCCCGATACCCCGCGGATCACGCGAGCGGATGCTGGCACCCGGCTTGCGCGCAGTGCGCTGGACCAATGGGCGCGTATTCCGTGCCATGAACAGTACCCATGCCACCGACTGGACCCGATTTGAACGACACAACCACCGCCTCACGCGAAACGACCGACGCGGAAGCGAACGTCACCGCGACGGCCGAAGCCTTGATCGATACACCCGCGCCGGCATTGCCGGCGGCGGATGAGATCGCGACCGAACCGGCGGAGGCCGCTCCCGCGGCTGCGGTGCAGGACGCGGCCGCCGAGCGGGCGGCAGGCATCGCGGAGGCCGGAGAGCACGACAGCGGCGTCGAATCGGCCGCCTGTGCGGGCGATGAGGAACAAACGGTGCTGATCCCGATTGCCGAAGGGCCGCCGCCGGAGCCGCCTCGGACCGTGTTCGCCGATCTCCATTTGTCCGAGGAGGTTTTGCGCGCGATCGCGGAGATGGGCTACCGCCACCCGACCCCGATCCAGGAGCAGGCGATCCCGTTCGTGCTGATGGGCCGGGATGTCATGGGAACGGCGCAGACCGGCACCGGCAAGACCGCCGGCTTCACCCTGCCGATGCTGGACATTTTGTCAGGCTCCCGCGCCCGCGCCCGCATGCCGCGCAGCCTGATCCTGGAGCCGACACGGGAACTCGCGCTTCAGGTGGCGGAGAATTTCGTCCAGTACGGAAAGTACCTGAAACTCACGCACGCTTTGATCATCGGCGGCGAGAGCATGAACGACCAGAAGGACATCCTGATGAAGGGGGTGGATGTCCTGATCGCCACCCCGGGCCGTCTGCTCGACATGTTCGACCGCGGGTCGATCCTGCTCTCCGACACCCGCATCCTGGTGATCGATGAGGCGGACCGGATGCTCGACATGGGCTTCATCCCGGATGTCGAGAAGATCGTCTCACTGCTGCCGAAGACCCGGCAGACGCTGTTCTTCTCCGCCACGATGGGACCGGAGATCCGCCGCTTGGTCGATGCGTTCCTGACCAACCCGAAGGAGATCGCGGTCTCCCGCGCCGCTTCGGTGGCCACGACAATCACCGAGGGCCTGGCTCTGGTGGCCGAGCACGACAAGCGCGAGGCGCTTCGGCGGCTGATCCGTTCGCAGAACGTGCAGAACGCGCTGATTTTCTGCAACCGCAAGAAAGACGTCGATATCCTGCACAAATCGCTGGTGAAGCATCATTTCGACGCCGGGGCGCTGCACGGCGACATGGCGCAGACGCTGCGCTTCGCAACGCTGGAGAAATTCAAGGCGAACGAGCTGCGGCTGCTCGTGTGCAGCGACGTCGCGGCGCGCGGCCTGGACATCGGCGGCCTGTCGCATGTGTTCAACTTCGACGTGCCGATCCATGCCGAGGATTATGTGCACCGCATCGGGCGGACAGGGCGGGCGGGTCTTGAGGGGCGGGCCTTCACCATCGCATCGCCGGAAGACCGCTTCCATGTCGAGCAGATCGAGAAGCTGACCGGACACGCCATTCCGCCGATTATCGTGGAGGGCCTCGATCCGGTCGATTGGGCGGAGAAGGACGGCCGCCGGCGGCGCGGCGGGCGCAGCAAGCCGGCGGAGCCGAAGAAGGCCGCCGCCAAGCCGCGCGAAGTCAAGGAAAAGCCCGTCAGGACCCGAGCCGATCGGCCGCGGGCGGAAAAGCCGGTGGCTGAGCGGGAACCGCGGGCGGAGTTGCCGCTGGCGGCGGAGCGTCCGGCCACCCACAGCGAACCGCGCCGGGAGCGCGAGCCGCGGCGCGAGGAGCCGTCACACGAGCATCGCGGCGAGTACCGGCGCGATGAGCCGCGGCGCTACCGGCGAGACGACGACCTCGGGCCGTCTGTTGTCGGATTCGGGGATGATGTGCCAGCCTTCATGTTCCTGCGCACCCGCACGCCGGTGACCGTGGAGAACAGAGAGGCCGACGCATGAATGATACGCCTATCCGCCCCGCCAGCCCGTTCTCCCGGTTCGCCTGGGAAGACCCGTTGCGGCTGGACGGCGCGTTGTCGGAGGATGAACGGGCGATCCGGGATGCGGCGCATGATTTCTGCCAGGAGAAGCTGTTCCCTCGCGTCCTGATGGCGAACCGGCTGGAAAAGTTCGATCGCGAGATTATGAACGAGTTCGGCGAGATGGGTTTCCTCGGCGCCACCCTGGAAGGCTATGGCTGCGCCGGGGTGAATTACGTCAGCTACGGCCTGATCTCACGCGAGGTGGAGCGCGTTGATTCGGGGTATCGCTCGGCGTTTTCGGTGCAGTCCTCGTTGGTGATGTATCCGATCTACGCGTTCGGGTCGGAGGAGCAGCGGCAGAAATACCTGCCCAAACTGCGCAGCGGCGAGTTCGTCGGCTGCTTCGGGCTGACCGAGCCGGATGCGGGGTCGGACCCGGCTTCCATGCGCACCCGGGCGAAGGCGGTGGATGGCGGTTTCCTGCTGAGCGGCTCGAAGACCTGGATCACCAATTCGCCGATTGCGGACGTGCTGGTGGTGTGGGCGAAGGACGATGCCGGCGATATCCGTGGCTTCATCCTCGAACGCGGCATGCCCGGCCTGACGCAGCCGAAGATCGAAGGCAAGTTTTCGCTGCGCGCTTCGGTGACCGGCATGATCATGATGCAGGACGTGTTCGTCCCGGCGGAGAACCGGCTACCGGACGTCAAGGGATTGCGCGGCCCGTTCTCCTGTTTGAACAACGCCCGTTACGGCATTGCCTGGGGCGCGCTGGGTGCGGCGGAGTTCTGCTGGCATGCGGCGCGGGAGTATACGCTGCAGCGGATGATGTTCGGCCGCCCGCTGGCGGCGACTCAGTTGATCCAGAAGAAGCTGGCCGACATGCAGACCGAGATCACGCTGGGCCTGCACGCGGTGCTGCGGCTCGGGCGGCTGATGGACGAGCACGATGCGGCGCCGGAGATGATCAGCCTGCTGAAGCGCAACAACTGCGGCAAGGCTTTGGACATCGCGCGGGTCGCCCGGGACATGCATGGCGGCAACGGGATCGTCGATGAGTACCACGTGATCCGGCACGTGATGAATCTGGAGACGGTGAACACATACGAAGGCACGCATGACGTGCATGCGCTGATACTCGGGCGGGCGCAGACTGGGCTGTCGGCGTTCGGGGGATAGGGCCTTCTATAACCGTCTCGGGCTTTCCCCTGTGTCATGGCCGGCCTTGTGCCGGCCATCCACGACATCGCCTCATCCGGCACCGCAAGTCGTGGATGGCCGGAATAAATCCGGCCATGACACAGGGGCGACGTCCGTGCCGCCAGCGCCCCTGGCGGCAGAGCGGAGTCCTACTCCAGCATCTTTCTTAGCTCCATAACCTCCGTCAGCAGCTCCCGCAGCAGCGCCCGCAGGCGATCGTTCTCGACCTCCAGCTTCGACCGCTGGCTGCTGCGCGCGAGTTGCACCACGACAGCCGGGGGGTGAACCAGTTCCAGCCCGGGGATCAGCAAAGGCTCCTGCGCGGTCAGCCCGGCTTTCTCCGCCTCGGCGGCGGCGCGTTCGTCGGCCGTCGGCGGCGGGATGTCGTCGGACAACTGACCGCCGCCCTCACGCAGCAGACGCTGCACGCCCTTGATCGTATAGCCCTGAGTATACAGCAAATCGGCGATCCGCCGCAGCAGCACGATATCATCGGGGCGGTAATAGCGCCGCCCGCCGCCGCGCTTCAGCGGCTGCACCTGCGGGAACTTCGTCTCCCAGAAGCGCAGCACGTGCTGCGGGATGTGGAGGTCGTCCGCTACTTCGCTGATAGTGCGGAAAGCGTTCGGGGCTTTCTTGGGACGCGGCCTTGCCCCGGGGTCGATGGCTTCTGCGTGCGATTCATGGCTCACGTGAACGCCCGAGGGTCACGATCCGGTTCAGCGCCTATGCGGCGCGGATCATTCATCGTCTTCCGTACCGGGCGTCTGGCCATTGACCTGAGCCTTCAGCACGTGGCTGGGCCGGAACACCAGGACCCGCCGCGGCAGTATCGGCACCTCTTCCCCGGTCTTCGGATTGCGTCCGACCCGGCGCCCCTTTTGCCTTACAGAAAAGGTTCCGAACCCACTGATCTTAACAGATTCACCGCTTTCCAGGCGGGTGGCGATCCGGTCCAGGACCGACTCAAGCAGATCCGCCGACTCATTCCGGGACAATCCGACCTGAGTGTAGATCATTTCAGCGATGTGGGCGCGGGTGATCGTCAGCATAACCCAACGCTAAGGCAATTCATGCCGGCACGTCAAGGTTGCGCAGAATAAATCGCTACGGATCAGAGGTTTGCGGCCGATGGGGTAGCTCAGGTCACAGGCGGACGAGGGCGGATCCCCAGGTCAGGCCGCCGCCCAGCGCTTCCAGCAGCACCAGGTCGCCGTTGCGGATGCGCCCATCGGCGCGGGCTTCCGCCAGCGCCAGCGGGACCGAGGCGGCGGAGGTATTGGCATGGCGGTCGACGGTCACTATCACCCGCTCCGGCGGGAGGTGGAGTTTCTTGCCCATCGCATTGATGATCCGGCTGTTGGCCTGGTGCGGCACCAGCCAGTCGACGTCCGCGTGAGTCAGGCCGTTGGCCGCCAGCGCTTCCTCGACCGCTTCGGCCAGGCGGGTGACCGCGTGGCGGAACACTTCGCGGCCGTTCATCACCAGGTGGCCGGGCTTGTCCGGCTGGCCGACGGCGCCGTCCACGTACAGGATGTCGCCGAGCGTGCCCTGGGCGTGGATATGGGTGGACAGGACGCCGCGCGTATCAGAATCGCTGATCCGGGCGGCGCGCAGGAAGACCGCTCCGGCGCCGTCGCCGAACAGCACGCAGGTGCCGCGATCCTTCCAGTTCAGGATGCGCGAGTAGACCTCGCTGCCGATGACCAGGACGCCGGTCGCCTGGCCGTTGCGGATCATGCCGTCGGCGATGGACAGGGCGTAGATGAAGCCGGCGCAGGCCGCCGACAGGTCGAAGCCGAAACCGCGGGTGACGCCCAGCGCCGCCTGCACCCTCAATGCGGTGGCCGGGAATGCCTGGTCCGGCGTGCTGGTCGCCAGGATGATCGCATCGACATCCGCCGGTGTCGCGCAGGCGTCCGCAAGCGCTGTGCGGGCCGCGGCGGTGCCCATGAAGGCCGAGGTTTCGTGCGGGGCGGCGAAGTGCCGCTGGCGGATGCCGGTCCGCTCATGGATCCATTCATCCGAGGTGTCCACGGTGCGGGACAGCTCGTCGTTGGAGACGATCCTGTCGGGCAGATAGCCGCCGCAACCGGCCAAGACGGAACGAATCGGCATAGTGAATCCTGCTCAGGCGGTAGCGAGGTGCGTGTCGTCGCTCGATCCCGGTTGCGACGTTCCGCCGGAGACGGCGGCCCCTGCCGGTTCGCCAGTTGAAATTGCCTTTGCCCCGGGGGCGATTTCCCTTGGGGCTTTGCGATCGAGCCCGTTCTTCTCCGCCGGGCTGCGTTTGTCCAGTCCGATCCGCGCCAGATCCTCGCGGATGCGGTCGTTGAAGCGGTGCGTGACCATGTCCATTGCGACATCGACCGCGTGGGCGAAGCCTTGCGCGTCGGTGCCGCCATGCGACTTCACCACGACGCCGTTCAGGCCCACCATCACGGCGCCGTTGTAGCGGCGCGGGTCCAGCCACTCGCGCAGGCGGTCCATGCCGGGGCGCACGAGCAGGTACGCGAACTTGGCGATCAGGCCGCTGGTGAACACCTGCTTCATGAACTGGCCAATCAGCTTCAGCGCGCCCTCGCCCGTCTTCAGTGCCACATTGCCGGTGAAGCCGTCGGTGACGACCACGTCGGTGGTGCCGGCGGCGATGTCATGGCCTTCGACAAAGCCGTGAAATTGCGGCCCGATATGGCTGGCGCGCAGGATGTCTGCCGCTTCGCGCACGGTGTCGTCGCCCTTGAGGTCCTCCGACCCGACATTCAGCAGGCCGATGGTGGGCGCTGTCAGGCCGAGCACGGTGCGGGCGAAAACGTCGCCCATGACGGCGAATTCCACCAGGTTGCGGACGTCGCATTGCACGTTGGCGCCGAGATCGAGCATTACCACGTCGCCGCGCGCCGAGGGGCCGATGGCGGCCATCGCCGGCCGCTCGATCCCGGGCAGGGTCTTGATGATGATCTTGCCCAGCGCCAGCAGCGCGCCGGTGTTGCCGGCGGAGACCAGCCCGGCAACCTCGCCCTTGGCGACCGCGTCCACCGCCATGCGCATCGACGATTTGCGGCTGCGCAGCGCCGCCGTGGGCTTCATCTCCGACGTGATGACCTCGGAGGCATGCCGCACGGTGCACGCCGTACGCGCGCGCTTATGCTTCGCCAGCAATGCGTTGAGCCGGGTCTCGTCGCCGATGAGCAGGAAGCGCGCCGAGGGGTGGCGTTCCGCGGCGAAGTCGAGTCCGTGGACGACCATGTCGGGGGCTTTGTCGCCGCCCATGGCATCCACGGCGAGGGTGTAGGGACCGGTCACTGGCAGACCCGCTCGCCGCTGCTGCCGTGCCTTAAGCCCTGACTGCGCCTTTCAGTTCCTTGCCGGCCGCGACCACTTCGCGTCCGTCGTAGTGGCCGCAATGGCTGCAGATGTGATGCGGACGCTTCAGTTCGCCGCAGTTCGGACATTCGTTGTGCGCCTCGTGCGGCAGCGCATGATGGCTGCGGCGCATTCCCCGGCGGGAGGGGGAGGTTTTTCTCTTCGGAACGGCCATGGGCCAACGCCCCTTCTAAAACAAAAGAAACCCCGCGGGTCGCGCGAGGCACGTCAGGTATCCACCATTGGATCAGATCGCGAGCGGGGCCGTCTAGCAGAGCGCCCGCTCCGTCGCAATGGCTGATGCGTGTCAGCGCGGTGGTCGTCGCCCGGCTTTTCCGAGCAGCCGCCAACAGAGGGCGAGTGGGGCACGGTCGCCGCACCAGTGTCACGGCCGGACTTGGTCCGGCCATCCCCGACTTTGCCGTTTCAGACACCGCAAGTCTTGGGTGGCCGGGCCACGCCCCATGGCTATCAGGATAAGCCGAAGCCGGAAAAAAGTTTGCCCGGGGTGTCATTCTGTCATCGTGATGGCCCGGCTTGTCCGGGCCACCTGTCGCGGCAGGTGCGGCTACAGGTGGCCCGGACAAGCCGGGCCATGACGATTGGGGGGAATGCCGTGCTCCGCGCGACGCCTTATCCTGATAGCCATGGCGACAGGCCCGGCCATGACGCACAGGGCCAGGCCCATGCCGGCGCGTTAAGTTTGCGCCCGGGACGGACCGCCCCATCACCGGTGCAGCCCCGCCAGCACCTGCGCGTTGGCGCGGATCACCAGCAGGCGGCGGATCTTCTGAGACGGCGTAAGAAGACCGTTCTCGATCGTGAACGGCGCCACCACCGCGTGCTTGCGCACCCGCTCGGTCGCCGACAGGCGCCTGTTCGCCCGGTCCACAGCCACCGCCACGGCGGCATCGTCATAGCCCTCGGCCGGCACCACCAGCGCGCTCAGCCCGCTGCGGCCGTCGCCGGAGATCACCGCCTGGCCGATTTCGCTTTCCGCCATCAACAGGCCCTCGATCTTGGCCGGCGAGACATTCTCACCCCCGGACAAGACGATCATGTCCTTCTTCCGGTCGGTTATGCGCAGGTAACCGTTGTCGAGTTCACCGATGTCGCCGGTATGCAACCACCCGTCGCGGATCGTTTCGGCGGTTTCCTCCGGCCGGTTCCAGTAGCCGTCCATCACCAGTTCGCCGCGCACCAGGATCTCCCCGTCCCCGGCGATGCGCAAATCGACTCCGGGCAGCACGGCGCCGACGGTATCGATCCTGATCGCTTCCGGCGGATTGACGCTGATCACCGGCCCCGCCTCCGTCTGCCCATACCCCTGCATGATCGGCAGTCCGAGCGCCAGGAAGAACCGGCCGACCTCCGGATCCAGCCGCGCCCCGCCGGACAGGGCGATTTTCAGCCGCCCGCCGAACCGCCCGCGCACCTTGGCCCGCACCAGCCGCTCCAGCAGCCCATCGGCCAGGTGTTCGAACAGGGTGAGGCGCTGGTGGTCCACCCGCTTCAGCCCGATGCGCAGAGCGGCCTGGAACAGCCGTTGCCGCCAAGGCTTTTCCCGCCCCGCGCCGGCCAGAATTCGCGCGCGGATCACCTCCAGCACACGCGGCACGACCGCCAGCAGCGTCGGCCGGACGGTCAACAAATCGGCTGCCAGATTTTCGACGCCTCGGGAATAGACGATTTCGGAGCCGAGGCTGGGCAGGAAGAACTGGCCGACGGTATGCTCGAAGGCATGCGCCGTCGGCAGGAACGACAGGTAGATCTCGTCCTTCAGTTCCAGCGCGCGGACCACCTCGAACGCGCCGGCGCAATTGGCCAGCATGCAGCGATGCGGCAGCATCACCCCGCGCGGCGAACCGCCGGTGCCGGAGGTGTAGATCAGGCACGCCAGCGCGGTGGATGGAATCAAGGCGGCTTCCGCGGCGATATCGTCCGGCGGCAACTGGTCCTGCACGAGCTCCGCCCAGTCCATCACCCGGGCGGCGCCGGCATCCGGACTGGGCTTGGCATCAATCGTCACCAGCAGTTCCAGCCCCCCTGCCCGCACCAGCCGATCGGCCAGGGCTTTGGTGGAGACGATGGCGGCGCGGGCGCCGGAGTCCCGCAGCAGGTAGGCGTGATCATCGACGGTATTGGTGGTGTAGGCCGGCACCGGAATCGCACGGATCGCCAGCAGCGCGGTCTCGGCGATGATGAACTCGGGGCGGTTCTCCATGCAAATCAGCACCCGGTCGCCTGCCGACACCCCGGCGGCGCGGATGCGGCGGGCGCAGGACGCGGCCATGCGGCCGAAGCTTTCCCGGCTGATGGAGTGCCAGGCGCCGTTGCGCCAGTAGCGCAGGAACGAGCGGCTCGGCCGCGACCGGGCCACGGCGAACATCATGACGGCCAGATTCGGCCAATTCGGATAGGTACGCACGTCTCCTCCGGCGCCGGGGCGGCCGACGCAGCCCACCCTTTGATCTACGCGCTTCCTAGCCTACATGAAAGTTTGATGCAGCAGGGCAAGGGCACGATTTTTACATGAATGACGTCATCGCCGAACCGGATATCACATTACCCGCCTGGGACCTGTCGGATCTTTATCCGTCGCCGGACAGTCCGCTGGTGACGGAAGATCTTGACCGCGCCGAAGCGACGGCGAAAGCCTTTGCCCGCTCGCACGCAGGAACGCTGGCCGGCCTGAGCGGTTCCGCCCTCGCCGCGGTGATCGCGGAGTATGAACGGATCCACGATCTGCTCGGCCGCGCCGGTTCCTATGCGCAGCTCCTGTTCGCCGCCGATTCCAGCGATCCGGCGGTGGGCCAATTCTTCCAGACGATCAATGAACGGATCACCGCGATCAGCAGCGACCTGATCTTCTTCACGCTGGAACTCAACCGGCTGGACGACGCGGTGCTGGAGACGAAGCTGGCGGACCCGGCACTGGCCCGCTACCGGCCCTGGCTGCGCGACCTGCGGGTGTTCCGTCCGCACCAGTTGGACGACCAGTTGGAGAAGCTGAACCACGAGCGCGACCTGACCGCCAACGGGGCCTGGAAGCGGCTGTTCGACGAGACCGTGGCGGCGATGCGGGTCAACCTGAACGGCCAGGCGCTGACCGTCAGCGATGCGCTCAACAAGTTGTCCGACCGCAACCGCGGCGTGCGAGAGGCCGCCGGCAAGGCCATCGGCGAAGCGTTCGGCGAGCGCATCCGGCTGTTCTCGCTGATCACCAACACCCTGGCCAAGGACAAGGAGATTGAGGACACGTGGCGCCGCTATGAGCGTCCCACCAGCTACCGCAACCGCTCCAACATGGTGGAGGACGAGGTTGTCTCGGCGCTGGTGACGGCGGTGCGCGGGTCCTATCCGCGGCTGTCGCACCGCTATTATAAGATGAAGGCGAAGTGGCTGGAGCTGCCGAAGCTGCAGCACTGGGACCGCAACGCCCCCCTGCCGAACGACGACGACCGTCTGGTCGCCTGGCCGGATGCCGAGAAGCAGGTGCTGACGGCTTATGCCGCGTTCAGTCCGGAACTGGCGTCGATCGGCAAGCAGTTCTTCGACAAGCCGTGGATCGACGCCGGGTTGCGGCCCGGCAAGGCGGGCGGGGCGTTCGCGCATCCGACCGTGCCGAGCGCGCACCCGTATCTGTTGCTCAATTATCACGGCAAGACGCGGGACGTGATGACGTTGGCGCATGAACTCGGGCACGGCGTGCACCAGATTCTGGCTGGTCCGCAGGGCACTCTGATGTCGCATACACCGCTGACCCTGGCGGAGACGGCCAGCGTGTTCGGGGAGATGCTGACGTTCCGGTCCCTGGTGGATGCCGCCACCCCGGCGCAGCGGCGGATCATGCTGGCCTCCAAGGTCGAGGACATGCTGAACACGGTGGTGCGCCAGGTCGCGTTCTACCAGTTCGAGACTCTGCTGCATGACGAGCGCCGGTCGGGCGAACTGCTGCCGGAGCGTATCGGCGAGCTTTGGATGAAGGTGCAGACCGAGAGTCTGGGGCCGGCGTTCGAGTTCTCGCCGGAATACTCCGTGTTCTGGTCATATGTGCCGCACTTCGTGCATTCGCCGTTCTACGTGTATGCGTATGCGTTCGGGGATTGTTTGGTGAACGCGCTGTATTCGGAGTTCCAGTCGGGGCATCCGGGTTTCGCTGCGAAGTATCTGGAGATGCTAAAAGCCGGCGGAACGAAGCGGCACAAGGAACTGCTGGCGCCGTTCGGGCTGGATGCCTCCGATCCGGCGTTCTGGGATCGGGGGCTGGATGTGATCGCCGGATTTATCGATGAGCTGGAGTCAGGTGGGTAGGCACTGGCGTCAGGCAGGGTCGCCTGCGTCGTCATGGCGGGCGCAGCAGTCGAGTCGACTTATCCGTGTCATCAATGTTCAACCGGGTTTCCATTGCTTTCTGACAACAGGTGCCGTCCGCGACGGCTCAGGCAGGTTTGGAAACACAGATGAACACCGATGAACACGGATGAGGACAGTCCGGGCATGTGGGCTTGGCTAACCAAACGTTTTCTCCGGTTGGCAACATGTACCTTTTACTTAGTTTTCACTCCCAACACCGCCCGAAACTGTGCATGCTGACGCGTCGCCCGCGCCGGTTTGCTCAAATGGTGACGTTGACGACGATCATCCCGTCTGTTTTAATCCGAGCTTCTTACTTGACTTCTACATAACCCATTGACGAAATTGTATAAAATGCCGTTTCAGCGACCCGCTACTGGCTACACCGCGACGCCCAGCAGCTCGAACGCCTTCCGCTGCACCGGCGTCGGCCGCGTCACCACG
>CAINOE010000022.1 GCA_903851415.1 uncultured Rhodopila sp. | reverse complement strand
CGGCTTGTCCGGGCCACCTATACCAGCACCCTGCCGCGATAGGTGGCCCGGACAAGCCGGGCCATGACGAATAGGGTCATCGCCACGATTACAGTCAGCCTGAACACGCTCTAACTCCGCCGATGCGATCGGCGGGTGGATTTCCGCCCGGGCACGGACATCGCCAGACCGGCGCAAATGATCCCGGCCGACGCCGGAATCAGCCAGGCCGGGCGGAACAGCAAAGGCTGGACCAGGGCGTCACGCGCCCAGCCGCCCCACAGCCGGTGCGACACTGTCAGCAGTCTGTCCACCAGGTCATGATCGAGCAGATAAAGCGCCTCACCAAGGGTGACGCTCTGCTGGCCGAATGTCGCGATCGCGACGGCGGCAACCAACAGGACTGCGGAGATAACGGCGAGGACGCGTTGCATCATCACAGACAGAGCTTTCCGTTCTTGCGGGCGGCATACAGGTAGGCAATCCGAACCATATAACCATTAAAAATCTCTGTGGGGACTCTTTCGCCGGATAGCGGCAACCTTTCTGCCGCCTGCGGCGTCCTGGCCGATCCTCGCCTGGCCGCGCCGCGCCCCGGCGCATTGCCGGATGCCTCCGGATGCTCGTATTTGAGGTGTCCGGATCAGGACCGAATTTTCAGGAGACCCTGTCATGCATCTTGCCCGATTTCCGCGGGTCCGCCTGTTCCCGGCTCCGACTCCGCTGGAACGGCTGGACAACCTGACGCGCGCGCTGGGCGGCCCGGAGATCTGGATCAAGCGGGATGACTGCACGGTCGTCGCCACCGGCGGCAACAAGGTCCGCAAGCTGGAGTGGCTGCTCGGCGAGGCAAAGGAACTGGGCGCGGGGCACATCGTCACCCAGGGCGCCGTCCAGTCGAACCATGTCCGGCAAACCGCCGCGGCGGCGCGCAAGTTCGGCATGACCTGCACCGCGCTGCTGGAGCACAGGGTCGACACCAACGACCGGGACTATCTGTCCAGCGGCAACGTGCTTCTTGATACGCTTTTCGGTTGCCGGATCGAATACCGTCCCTCCGGCCTGGACATGAATGCCGAAGCCGAAGCCCGGGGTGCCGAACTGCGAGCCGTCGGCGAAGTCGCCTATGTCATACCCGGCGGCGGTTCCAACGCCGTAGGCGCATTGGGCTATGTCTCCTGCGCGCAGGAACTGGTCCAGCAGGCCGATGAGCTCGGCCTCGTCATCGACCGCATCGTCACCGCCACCGGCAGCGCCGGCACCCAGGCCGGACTGGTCGTCGGGTTGGAGGGAACCAACGCCAACATTCCCGTCCTCGGCATCGGCGTCCGGCTGCCGCGCGAGCGGCAGGAGGACAATGTCTACCGCCTCGCCCGGGCGACGGCGGCCCGTATCGGGCTGAAAGGCGACATCGCCAGGGAGTCGGTGGTGGCCAACTGCGATTACGTCGGCGCCGGCTACGGCATCCCGACCGAGGGCATGGTGGAGGCTGTCCACCTGCTGGCCCAGCAGGAGGGCATTCTGCTCGATCCGGTCTATTCCGGGAAGGCGATGGCGGGAATGATCGACCTGATCCGCAAGGGCGTGCTGACCAGGGGCGAGACGGTCGTCTTCCTGCATACCGGCGGCGCGGCCGGCCTGTTCGGCTATGTCGACGCGCTGACGCGATCGTAGAACGGACACCGCGGAGGCGGGGGGAGCTTTTCGACCGGTATCGATCCGTTCATGCTGAGGTTGACCCTCACTCCGGAGTCTTCCCATGTCCGACACCGCCCTGCTCGTCATCGACGTCCAGGAATCCTTCCGTCACACCCCGTACTGGTCCGACGCCGATGTGCCGCCGTTCATCGAGCGGCTGCAAGCGCTGATCGACGGCGCCCGGTCGCGGAACATCCGCATCGCGCAGGTCTTCCACCTGCGGGAGAACAGCCCGTTCGCGCCGGACTCCGGTTTCGTGACGACGCTCTCCCCGCTGGTCATCCAGCCGGATGCGGTGTTCCGCAAGCGCAAGCACAGCGCGCTGGTGGGAACCGGCCTGGATGTCTGGCTGACTCAGCAGGGCATTCGCCGCCTGATCGTCTCCGGCATCCGCACGGAACAGTGCTGCGAGACGACGGCGCGCCACGCCGCCGACCAGGGCTGGACGGTGGACTACGTGACCGAGGCGACTTTGACGTTCGCGATGACCGATGCCGGGGGCCGCGTTCACAGCGCCGAGGAGATCAAGGCGCACACGGCGATGGTGCTGGCCGGGAGGTTCGCCCGGATCGCCACGGTCGAGCAGGCGCTGGCCGGGTGACGGGCCGGCACGGTGGCCTGCGTGCCGTGCCCGTGCCCGGGTCTGGTCCGACACGCTGATCGCGGTGGCCGTTGGTATTTCGTGTCATGGCCGGATTTGTTCCGGCGATGACACATAGGGCACCGGGGGAACGGGTCCGGCCGAACGTCCCTCTTCGCCTACGCCGCCTTCGCCAGCCCGATCGCCCGCCACACCCGCTCCGGCGTCGCCGGCATGTCGATATGGGTCACGCCGTCGCCGCTCAGCGCGTCGATGATCGCGTTGATCAGCGCCGGCGGGCTGCCGACGGCCCCCGCCTCGCCGGCGCCTTTGACGCCCAGCGGGTTGGTCGCGCAGGGCACTTCCAGCAACTCGACCTCGATGTCCGGGAATTCGTTGGCCCGCGGCAGGGCGTAGTCCATGAAGCTGCCGGACAGAAGCTGGCCGGAGTCCGGGTCGTAAACGGTATGCTCCAGCACCGCCTGGCCGAACCCCTGGGCCACGCCGCCGGCCACCTGTCCGCGCACGATCAGCGGATTGATCGCCTTGCCGACATCGTCGCAGACGCTGTAGCGGACCAGCTCGACCACGCCGGTTTCCGGATCGACCTCGACCTCGGCCATGTGGCAGCCATTCGGAAAGGTGTGAGCCGGGATGGCGGCGACCTCGGCCGTGTCGAGGATGATCGCCGGCTGGCCCGCGGCGGCCTTTTTCCGCTGGGTCTCCGCCAAAGCAATGATGTCGATCCCGCGATCGGTGCCGACGATCGAGAAGCGCCCATCGGCGAAGCCGATATCCGCGACCGCGGCTTCCAGTTCCTCCGCGGCTGCGCGTTTGCCCTTTTCGATGATCGACTCCGACGTCTTCAGCAGCGCCTGCCCTTCGGAATACAGGCTGCGCGCCCCGCCGGTGCCGCCGCCCACCGGAATGGCGTCGGTGTCGCCCTGCCGGATGCGGATCTTGTCGCCGTCGATGCCGAGGTTGAACGCCGTCAACTGCACATAGGCGGTCTCGTGCCCCTGGCCGGTTGACTGGGTGCCGACATAGACGTCAACAAACCCGTCATCGGCGAAGCGGATTTCCGCCCGCTCGGTCGGGTCGCCGCCGGTCGCTTCCAGGTAATACGCCAGCCCGAGGCCGCGCCGCTTGCCACGCTTCGCCGCTTCCGCCCGGCGGGCGGGGAAGCCGGCGTAGTCCATGCGATCGATAGCGGCATCCAGGATGACGCGGAAGTCGCCGCTATCGTATTTCTTGCCGACGGGTGTGGCGTGCGGCATCGCGCCTGGCAGCACCATGTTGCGCCGCCGCAGCTCGACGCGGTCGATGTTCAGCTCGCGGGCGGCGGCATCCACAAGGCGTTCGACCAGGTAGTTGCTCTCCGGCCGCCCGGCGCCGCGATAGGCGTCGACCGGGACGGTATTGGTGAACACGCCCAGCACGTTGGCGTAGATCGCCTTGAAGCCGTAGACGCTGGCCAGCACCCCGGTGCCGGCATAGGTCGGGATGTAGGGCGCGAAGCTCGACAGGTAGGCGCCCATATTGGCGATGTTGCAGGTGCGCAGCGCGGTGAACCTGCCATCGGCATCGATCGCCAGTTCCGCCGTCGTAAGGTTGTCGCGGCCCTGGGTGTCGCACAGGAACGACTCGCCGCGGTCCGCCGCCCATTTCACCGGGCGGCCGAGCTTGCGCGCGGCGTAGCAGGTCAGCACGTGCTCGGCGTACAGGAACAGCTTCATGCCGAAGCCGCCGCCGACATCCGGCGTGACGATGCGGAAGTTGGCCGGATCGGTGCCGAACACCGGACCGATCAGCGCCTTGACCAGCCAGCCGCCCTGGGTGTTGGCGTACAGCGTCCAGCGGCCGGTCGCGCTGTCGAAATCCGCCACCGCCGCGCGGGCTTCCATCGAGTTCACGACGATCCGGTTGTTGACGACCGTCAGCTTCGTCACGTGCGCCGCCCTGGCGAATTGCGCGTCGGTCGCCGCCTTGTCGCCGATCTCCCAGTCGAAGGCGAGGTTGTGGGCGATGTCGGGCCAGACCTTCGGGGTCGCGTCATCCATCACCGAGGCAAGCTCGGTCGCCGACGGCAGGATATCGTACTCCACCTCGATCGCTTCGGCCGCATCGCGCGCCTGACCCGGGGTTTCGGCCACGATGAAGGCCACCGGGTCGCCGACATGGCGCACCACGCCGTCGGCCAGCACCGGATGCGGCGGAGCGGCCTGCGGCGTGCCATCCCGGTTGGCGACCAGCGCCGCGCAGGGCAGCGGCTTGATGCCATCGGCTTTCAACTCGGCGGCGGTATATATGCCGGCGACTCCCGGCAGCTTCGCCGCTTCGGCCGTGTCGAGCCGCGCGATGTTCGCCGCGGCGTGCGGGCTGCGCAGCACGATGCCGAACAGCATGCCCGGCAGGACGATATCGTCGGTGTAGCGTCCGGCGCCCTTCAGCAGCCGGGGATCCTCCACGCGGCGGACTGGCTGGGCGAGGCCGAATTTCGTCGTCGGCATGTTTCCTGGTCTCCCGGCTGGGGCGTTTCTGGCTTGAGTACCAGAATGTACGAAATTCGCGGCAAACGCCAAGGGGCGGTCCCACCGAGAGGTGTGGACGGATGCCATGAAGTCGGACAATCTGCCGATCGGCGATGTCGCGCAACAATCACATCGGCGCCGGGAAACCGCGTTGCGTCGCTGCCTGAACCCGGAGTACCGAACTGCAACCGGCTCCCCGCCGGGTTGCCGGAACTTCCCTCTCCCAGACCGAATTTAGGATGAGCCTGCATGGCGCTCGCAACCGACAAGATTGAGCGCATGCCGATTTGGGCATGGGCTGCCCCGCTGGCTGCCGCCGCGCTGGTTGCGGCCAAGCTCGGGCACGTGGTGCCGGCCGATGCGATGCCCGTGCTCGCGCTGGCGGCGGTATTCCTGTTCGCGACCGTTTTCGCGGCGGTGCATCACGCCGAGGTCGTCGCAATTCGGGTGGGCGAGCCGTTCGGCTCAATCCTCCTCGCCGTCGCGGTGACGGTGATCGAGGTGGCGCTGATCGTCTCCGTCATGCTCTCCGCCGGCCCCGGCAGCGACGCGGTGGCCCGCGACACGGTCTATTCCGCGGTGATGATCGTCCTGACTGGCGTCGTCGGGCTTTGCCTGATGCTGGGCGGCGCCCGGCACCATGAGCAGACCTTCCAGGTGCAGGGCGCATCGGCGGCGTTGGGTGTGCTCGGTGTGCTGGCGACGATCGCGCTGGTGCTGCCGAATTTCGCGCTCGCAAATCCCGGACCGTTCTACACGCCGATCCAGTTGATCATTGTCGGCCTGAGTTCGCTGGCTTTGTATGGTGTTTTCGTCTTCGTGCAGACGGTGCGCCACCTGGATTACTTTCTGGTTCCGGACGGGTCCGGCCCGGCCGAGCCGGCGCATCGGGTGCCATCCAACAGGATCACGGCTCTCAGCGCCGTGCTGCTCCTGCTGGCGTTGGCCTGCGTGGTGCTGCTGGCCAAGACGCTGTCCCCGGCGCTCGACCGGGCCGTTGCCAATGCGGGGCTGCCGGTCACCGTTGTCGGCGTCGTCATTGCCTCCCTGGTGTTGCTGCCGGAGGGCATCTCGGCGATCCGGGCGGCGCACGGGAACCAGATTCAGGTCAGCCTGAACCTGGCGCTTGGTTCGGCGCTCGCCAGCATCGGGCTGACGATCCCTGTCGTCGCGGTTCTTTCGGTCGTGCTGGCGCAGCCGCTGACGCTGGGTCTCGCCCCGAAGGAGATGGTGCTGCTGACGCTGACGTTGTTCAGCAGCACGCTGACCCTTGCCACGGGCCGCACGACGGTCTTGCAGGGCGCGGTTCACCTGGTGATTTTCGCGGTGTTCCTGCTGCTGACATTCGTGCCCTGAGAGGATGCCTGTCTGCTTCGGTCGCGGCCGATAAGGGCCAATCCTTCTGCCACGGAGACGAACTCGCCGCCGCCGGTCACCCGCGCGGCACCGAAACGGGTTTCGAACAGGCCGCGCACCGCCGGGACCAGCGACGTGCCGCCGGTCAGGAACACCCGGTCGATCGCATCCTCCGTCAGTCCCGCCCCGGCCAGCGCCGAATCGACCGTGGCGGCGATGCGGGCGATGTCAGGCGCGATCCAGTGCTCGAAGTCCCGGCGCGAGATCGTCTGCTCGATGGCGAAATCGGCGTGGTGGAAGCGCAGCACCGCGGAGTCCGCACGGGATAGCTCCGCCTTCACGCCGGAGACGGTGCGGTACAGCTCATAGCCGAGCTCGTCGCGGATCAGCTTCAGCAGCGCGCCGAGGCGGTCCGGATACATCGCGGTGCGGGCCACGGCTTCGATGTCCCGCATCGTCTTCGGCGCGCGCATCAGCGACAGGCGGTGCCAGCGGGCGAAGCTGGAATAGTACTCCGGCGGCACCGGCAAATCGGTGCCGCCCGGACGGTATGTGGTGCCTTTGCCAAGCCGCGGCGACACGACGTGGTCCACGATGCGGTAGTCGAACGTGTCGCCCGCGATGCCGATGCCGGCATGCCCGAGCGGCTGCACCGGGCGGTCGCTGCCCGGCTCGAACCGCAGCACCGAAAAGTCGCTGGTGCCGCCGCCGAAATCGCCAATCAGCACGATGGCGGGGGCGTCCAGGCCACGGGCGAAGCGGTAGCCGGCGGCCTCCGGCTCCAGTGCCGTGTCGACGTTGGACCAGCCGGCGGCGGCATACGACCCGTGCAAACGCTGTTCGCCGAAGGCATCGTCGACCGAGTCCCCGGCGAATTTGACCGGGCGGCCGGCCACCAGCACCGCGTCGCGCGGCTTCGGCAGGATTGCGCCCAGAAACAGCCCGATGAGCTTTTCCAGGGTGAAGGTCCGCCCGAACACCCGGGTTTCGGTGAAGCTGCGCTGCGCCAGGTAGCTCTTGAGCGACATCATCAGCCGGCTTTCCAGCGGGTCGTCCAGATAGGCCTCGATCGCCGCGGGGCCGGCGGCATGGCGCAGCACGTGGTGGCGGTGGTCGCCGTCGTTCCAGAAGCACAGCACGGAGCGGACGACGTCGAGTTCGGCCGAACCGAAGGCGTGGCGCTGCGTCGCGACGGACCCGTCCGGCCGCAGCAGCGTCACGACGCTGTTGGTCGTGCCGAAATCAACGCCGATCACCGTCATGGATAGTGCCCGTCCGCAAAAGGGGCGTGTCGGACCACGGAAGCGGCCCGGACGCAAGCGCGAAGGGCGGAATGGATCCGGCGTGATCTTTGAACCGGCGTGTGTCAGGCGTAGCCGGCCGCAGGCCCAAGTGGGACTGTCGGATTTCACCGACACGGACCGCTTCCTTTGCTCCTTTGCCGCGGGTCGCGAACTTGCGAGAGATGAATGCCAGTGTTGCGGGGTTTGACACTGCGAGCATCAAAACGGCACTGAAAGCTGCGCTTTACCGTTGGAAGGCTGTCAGTGGCAACTGCACAGTACGGCGCGCCGTACCATGTTCATGATCGCCGGAACCGGCGCTCAAGATCGACTGATTTCGCAGTCGGCTTGCGGGAATCCACCAAACTCACGTGCCTGTCATCGACGGGCCGTTTGGCGGCGATAATGGAAAACAGATTAAAACCATGTCTCGCGGTTTAACGATTCCGGATACTGAAGGGGTTCCTTTGCATCCATGATTCCGAATGCACGACGAAGCCGTATCTCCATGTTGCTGAGCAAAAACCCGGTTTGCAGCTCCAAACCAGTTATCGTTTGCCCCAAACCTCAGCCCCGATAACGTCACCCGTCGCATCATCGATCCGCACGATCTTCCCTCGGCCAATCGTCCCTGTACCAACGTGCCATTCGGTTCGATCACCCACCCGCATAACCCTTCTTACTACAAGCATTTGCCCTTCGCCGATCTTTGATGTCGCAATCTGCAGTGCCTCAGCTTCCGAAAGCCGGCATACCGGCGCCGCGACTGCCGCGCGCGGGCGGAACAGAAACTGCCACAACGTCGATATCATCAACGCATTCCCGAGGAGCCGGCCAGCGTCTTCGCCCCGGTTCCATCTCGGCCAAACCACACCTCGTAGGCAAACCCCTGCAGGGCACCGGCCCCTATCAACCCAACAGATTCCGGCAACAATCCGGCTCCATTCATATACGCGCTGACGCCGCCGGCACGCGTCAGAAACACATAACCGTTACTGACAGGAAAACGCATCCCGATAAGTGCCCGAGACAAACCATTCACACCGATCTGGGCTACCGTCTCCGCCAACGATTCCTCCAGGTAGCGATATAACGATGACCTGAAATAAGAGCCCACACGATTTTCCACCCGAAAGCGGCGCAGTACGTAGAACTTCGGCGCCAGAGACTGATGCACCCTTTCGTGAAGCATTACAATCGCCTGGTCGCCGGCGGAACCGGATGTGGACACCTCGATGTCCCCCCAGAACGTGGTCGCGCCTTCACCCGCTGGCAGGCTCGGGTCTGCCACTGTCGATGGCTTGTACCGCAGCCCTTCGCCAGCCGGCGGCGGCTCGCCAGCGCTCATCCGCCCTCCGCGAGGGAGTCGTTTGCATAGCATCGTGATCACCACCTGGATGCCTAAAATCGCGATCGCACGCGCCAGATGGGCCGAAGCGGCGGAAAGATCGGCATCCGTGCCGCTCCTCCAGGTCAACTTTGCGAACAGAAATAGTTCGTCGATACCTGAAAAGACCGCCATCCCGACGGAGGCTGCGCCAGCGACGAAAATCACAGCATCGATCACTTCGCCGACGCCGAACGCGTGGCCGATCACCCAGGCACTGATCACGCCACCTATAATCTCCAATGAAGCCGGGCTGATCAAAGACGCCAGCTGGCCGCGCGCTTCCGGACCAAGCTTTGGTAGTGTCAACTCGAAAATCCGACCCAAACGTCGTTCAAGTTCAAGCATCATTGTTATACCCTATCATAGCTGCAAGCCCACTGCCGTGACGGGTGCCCCGGACAAGCCGGGCGATCACGTTGAAGAAACGCCGCCGGGTCGAGGTCAATACGGACCGGTATGAGGGCCTCAATCCAGCGTCACCCGATACGACCACGTCGCAATCACCGCCACCACCAGCGTGAACGCGCCGATGGGCCAGAGATCGGGCGCGATCTCGGCAAAGCCGTTGCCCTTCAGCAGCATCCCGCGCACGATCCGCAGCGCGTGCGTCATCGGCAGCACCTCCCCCGCCCACTGCGCCCAGATCGGCATCCCTTTGAACGGAAACATAAAACCGGACAGCAGGAACGACGGCAGCAAGGTGAACTGCGCCATCTGGATCGCCTGCATCTGGTTCCGCGCAATGGTCGAGAACGTAATGCCCAGCGCCAGGTTGCTCGCAATGAAAAGACCCAGAACCACGGTCAGCAGCGGCACGGAGCCGCGCACCGGCAGCCCGAACACGGCAACTGCGATCGCAATGATAATTACAACCTGCACATACCCGATCACGATGTAAGGCACCACCTTCGCCAGCATGACTTCAATGGGCCGAACCGGCATCGCAAGCAAATTCTCCATCGTGCCGCGCTCGGTTTCGCGGGTTATTGCCAGGGTCGTTACAAAAAGCGTGGACATCGTCAGCACAATGCAGATCAGTCCCGGCACGATATTCAGCACGGTCAACTGTTCGGGATTGTAACGGGCATGCACCTGGAACTGAAACGGCGCCTTTCCCGGCGAAGACTGGATCGCCTGCGGCACGTCGCGGTCGAGCGCCGACACCAGCCCGGCCAGCGCCGCCGTCGCGTTGCCGATGGCCGTGGGATCGGTTGCATCAGCATCCATCAGCACCGAAGGCTGGTCGCCCCGGTCAACCGAGCGGTCGAAATTCGGAGGAATATTGATGACAAACAGCAACTCCCCGTCCGCCAGCCCGCGCTCGGCCTCCGCCTCCGAGGCCAGCGGCCGGACGTCGTAATAACCGGTGTTCTTCAGCGCCGCGACCAGGGTGCGCTCATACTTCGAATGGTCCACCGCCAGAAGTCCCGCCGGCAGATGCCTGGGATCCGCGTTGATCGCATAGCCGAACAGAAACAACTGCATCACCGGCAGCGCAATGATCATGCGCAGCGTGAACGGATCGCGCCGCACCTGAATCCATTCTTTGCGCAGC
This sequence comes from uncultured Rhodopila sp., assembly GCA_903851415.1. GTDB lineage: Bacteria > Pseudomonadota > Alphaproteobacteria > Acetobacterales > Acetobacteraceae > Rhodopila. The sequence goes on along the minus strand of CAINOE010000022.1, from coordinate 89,650 downwards.
ACCGCCATGAAACGCCGGAAGGAAAACCCGTTCACGACTCCGTCCCGGCCGATCGGCCAAGCAGATGGATGAAGACATCTTCAAGCTGCGGCGCTACCTCCTGCCATACCAGGACATCGCGCAGCGACCGCGTAGCCTGCTCCAGCGCAGCCCGGTCCATGCCGGCGATATGCAGCGCGGACCCGAACACCGCCGCCGATTCAACCCCCGGCATCTTGCGCAACCTTCGCGCGACCAGATCGAGATCGCGGCCGAACGCCCGGAACGTCACCAGCTTGCTGCCCCGCGCCACGTCCTCCGGCGTGCCCTGCACCACGAGCTTGCCATCCGACAAATAGACGATCCGCCCGCACCGCTCCGCCTCGTCAACGTAGTGGGTCGATACCAGCACGGTCAGCCCGTCCGCCGCCATGTCGTGGATCAGGTCCCAGAACTCCCGCCGCGCCTTGGCGTCGACACCCGCCGTCGGCTCGTCCAGCAGCAGCAGCTTCGGCCTGTGCAGGACGCACGCCGCCAGGGCCAGCCGCTGCTTCCAGCCCCCCGACAAATGCCCCGCCAACTGATCCGCCCGGTCCGCCAGACCCATCCGCACGACGATCGCCTTCACCGCCTCCCGCCGATCGGCGATCTCGTAAACCGCGGCGACGAAATCGAGATTTTCGGCGACGGTCAAATCTTCATAAAAACTAAACCGCTGCGTCATGTAGCCGATTTGCAGGCGTATCCGCGGCGCGTCGCGGATGATATCCAGGCCGAGGCAGGTGCCACCGCCGCCGTCCGGCTTCACCAGCCCGCACAGCATCCGGATCGTCGTCGTCTTGCCGCTGCCGTTGGCGCCCAGGAAGCCGCAAATCTCGCCCTCGGCCACCGATAGCGTCAGCCCATCGACGACGCGGCGTTCGCCATACCGCTTGTGCAGATCGCGAACGTCGATCGCGGCAGTCATGACGAAGGCGCATGAACAGGGCGAACCTCGACGGGTTCGCCCGGATTGAGCCGCACCGCCTGTTCCCGCGCGGGCCGGGCCTCGACGATGAACACCAGCTTCGCCTTGCTCGATTCGCTGTAGATCAGCGGCGGCGTGTATTCCGCCTGCGGCGAGATGAACGAGATCCGGGCCGGCAAATCCGGCGGGCAACCGTCGCACGACAGCGCCACCTGATCATTCAAATGAATCGTCGCGAACAACGCTTCGGGGACGAAGAAGCGGACGAAAATATTGCCCGGCGGCAGCAGCGAGACCACAGGGGCGCCCGCCGCCATGGTTTCCCCCGCCCGGGCCATCACATCGGCCACCCGCCCGTCAACCGGCGCCACCACCCGGCGCTGCGCCAGCCGCCACTCCGCCATGCCGAGCGTGGCGCGGGCCGCCGCCACGGAGGCGCGCTGCGCCAGAATTTCGCCTTCCCGCCCCATCGGCGCCCGCGCCTGTGTCAGCGCCGCCACCGCCGCCTCCACCTTCGCCTGAGCCGACAGCCGTTCGGCCCGAAGCTGATCGACGGTTTGCCGGGAGACCCCGCCCATCGGCAATTGCGCCTCCCCCCTCGCCAGATCGGCCGTCGCGCGCGCCAGCACGGCGCGGGCGTCCGCCAGATTGGCCTCGGCCTGAGCGATTTCCGTCGGCTTGCCGCCCTGCTGGAGGTTGCCCAATGTCTCCTCGGCCTGCGCCAGCATCTGCGCCGCCTGGTCGCGCGCGGCCCGGTCGTCCGCATCGTCCTGGGTGAACAGCACAGTCCCCGCCTGCACCTGATCGCCGCGCGAGACAAGCACCGCGGTCAGCAGTCCCTGCTGGGTAGGGCCGATCTTGACGAAGTCGGCCTCGGCGTAGCCCTGCCAGGTGATGGGTATCGGGCGGCGCATCGTCCACCACCAGCCGCCGCCCGCGCCGAGGGCAAGAAACAGCAACACCGCCAGCCAGACGCGGCGGGTCATCCGCAGCCGGCCGCCGGGGGGAACTCACGTCCTGCCTCGCGCCTCATGCCAGTCCGCGTTGACTTTGACCCGTCGGGCCCCACCCCATCGTCATGGCCCGGCTTGTCCGGGCCACCTGTAGCCGCATGTGCCGCGACAGGTGGCCCGGACAAGCCGGGCCATGACGGTCTATGGGAATAGCCGCTCTCAACACGGAATGGTTTCACCCGCTTCTCCGATGCCCGGCCGCATCCGATCCGGCACGGCCAGGCGAGAGTCTATCGTTCATTCCCGCTCTGGACGGAACCGCGAAGGGGTGCCGGCTGGCTTGCGTCAGGCGGCGGTTCCTGGTTCCGGCGCCGCCGCCGCTCCATAGGCTGCCATCCAATGCCGAGCGAGGCGCAGCGCGTCCTCGGCCGTCAGCCACGACCATTCGGCGCCGCGCGCCCGGACCGCCACCCAGAGCGTATCCCCGTGCACGTGTTCCTCAACCCTGACGGACCCGAAATCTTGCATCGCCGCATCCTCCCGAAAGAAGCCACCGGTCTATCAGCCCACGCCAACCAGCGCTGTGACCGGCGGCACAATCCGCCGCGCCTTGTGAGCTTCGCGGCCTTCGGTCATAAGCACGCCCGTATTCCATCAGGGGTTGCCATGACGCTTTTTCCGGACTGCTCACTCAGCCTTCCGGTCCGTTTGCTTGCCGTCGCCGCGCTGGGCTGCGCGGTTTCGGCCGGACCGGTCCTGGCACAGACGGATCCAGACCCGGTGCTGGCAACGGTGAACGGCCAGCCAATTCACCTCAGCGACGTCAAGGAGGCGACCGCCAGCCTGCCGCCGCAGGCCCGCATGATGCAGCCGCAGCAGCTCTATCCGATGCTGCTGGAGCAATTGATCGACGCCCGCGCCCTGCTGATCCAGGCGCAGCGCACCGGCCTCGACAAGGACCCCGACGTGCAGCGCGCCATGCAGGCGGCGCAGGAGCGGGCGCTGGAATCGGCATTGCTGAACAAGGTGGTGCGCCCGCAGGTGACGGATGAGGCGGTGAAGGCCCGCTATGACCAGGAGGTCGCCGGCAAGACCGGCGAGACCGAGGTGCACGCCCGCCACATCCTGGTCGCCGACGAAGCGACGGCAAAGAAGATTACCGCCGAACTGAAGAAGGGCGGCGACTTCGCCGCGCTGTCGAAGCAGTACAGCAAGGACCCCGGCGCCGCGCAGCAGGGCGGCGACCTTGGCTTCTTCAAAAAGGGCGACATGGTGCCGGAGTTCTCCGCGGTCGCGTTCTCCCTGAAGGATGGCGAAGTTTCCCCCGCCCCGGTGAAGACCCAGTTCGGCTGGCACGTGATCCAGGTGATCGAGCACCGCACCGCGCAGCCGCCGAGCTTCGACCAGCAGAAGGACGAGTTGCGCCAGCAGATGGTCCAGGCCGCCGTGCAGACCGAGGTCAAACAGGTGCGGGCCGCGGTGAAGGTGGAGAAATTCAACCCTGACGGCTCTCCCGTGAAGGCCACCGACACGGCGGAACCGCCGCCGGCTGCGAAGTAGGCCATGGCCGCCGCCGTCTCCCCGCTCGCTGTCGCGCTGCCGGACCTGCCGCCGCTGGCGGGGGTGCGCCTGTCCTCCGCCGCTGCGGGAATCCGCTACCAGGGCCGGACCGACGTCGTGATGATCGAGGTCGCGCCCGGCAGCACGGTGGCCGGCGTGTTCACCTCCAACAAATGCCCGGGCGCGCCGGTGGACTGGTGCCGCGCGGCGCTGAAGGGCGGCAAGGCGCGGATGCTGGTGGTGAATGCCGGCAACGCCAACGTGTTTACCGGCAAGGCCGGCCGCGACGCCTGCGCCGCGACCGCGGCGGCGGCGGCCAGGCTGGCGGACTGCCCGGCGAAACAGGTCTTCGTCGCCTCCACCGGCGTGATCGGGGAGCTGCTGCCGCATGAAAAGCTGGTCGCCGCCCTGCCGGGCCTGCAGGAGACCCTGAGCGAGGATGGCTGGGAGAAAGCCGCCCGCGGCATCATGACCACCGACACCTTCCCCAAGGCGGTCACCAAGCTGGCGCAGATCGGTGATGCTCAGGTGCGGATCACCGGCATCGCCAAGGGCAGCGGCATGATCGCGCCGGATATGGCGACGATGCTGTGCTTCGTGTTCACCGACGCCAAGATTCCGGCCGATGCGCTGCAGACGATGCTGAAGAAGGGCGTCGATGCCAGCTTCAACTGCACCACGGTCGATTCGGATACGTCCACATCGGACACGGTGCTGCTGATCGCCACCGGGCAGGCGAAGCATCCGCGCATCCCGCCGCCCGACGGCAGTGCCGCGCGCAACCGCATGCTGGCGGACTTCGCCCGCGCCCTGAACGAACTGCTGCTGGAGATGGCGCTGCTGGTGATCCGGGACGGCGAGGGCGCGCAAAAGCTGGTGCGCATCGACGTGACCGGCGCCACCAACGGCCGATCGGCGAAGAAGATCGCGATGGCGGTGGCGAACTCACCCCTGGTGAAGACCGCGATCGCCGGCGAGGACGCCAATTGGGGCCGGATCGTCATGGCTGTCGGCAAGTCCGGGGAACCGGCGGATCGCGACAGGCTGTCCATCGGTGTCGGCGGCGTGTGGATGGCGAAAGACGGCGGTGTCGTTCCGGGTTACGACGAAGCGCCGGTCGTTGCCCATATGAAGGGCCTGGAGGTCGAGATCGCCATCGATATCGGCCTGGGCAAAGGCAAGGCAACGGCATGGACGTGCGACCTGACGCACGGCTACATCGACATCAACGGATCCTACCGGAGCTGAGCGACTCAGATCGCCCCGGTCGCTGCGTTCGGCATCTTCGCTTCAGCCGGGGCACACGCAAGCCGCAGGGTCATGGTCGTGCCTTCGTTCGGGCGCACATCCACCCCCAGCGAATCGCCCTGCAGCGCGACCCGCTGCTTCAGGGTTCTGACGCGACTGAGGCGGATCGCCGGGTCTCCGCCGGGCATGTCGTCCATGACGTTGATCGCGACGCGATCTCCATCCGCCACCGCGGTCAGCAACATGCGGCTGGCCGGCGCGGCCTGGAGCGCGACGGCCAGAAGCTCCTCCAGCATATCAGCCAACGCGGCCGGGCGCATGCCGGCTTTCAGTCCCGGACGCACGGCCACATCGACCTTGACGGACTGGCTGGCGATCACGGACGACAGCCGGGCCAGCGCCAAATACACCGCCGCCGATACGTCGTCTCCCGCGGCGCCGCCATCGGCCGCCCCCTGGACATCGTCCGGGAGCGCAATGTGCATGCCGAGGCCCATCCGGCGGTACGAGGATGAGGCGCCGGCTGTCCGATGGCTGCGCCAGCCCGCGGCAACAAAAAGCGCCGAGGCGACCGCTCCCGCGATCAAATATGTCATCCAAATCGTTTGCACGATGCGTGATCCGAAATGTTCAGCGCTGCTTCTATCGCCCAATTCCTAACAAAAGGTAAACAAGACCGCGTGTAAGCCGGTCGCTTTTGTTTTACTCTCAGTCCGAATGCGCGCCCGGATAGTCGGGTTCGGTGAGGAACGGGAACGGACCCGCATACGTCCCCGTGTAAACTGTGTGGGTGACGAAACCATTTGCCGGGTCCCACTTATGCAACTGTACTGCTGGCGGCTCGAAATTGAATGCGCCGCCGTCGGCCGGATCGAACGACAATTCGACCTGGTGCGCCACCGAGGGGGCGATCGAGGCGATCGCCTGCGCGCACCGCCCGACGATCGGCCGATGGTGGTGGCCGCTTACGATCTGCCGCACCTGACCATGCCGCGCGATGACGGCGCTGAAACGTTCCGGCCGCAGCAGCGCAATCGCGTCCATATGAGGAATGCCGCTGGCGAACGGCGGATGGTGCATCGCCACGAGCGTCGGCTTCGACGGCTGCGCCGCCAGCGTGCGGTCAAGCCATTCCAGTTGCGCGTCGGACAGCCCGCCGTAAGCCTCGCCGGGCACCACGGTATCCAGCATGACCAGCCGCACCGCATGGTCCTCAACCGCGTATTGCACGAAAACGGGATCGCTGGCGACATGCGGCAGATGCGCCAGCCGGGCGCGCAGGTTGTCCCGGCGGTCATGGTTGCCGGGTATGACATAAACCGGTAACGAAAGCGTGCGCTTCAGGATATCCGCCAGATTATCGTATTCGGCAGCCTGTCCGCACTCAGTAAGATCGCCGGTGATCAGCAAGACGTCCGGCCGCGGCCTGAGGCTGGCGACAACCCGGCAGGCGCGCTCGGTGAGCATGTTGGTTTCCGACACGCGATTGCAGGCGACCCCGCGCGGGCGCACGTGAAGGTCGGTCATCTGGCAGATAAGCATCAGGTCTCTCCGAAGATCCGGCAGCGGGCCGCCGCCGGAGATGGTTTACACGAGGAACCATTTTTGCGGGTAGATCGCCCGGGCTTCGCTATGATCCCCTTCACACCTCGCGCTTTTTTTCCGATCGTCTTCTCTTGCCCCGCGCGGCGCAAACGCGCCAAACAGAGGAACGCAAAAGGAGTGCGCAGGGTGCTTGATCGGGTCATGCTTACGAACGACGACGGAATCGACGCTCCCGGCATGAAGGTGCTGGAGGAGATCGCCGGACAGCTCGCCCGCGAAGTCTGGATCGTCGCGCCCGAACACGACCAGAGCGGCCAGTCGCACGCCATCAGCCTGCATCACGCGCTGCGGCTCAGCGTGCGCGGGGAGCGCCGCTTCGGCGTCACCGGCACGCCGGGCGACTGCGCCGCGCTGGGGTTGTGCCACATCATGAAGGACCAGCCGCCCCAACTGGTGCTGTCGGGCGTCAACCGCGGCCTGAACCTGGGGCTGGAGACGGTGTTCTCCGGCACCGTCGGCGGCGCGATGACGGCGATGATGCTGGGCGTGCCGGCGCTGGCGCTGAGCCAGTCATTCTCGAACAGGGACGCCGTGCCGTGGGACACCGCGCGCGCCCTGGGGGCTGAGACGGTGCGGCGGCTGCTGGCCGTGGGGTGGGGCAAGAGCGCGGTGCTGAACATCAATTTCCCCCCGATACCTGCCTCGGAGGCCGGTCCGCTCACGCTGGCGCGGCAAGGCGAGGGTATCGTCGCCGGCATGGCCGTGGAAACCCGCATCGACCCGCGCGGCATGGAGTACCATTGGCTGAGCTTCCGGCGCGGGAACATCCAGCAAGGGCCGGAGAGCGACTACAGCGCCCTGAGGGCCGGAAAGATCGTCGTAACCCCGCTGCGCTACGACCGGACGGACGATGACGCCTATGCCGGCCTGGCGGAGCATTTGCCGCGGTTTGGCGCTTAGCCGGTTCGACCGGCCGACCCCACCTCCGATACGGCGAGCCGGGCCATGACGGGGACGAGGGGTCGGCCGGACGCGCGTAACGCGGACCGGTATCATTGCCGGGCGCAGGCGAGCAGCGGCCGGATCTGTGCGACGCGCTGCTCGATCACCGCGGCATGTTGGCGTATCGCGGGCGCCGGCGACGCCGCGGACCAGACCAGCGGACGCGGCAGCACGCTGGCGAGCAGCGCCGCCTCGCGCGCCGACAGATCGGCTGCCGGCTTATGGAAGAACGACCGGGCGGCGGCTTCGGCGCCATAGATGCCCGGTCCGAACTCGACGAAATTCAGGTAAATCTCAAGTATCCGCCGCTTCGGCCAGAGCAGGGCAATCTGCGGCGTCAGCCACGCCTCGACAACCTTGCGAAGCGGATCGCGGCCCGGCCAGAGAAACAGGTTCTTTGCCGTCTGCTGCGTGATCGTGCTGGCGCCGCGCGGCCGTTCGCCATCCTGCCAGGCCTCATACTGTCCGCGCATGGCCTTGACGTCGAAGCCGAGGCTTTCCTCGCAGAACAGATTGTCTTCCGACGCGATGACCGACTCCGCCAGCGCGGGGGCGATCTCGGAATAGGCGACCCACTGGCGGTGAAGCGGGTAGCCCTCGGCGAGACGAATCAGCATCAGCGGTGTCACCGGCGGCGGCAGGAACCGGAACGCAAGAATTGCCGCCGCGGGGCCGGCGAGCAGCATCGCCGCGGCCAGCGCGATCAATGTCCGGCGCCGCACAGATCGGAACGGACGCGTTCGGCGAAACATCACAGCAGTGTGGCGGGACGGATGCGCTTCCTGTCCGCGCGATGCCGCCTATAGTCACCGGGGGAAGGTAACAGGGGAAGCGCCATGACAAGAAGCGGCCGGGTGGTGTTCAGCGAGATGGACGAAGTGATCTTTGGCATGCCAGCGGCCGCTTCGGTGGCCGATGCGGCGCGGCGCGCGGGGGCGGAGCGCGTGCTGCTGATGGTCAGCGGGACGCTGCACCGGCAGACCGGGGAAATCGCGCAAATCCGGGCCGCGCTGGGACATACCTGCGCCGCGGTGTTCGACCGCGTGCCGCCGCATACGCCTCGCGGCGCTGTCATCGAGGCTGCGGCGATGGCGCGGGAGGCCGATGCCGATTTGATCGTAACGATTGGCGGGGGATCGGTCACGGACGCCGCGAAGGCGGTGCAGCTATGCCTGGCGAACGATATTCGTTCCGCGGACGCGATGGACGCGCTGCGCCCGGTGAAAGGTCCCGACGGAGCCTTCGGGCCGCCGCCGTGCAACGCACCGTCCGTGCGGCAGATCGCAGTGCCGACGACGTTGTCGGCCGGGGAGTTCAGCGCGATTGCCGGCGTCACCGATGAGCGCATGCGCGTCAAGGAGCTGTTCCGCCATCCGCGCATCATTCCGCGCGCGGTTATCCTCGACCCGGCGATCACGGTTCACACTCCGGAATGGCTGTTTCTCTCGACCGGTATCCGCGCGGTCGATCACTGTGTCGAGGGCATTTGTTCGGCCGAGGCGCATCCTTATGCCGATGCCCAGGCGCTCCGGGGCCTCGCGCTGCTGGTGAGCGGTCTTGCGGGGGTAAAGCAGGACCCGTCGGATCTGCAGGCCCGGCTCGACTGCCAGATCGGCGCCTGGCTGTCGATGGCGCCTTTGGCCAGCGGGGTGCCGATGGGGGCGAGCCATGGCATCGGCTATGTGCTCGGCGCTGCATTCGGCATCCCTCATGGCCACACGTCCTGCATCATGTTGCCCGCGGTGATGCGTTGGAACAAAGAGGTCAATGCGGAGCGGCAGGCGCTGGTGGCGGCGGCGATGGGTTTCCCGGGCGAGGATGCCGCTGACGTGCTGGACGCTTTTATCGGCGGGCTGGGGATGCCGCGCAGCCTGTCCGCAGTGAATATCGGGCCGGAGCATTTTGACCGGATCGCCGGGCAGGCGATGGGGACGCCGTGGGTTCCGCGCAATCCCCGGCTGATCGCCGGGCCGGAGCAGGTGCGCGATATTTTGCAGATTGCGGCGAACCGATTGCACCGTTTGCAGGCGTAGAAATGTCCCAGCCCGGCTGGACGGCCAACGGAGGCCGCATTATGTCCTTATGTCTATAGTGAAACGCGGAACGACCCCGGGGTTCCGCTTTGAGGACCCGCAATGCCAGTTTGGTTGATAACCGGATGCTCCAGCGGCTTCGGCCGCGAACTCGCCCGCGCGGTGCTGGCGCGCGAATGGAACGCCGTGGTGACCGCGCGCGACCCGGCGGCGGTGGCCGATCTCGTTGCGGGGCATGCCGGCACCGCGCTCAGCCTGAAACTCGATGTCCGCGACCGGGGCCAGATCGATGCGGCGGTGCGCGAGGCCGAAGCCCGGTTCGGGGCGATCGACGTGCTGGTGAACAACGCCGGCTACGGCTATCGCGGCGCCGTCGAGGAAGCCGCCGACAGCGAGATCCGCGACCTGTTCGATACGAATTTCTTCGGCCTGGTGGCGGTGACGCAAGCGGTCCTGCCGGGCCTGCGGGCGCGCGGGCGCGGCACCATCGTCAACATTTCCTCCGTCGGCGGCCGCATGGCGCAACCGGGTTCGGCGTTCTACTCGGCGACCAAATTCGCCGTCGAAGGCCTGTCCGATGCGCTGCGCAAGGAGGTGGCGCCGCTGGGCCTGCATGTCCTGGTGGTCGAGCCGGGCGGCTTCCGCACTTATTTCGCAGGCCGATCATTGCGCCAGTCGGCGCGGGTCATCGATGCCTATGCGAACACGGCGGGGCGGCGGCGGAAGGAAAACATCACCAACGACGGGCGCCAGCCGGGCGATCCGGTGCGCGGCGCCGAAGCGATCATCACGGCGGTGCAGGCGGATCATCCGCCGTTCCGCCTCGTGCTGGGCCGCGACGCGTTCGAACGCATCCGGATCGAGACTGAGGCGCAACGCCACGAGATGGAGGCGTGGGCGGGGACCTCGCTCGGCACCGATTACCCGGATCAAACATAGTTTCGGAGTCAAAGCATGGAATACCTCAAACTCGGCCGCACCGGCCTCGATGTGTCGCGCATCTGCCTCGGCTGCATGAGCTTCGGCGTGCCGGACCGAGGCAACCATGCGTGGTCGCTCGATGAGGAGCGCAGCCGCCCGTTCATCCGGCGCGCGCTGGAAGCCGGCATCAATTTCTTCGACACGGCGAATGTCTACTCGGATGGATCGAGCGAGGAAATCGTCGGCCGCGCGCTGAAGGACTTCGCGCGGCGGGAAGACGTGGTGATCGCCACCAAGGTGCATGGACGGATGCGCCCCGGGCCGAACGGCGCCGGCCTGTCCCGCCGCGCGATCCTGGGCGAGATCGACAACAGCCTGCGGCGTCTCGGCACCGATTATGTCGACCTGTATCAGATCCACCGCTGGGATTACCGCACGCCGATAGCGGAGACGCTGGAGGCGCTGCATGATGTGGTGAAGGCGGGGAAGGCCCGTTACATTGGCGCATCGTCGATGTACGCGTGGCAGTTCGCGCAGGCGCTGGCGATCGCCGAACGCAACGGCTGGACCCGGTTCGTCAGCATGCAGAATTACGTGAATTTGCTCTACCGGGAAGAAGAACGCGAGATGCTGCCGCTGTGCGCGGCCGAAGGGATCGGCGTGATCCCCTGGAGTCCGCTGGCCCGGGGACGCCTGACCCGCGACTGGGACGAGACCAGCGCCCGCTCCGAGACCGATGAATTCGGCAAGACGCTGTATGCCAGGACCGCGGACGCGGACCGCAAGGTCGTCGAGCGTGTGGCGGAGGTTGCCGCCCGGCGCGGCGTTCCGCGCGCGCAGGTGGCGTTGGCGTGGCTGCTGGCGAAGCCTGTGCTGACCGCGCTGATCGTCGGGGCGACGAAGCTGCAGCATCTGGAGGATGCGCTGGCCGCGGTGTCGCTGAAGCTGTCAGCGGCCGAGATCGCTGCGCTGGAGGAACCCTACGTGCCGCATTCTGTCGCCGGTTTCGCCTGATACAGCGCGTCCGAGAAGCCGGCCCTATGGGATGGTTCGCCGTCCTATGGCGCCTGCGACCCAAAGCGGACTTTCGTGGCCGATGGTCCGAACGACCTTGATTGACACAAAGCGGAATGACCGCTCCTGACCGAGCCGGCACGAGACCGGACAGTCAGGTTTGAGACGCCGCCGATGGCAGTGAACGACTTTCATGTCACGGCGTGGCCCAGGGCAGCAGGACAATCTTGCCGCCGAGGCCGCCGGCATCGATGCGCGTATGGACATCGCGCGCCGCCGCGAGCGGCAGGCGGTCGATGACGACAGGATGGATGGCGCCGTCACGCAGCAGGCCGAACAGTGTGGCCATATCGGCCTTGAACTCATCGGGGTGCGTGAATCGGCGGGCGGTGATGCTGAACCACGCCGTCTTTCGGCCGCCGTACAGGAAGCTCAACGCGCCCCATAGATTGAGGCGGGCCAGGCCCAGCCCCGCGGCAAGCAGCCCTTCGCCCCCAACCGCCATGGTCTGCGTCCCATAGCCGACGAGCAGCCCACCGGACGCGAGGCAGGCGAACGAGCGCGCGAAATGCGCGCCGCCGATGGCATCGAAAGCCGCATCGACGCCGGCGCCGCCGTTTCGCCCGGCCGTGATCTGGCGCACCGTCGCGACAAAATCACCGGCTCGGTAGTCGATCGCCACGGCACCGAAACGCTCGACGACCGGCATCTTCGCGGCCGAACAGGTGCCGATGGCCTTCAGGCCAAGATGACGCGCGAGGTCGAGGAATGCCGTGCCGACGCTGCCTGACGCGCCGATGACAAGAATTGTCGCGCCCGGCGGAATGCGGCGGATGCGGGTCAGCATCTGGAACGCGGTGAGATAGGCGAGCGGGATGCACACCGCTTCTGCAGGATCGAGACCATCGGGAACCGGCACGAGGAAACGCGCGGGGCGAATCGCGTACTGCGCGTAGCCGCCGACAACGCAGAGATCCGCAACCAGATCGCCCGCGCGTGGTTCGGTCACTCCGGGTCCCGTCTTCTCGACGACACCGACAAGGTCGTAGCCCGGGGTGAATGGCAGCGGTCCCTTGAAATCCGGGTAGCGGCCGCGACGGATGAAACTGTCAGTGAAGCCTGTCCCGGCGGCGAGCACCTTGATGCGGACGTCACCCGGGCCAGGGTCGGGGATGGTTGGCTGTTCGGCCAACTCCAGGACCTCGGGACCGCCGAACCGGGAGATGCGAATGTTTTGCCAAGTCATGGTTCGACCTTAAGCATGAAGCCGCCTCGCGTCACGTTCGCACACGGCGTCCCCGCATCCGGCTTCCGGGACGACCGATACCGCTGCAATCACATGAGACATGGAACCAGTTGGCAGTGGTTCGGTTAAGACGCGGACCTCCTGCTCTGAGTATTTTCCGATCCTGGTCGCGGCGCTTCAGCGCCGCTAGCCTCCAACGGCCTAGACCCCTGGACGGCGCTGGGAACGGCACGCAGAGGCCGGACAAGGCTTTCGTGCGAGAACTCCAAACCTGGCCACGATTGTCCTGCGGGAACCACAGGTCGAACCCGAAGACAGAATGTCCCATGGATGAAACCGATGATCAGTGCAGGGCACGACTGCCTGCCGCGGTCTATGACCTCGCCATTCGTCTCGGTGTGAAGCCCGGCGGCAACCGGGGCAGCGTCCGGCTGGCGCAGACGGGGCGGATGAAGCGGAGCCTCGACACCGGGTCGTGGATGGCCTTCACCGCCACCCAGACGATTTCGACGCAGGCTTGCGCGTTCGACTGGCTGGCGAAATTTGGTCCCTTCGGCATCATCTCGGCGCGCGATGCGTTGGAACATGGCGAGGGACGGATGGATATCATGGCGCTCGGCGTCGTTCCCATCGCCCGGGCCAAGCACACAACCGCACTCCTGCGCGGCGAACTGATGCGCTACCTAGCGGAGCTCGCCTGGGCGCCCGCCGCCATTCTCTTCAATAAATCGCTGCGCTGGCGTGACGACGGTCCGGATGCATTGGCGGTGAGCGCGGGCGCGGGAGAGGCCGTATCGGAAGTCTTGCTCAGCCTTGACAGCGAAGGGCGAATCTCCGGGGCATTCGCTCAGGATCGGCCACGTTCGGTCACCACAACGTTCCTGCTAACGCCTTGGCGAGGGCAATTCTCCGGCTATCGCCGTCGCGGCGACATGTGGATTCCGTCCGCCGGCGAGGTCAGTTGGGAGATCGACGGAAGGGACGTGCTTTACTGGCAGGGCCGGATTGAGCAGTGGGAAGGGTAACACGAACGTTCGCAATCCACCCCGAGCAGGCAGTTCGGGCTCTCGCCTTTGATCGGGTCGGTTTGTCTGAAACGACGCACTAGCCGCTGCGCCACCGGCCGGCCTGCCGCGTCGCCCACATCAGCAGAAGGATCGCCGGCAGCAGCGCGCCGGTCAGGCATAGGCCGCTCCACCCCGCCAACCGGAAACTGAGGCTGGCGAGCGCGGAACCGGCGGAGGCGCCGATAAAGGCGGTCGTCATGTAGACGGCGGTGATGCGCGCGCGTGCCTGCGGGTTCAACCGGTAGATCACGGACTGGTTCGTGATATGCAACCCCTGCACGCCGACATCGAGCGCGAAGACGCCCGCGACGACGGCCCAGATCGATTGGCCGCCGAACCCCAACGCGCCCCAGGACAGCAACAGCACCGCCGCGACCGTGCCCGTCACCCGCTCGGCATGCCCCCTGTCGGCCAGCCGCCCGGCGACATTGGCCGCCACGGCGCCGGCCGCGCCAATCAGGCCGAACAGCCCGATGGCCGCCTCGGAGTAAAAATACGGCGCCCCGCTCAGCAGGAACGTCAATCCCGTCCACAGCACGCTGAACGAACCGAACCCCAGCGCGAAATACGCCGATCGGCGGCGCAGCTCGGGTTCGGCGCGAACAAGCTGCAGCAGCGAGAGCAGCAAACGTCCATACGCCAGGCGGCCGTGCCGATCCTCCCGCGGGATCGCGGCCCGCAGCGCCAGCAGCAGCGCGGCCACCAGGCCGGCGGCGATCAAATACATCGACCGCCAGCCCAACCACGCCGCAACCAGGCCGGAGACCGTCCTCGCCAGCAGAATGCCCAGCAGCAAGCCGGTCATTACCTGCCCGATATACCGCCCGCGCGACGCCTCGGGCGCTTTCGAGGCGACATACGGGATTACCACCATGGCGGCGCTGGAGCAGCAGCCGGACAGCAGGCTGGCGGCGGCGAAGCTGATGAAGCCCGGGCTGGCGGCGGCGGCAACCAGGGCGGCGATGTTGACCCCCAGCATGCCCGACAGCAGTTGCCGACGGTCGAGCACGTCCCCCAACGGGACGACGAGCAAAAGGCCGAGCGCATAGCCAAGCTGGGTAAAGGTGACGAGATAACCGGCGCTGGTCACGCTGCAGCCGAACGAGGCGGCGATCGCGGCAAGCAGCGGCTGGACGTAGTAAAGATTCGCGACCATCGTCCCGGTCGTGACGGCGAACAGCAGCACGCGCCACCGGTTGAGCCATTCGGGCTGGGCGTTCATCCAGGGATAACGCCCGTCAGCCGATTTCGGCCAACCACCGGCCGAACACGGCCTCGGCCACGGCGCGCGCCCGTTTGGCAGCTTTGGCGCTGGCTGCCCTGAGGTCCCGGGGAAAGATCCCCACCGCCTCCAATTCGACAGCGTGCCCGACATACCAATGCTCCAGCCGCGCCGGATCGGCTTCCAAATGAAACTGCAAGCCGAGGCCGCGCTTCCGGTAAACGAACGCCTGGTTCGTGCAGGCCTTCGTGGAGGCAAGCAACGAAGCGCCGGGGGGCAGGTCGAATGTATCGCCATGCCAATGCAGGACATGTCCACCGCGCGGCAGCGCGCCGAGGCAGGATGCTTTTCCCGCCTCGGTCAAGGTCACCGGACCCCAGCCGATTTCCTTCTCGAAACACGGGTAGACCGCTTGCCCCAGCGCGCACGCCATGAGCTGGGCGCCCAGGCATATCCCCAATGTCGGCAAATCCTCCGCCAGGCGCCGCCCCAGCAGTTCAATCTCCCGCCCCAAGAACGGAAAATCGTCCTGATCATAAACGCCGATCGGCCCGCCCAAAACGACCAAAAGATCGGCTTTCGTAACGGCTGGAGCGGTCAGGTCATCGGTCGGAGCATCGCAGTACGAAACGTCCCAGCCCGCCGCGTCCAGAATCGGGGACAGCAACCCCAGATCCTCGAAAGCAACATGACGGACGGCGACGGCGGAGCGGCGGGGGACAGGCATGCGGCTTGGATCTCATCTTGACGGCGAAAACTGCCGCCGGATTCAGCCGAATGTAAAGGCGTATGCCTGCACACCCGGATCGAGAAAGCGGATTTCGAACGTGCGGTCGGTCACCGCGCCGCTCTGCCGGACAAGCTGGTACAGCCGCTGGCTCGTCACCGTCCCCTGGCCATCGGCGTCGGTGTCCGCGCCATGGCTGTCCCCCGGGGGCTTGCCGTCGATCGTGATCCGAAACCGAATCGGCGCGGCCTCCGCCGCCGGGCCGAGCACAAGGTGCAGGTCGCGCGCATGGAAGCGGTAGACGATGCCGCCTCCTGGCGCGTTGAGTTCCGCATGCTCGCCGTTGACCGTCCAGTCGCCGGATAAGCCCCATTGGTTGAGCCCTGGCGTCCCCGCCGCATAGACATGCGGCGCAGCGCGGACGGAACCGCCCGGGGAGACGAAATTCTCCGCCCTTGCGAACCCGATATAGGTTTCCGGCGATTGCGTATCGGCCATGTCAGCGGCGGCTTGCGCGCCGGTTGCCTGCACCGCGACAAGACGATCGGAAACGCTGGTCCTGCCGGCTTCGGCGAGCAGTTGCTGGATCACCCGCTCGGATTCGTCATATTCGCCTTCGCCGAAATGGTGGTGGCGAATGCGGCCCCGGGCGTCGATGAAATAATGCGCCGGCCAATACTCGTTGCCGAACGCCCGCCAGATCGCATAGTCGTTGTCGATCGCTACCGGATAAGCGATCCCCAGATCGGCCACCGCCTTTTTCACGTTGTCGATCTTCTGCTCGAAAGCGAACTCCGGAGCGTGCACGCCAATGACGACCAGCCCCTGGTCCTTGTACTTCTCCGCCCAGGCGCGGACATACGGGATCGAACGCAGGCAGTTGATGCAGGAATAGGTCCAGAAATCCACCAGAACGACCTTGCCGCGCAGCCCCTCGGCCGTCAGCGGCGGCGAGTTCAGCCAGGCCACCGCGCCCGTCAGCGGCGGCATCTCGTCTTCGACCGGCAACGCGCCACCCGGCTGTCCGCCGGTCATGGCCACCGGCCTGTCCGCCCCGGGATGGAGCCGATCGAGCAGCCCCTGTTCCAGCGACGCCGTGCCGGCGGCGGAAACGCGGGTCAGGAAGCCGGTATCCAGGCCCAGCCCGATCACCGCCACCGCAACCAGCACCGCGGCGCCGAGGCCGCGCCGCACCCACTCGCCAACCCCCAGCGAGCGCTTCATCGCCGCGAACACCCGTCCGCCAACCAGCAGCGCCAACGCCAGCGAGGTTGCCGCCCCGGCCGCGTAGGCCAGCAGCAGCAAAGACGTCCCGACGCTGGCCCCTTGGAGTGCCGCGCCGGTCAGGATCAGGCCCAGCACCGGACCCGCGCATGGCGCCCAGAGCAGTCCGGTCGCGACGCCCAGCAGCAGCGACGGCCAAACCGTCCCGCCGCCCGCGCGCTCCCGCCCGTCGGCTGATTGCGACAGGCGGGCGCCGAGGGCGACGAGGGGGCGCGTCATCCGGTCCGCCAGGGCCGGGAACAGCAGCGTGACGCCAAACAGTGCCAGCAGCGCCAGCGCCGCTAGGCGGCCGTATTCGTTCGCCTCGACCGCCCAGCCGCCGCCGACGGCCGCCAGGGTGGCCACCGCGGCGAACGTGGCCGCCATGCCAAGCAGCAACGGCAGGCCGCTGCTGACGAACGGACGGTCCGCCCGCGCGAACACGAACGGCAGGACGGGGAGAATGCACGGGCTGACAATGGTCAGCACGCCGCCGAGATACGCCAGCAGGAACAGGATCATTGGGGTGTCCCGCGGTCAGGCGGTGGCGGGCCTGAACGACATCGCCACCCCGTTCATGCAGTACCGCAAGCCCGTCGGCTGCGGTCCGTCGTCGAACACATGGCCAAGGTGCCCGCCGCAGCGCCGGCAATTGACCGCGGTCCGGGTCATGAAGAAACTCGTGTCCTTCTCGGTGGCGACGGCATTGTCCAGCGGCGCCCAGAAGCTCGGCCATCCGGTCCCGCTGTCGAATTTCGTGGTCGAGGAGAACAGGTCCAGGTCGCAGCCGGCGCAGGTGAAGGTGCCGCGGCGTTCTTCATGCAGCAGCGGGCTGGTGAATGGACGTTCGGTCCCGGCCTGGCGCAGCACGGAGAACTGCGCGGGGGTCAGAAGCTTCCGCCACTCCGCTTCGGTGTGGTGGATTTCGAAGGTTTCCGCGGCGGGGGCGGGCGTGCTCCAGCGCCAGGCGACCAGCGCCGCGGCCAGGCCCGCGGTCCCGCCCGCTATTACACGACGCCTCGTGACCATCTTTCAGCTCCCTGAGTTAAGATTGCGACCGGACAGTGTTCTGTCCGGGCGACGACGCAGGAACTATGAAATGGAACGAGCAGTCGATGCAAGTTACGGCACTGTCACCAAGCCGATTGTCTAATACCACTGCTCGTTGAGTTTGACGCATCGGGCCCCTCCCCATCGTCATGGCCCGGCTTGCTCCGGGCCATGACGGTTTACGGGAAGAGTCGCTCTCAACACGGACTGGTTTAACGCGCCAGGTTGATGACCTGAAGCTGGGTGAACTCCGCCAGGCCCTCCTCCCCGAACTCCACGCCGATACCCGAATGCTTCGAGCCGCCGAACGGAATGTGCGGCGCCATGTCGAGATGCGTGTTGATCCATACCGTGCCGGCCTCGAGCCGGGTCGCCACGTCATGCGCCCTGTCCGTATTGGAAGACCAGACGGACGCGCCGAGGCCGTAGGTGGTGGCGTTGGCGCGCCGGATCGCGTCATCGGTGTCGGCGTATTTCAGCACCGGCAGGACGGGGCCGAACTGTTCCTCATCGACCAGCCGGCTGCCTTCGGCAATGTCGCGCACGATGGTCGGGCGGATGAAGAACCCCGGACGATCGATGACGTCGCCGCCGGCGATGATGTTGCCGTGCTTGCGGGCGTCGTCGAGGAAGCCCTTGACCTTCTCGTACTGCATGCGGTTCTGCAACGGCCCGAGCTGGGTGCCCTGTTTCGACCCGTCATCGACGATCGCGGCATCCGCGAGCTGCGCCAGCTCGTCGCACAGCGAATCGTAGATCGATTCGTGCACGTACACCCGCTTGATCGCGAGGCACACCTGGCCGCTGTTCTGGAACGCGCCGCTGAAGATGCCTTTCGCCACGGTTGCCGGCACGGCGTCGTCCAGCACGACGGCGGCATCGTTGCCGCCCAGCTCCAGGGTGATGCGCTTGAGGGTTTCCGCGGCACTCGCCATGACCTTGCGTCCGGTCGCGGTGGACCCGGTGAACGAGATCTTGCGCACACCGGGATGATGCGTCAGCGCGTCGCCGAGGTCGTTGGCATCCGTGATGAAGTTGATCACGCCCTTGGGCAGCACGTCCGCGATCAGCGCCGCGAACCGAAGGCTGGACAGCGGCGTCGTCGGCGCCGGCTTGACGACCAGCGTGTTGCCGGCGAGCAGGGCCGGGGGCAGCTTGAACGCCAGGATCAGCAGCGGATAATTCCACGGCACGATCGCGCCGATGACGCCGAGCGGTCGGCGATGCGCCTCCACCTTGCGGCCGGCGCTGTCCTCGATGATGCGCACCGGCAGGTCGAGGGTGGCGAAATAGCGGAAAAACCCCGCCATGCCCTGCACTTCCCCGGTCGCGTCGGCGATGGGCTTGCCCTGCTCGAGCGTCAGAAGGCGGGCGAGCTCGCCGGTGTTCTGCTCGATCTTGTCGGCCAACTGCGCGATGGCCTTGCGGCGTTCGCCGATGGGTGTCGCCGCCCGGGCGGGGAAGGCGGCCCTGGCAGCGGCGACGGCCTGGTTCAGTTGGTTCAGGGAGGCGCGCGGACACTCCGCGATGGTTTCCTCGGTCGCCGGATTGATGACCGGCATCGTGGCGTCGCCGGCCACCAGCCGGCCGTCGATCAGCAGATTGAAGCTTTCCATGGCGTCCTGTTCCCCGGTGGATTTTAGCGCCGCGCGGTTGGTCCGCGGGGCGCTATGCCGGACGGTATATAATGAGCGGCGGCGGCGTCAATCCGAGCGAGCACGTTGATCGCCCGGGCTGGCGGCGGCGGATCGGGCCGGCGATCGGCGATCGTGACATCATCGACGCGGCGGACCATGCCGACCTGAAAATGGCCGCAAAGACGCTGTTGGCGCTCGCTGCGGCCGAGATCAGCGGGTTGGTGGCGTTGGGCACATTGAGGAGGTGGCTTGTGGCGGAGATGGCTAAGCAGGCGAAAACCTACCGGAGCGAAATCGCGGCTTGTGTTCATGAGATGATGAAGGGGGTCTACGAGGCCGGCCTGATCGATAAGCAGACGATGCGCGCGTTCGATCGATCATGCCTCGCAACGGCGGAGCCGATGTCGCCGGAGGCGATCAGGGCGATCCGGAACAGGAGCAGGTTCCGAAGCCGTTATGCGCGCGGTACGTGAACGTGGCGAAGAAACTGGTTTCGGGCCGGGGGCGTGGCGCCAGGCAGCCTGGCGGTCCTGCGCTGCGATTGCTGGCGATGGTTCGGAAGAATGGGCTTGGGTCGATCGGGCAGCGCGGCCTTGTTCTGTCCAAGGAACATCCAGAACATGTCGGACTCCAATATTATAAAAAAACGAACTCCGCCGCAGCCACGGTAAAGCGGCGGACTCAGGCGCACCTGCGGGTGGCGAGCGCTTCGGTGGCAAAATGAGCCGCGCCGCTCACCCATGCGATCTCATGGGCATCGCCGGACCATCCCCATCCCCCTACAGCCCGCACGCAATATCCAGCGCCATCCGGATCAGCTTGTCGCTCGCCTCCGGCGTGCGGAACGCGCTATGCGCCGACAGCGTCACGTTCGGCAGCGTCGTCAGAACATCCCCGGCCGGCAGAGGCTCCGTCGCGAACACATCCAGTGCCGCATGCCGCAGCCGCCCCGAGCGCAACGCCTCGATCATCGCCGCCTCATCCACGATCGCCGCCCGCGCCGTGTTCACCAAAATCGCCCCCGGCCTGACCCGGGCCAACCGCTCCGCGCTCAGGAACCCGCGCGTCTGGTCGTTCAGCAGCAGATGCACCGACAGCACATGGCTCTGCTCCAGCAGCGTATCCAAATCGGCGAACGTCACCCCCGGCGCGGTCCGCGGCGTCCGGTTCCAGGCCAGCACCCGCATCCCCGACCCTGAAGCGATCCGAGCCACCTCCGCCGCGATGCCGCCAAAGCCGATCAGGCCGAGGGTCTTGCCGGTCAGCTCCACGCCCTCGGTGCGCAGCCACTGGCCCGCCCGCATCCCGCCATCCATCCGCGCCAGCCCGCGCGCCGCGGCCCACATCAGCGCGACCGTATGCTCCGCCACCGCCGTATCGCCATAGCCCTTGATCGTGTGGACGGTTATCCCGAGCGCCGCCAGCTCCTCCGGGTTCATGTAGCTGCGCGCGCCGGTGCCGAGGAAGATCACATGCTTCAACCCGGAGCACCGCCGCATCGCGTCCGTCGGCAGCGCGCTGTGGTCGTCGAAGATGAAGTCGTATCCGGCGGTCAGCGCGGGCAGTTCCTCCGGGCCGATGTCGCCGCGCTCCAGCACGTCCATGGGCGGATCGCCCGCCCGCACCATGCGGTGGAAGACTCCCGCCAGATCGTCCACCGCATCCAGAAACAGGCCCTTCATCGCATCCCCCCTGCCGCGCATCCGCCACAACTCTGCGCAACGGTGCCGGGATCGACAAGCGGTGACCCGGGCCGCCCGCGAATCTGCTACATCAGGACCGGATGCCCCGCCCCGCCCCCACCGTCCCCGGGTTCTATTCGCAGGAACCGGCCGCCGCCGAACCGCCGCCACGCCAGCGGTCTCGCAAGAGCCGCGTCCTGGTCTGGCTGCTGCGCTGGAGCTTCATCGCTTCCGTCTGGCTGGCCCTGGCCGCCGCGGTGATGGTGGTATGGTATTCCCGCGACCTCCCCCGCCCCGAATCCGCGCTCGACGCGGCCCGCCGCCCGAGCCTGATCCTGCAGGACCGCTCCGGCCACGTCATCGCCACCTTCGGCGACCTTGTGGGGGAGCCGCTGCGGCTGAAGGATTTCCCCGCCGCCCTGCCCGCCGCCGTCGTCGCGGTGGAGGACCGCCGGTTCTGGCATCACCACGGCATCGACCCCGCCGGCCTGCTGCGTGCCGCCGTTGTGAACATCACCGCCGGGCATGTCGTCCAGGGCGGCTCCACCCTGACCCAGCAGGTCGCCAAAACGCTGTTCCTGACCAATGCCCGCACCACAAAGCGGAAAGTGCAGGAACTGCTGCTGACCCTCTGGCTGGAGCGCCACTTCACCAAGACCGAGATCCTCGAGATCTACCTCAACCGCGTCTATCTCGGCGCCGGAGCCTGGGGCATGGATGCCGCGGCGAAGACGTATTTCAATGTCTCCGCCCGCCGCGTGACCCTGCCGCAGGCGGCCGTGCTGGCAGGCCTGCCGCGCGCCCCGTCGCGCTTCAACCCAAGGGTTAACCCCGCCGCCGCGCTTGCCCGCGGCAAGGAGGTGCTGGCCGCGATGGTTGACAGCGGCGACCTGACCGCGGTGCAGGCGCAGGCCGCCGCCGCGCAGATCGCCTTCCCGCCGCCTCCGGCCGCCCCTGGCTGGTTCGCCGACTGGGTGGCGGACCAGTCGCAAAGCCTGGTGGCGCCGGACGCCGATGCGGTGCTGCGGACCACCCTCGACGGCCACGACCAGGCGGTGGCGGAGGCGCGGCTGAACGCCTTGCTGGACGGCCCCGGCGCCGCAGCCGGAGTTTTCGAGGGCGCCGTCATCATCCTTGACACCGCCACCGGCGCCGTCCGGGCGATGGTCGGCGGGCGGAACTTCCGCGACTCGTCCTACAACCGCGCCGTTCTGTCCCGCCGTCAGCCCGGCTCCGCCTTCAAGCCGATCGTCTGGCTGACCGCGCTGGAAGCCGGGATGAGTCCCGACGATACGGTCATGGATGCCCCGCTGCGCATCGGCGCCTGGAGCCCGGCCAATATCGAGCACCGCTACCTGGGCGAGATCACACTGGAAGAAGCCCTGGCGCAGTCCGTCAACACCGCCGCCGTCCGCATCCTGATGAGATCCGGCGGTCCGAAAGCCGTCGCCGCCACCGCCGCCCGGCTGGGGATCGCCGGCAAACTCCCCAACGACGCCTCCCTCGCCCTCGGCACCGGGGAGGTCGGCCTGATGGAACTCACCGCCGCCTATGCGCCGTTCTTCAACGGCGGCTACCGCATCGTCCCGCACGGGCTGGACCGCATGCCGCATCAGCCGGAGCGGGTCGTGGACCCCGACAAGGCGGCGATGATGGCGCGGATGCTGGGCGCGGTGGTCAACCGTGGCACCGGCCGCGCCGCCGCCGTTCCTGGCCGCGCGGTCGCCGGCAAGACCGGCACGACGCAGGACTTCCGCGACGCCTGGTTCATCGGCTCGGTCAGGGGCCTTCTGATCGGGATCTGGCTGGGCAACGACGACAACGAGCCGACGAAAGCGGTCACGGGCGGCGGCTTGCCGGCGCGTTTGTTCCACGATATTGCAGCCGGCGTTGAATAGGAAGTATTGCGCAACAAAATCCGGTCGAAGACCGGAAAGCAGGCAGAGCAACCCGGTCCAGTGTCGGAAACATTTACACTTTTTTCCACTGCTCCGATGAGCGGAATTTCAATACATTGAATCAAAAGCATTTTTTTGGTTGGCATGCGGCTTGCTGCTGACATGGCCGGATGTGTTCTGAAGATCAATTTCGTGACGTCTGGCCTTCAGGCGGAGGATGGATTCAATGGGAAGTGAAGACGATCAATCAGGGCTTGCGGCGGTTACCGTTTTGCTTGGGGTCCTCGTCGCCGCAATCTGGGCCGTGCAGGTCTTGCCCAGTGAAGTATCAGGGTTCCTGATGGCCTGGATACTCTCCTCCTTTCCCATCGGGATACTGATCGGCCATGGCTGCGCGCTGAGCGAAGACTAACCCCGTCATCGCGCTTCGGTTCGGTTCGGTCCGGGACACGTCACCCTTGTCTCCACGGCGCGCGCAGCGCCGGGGAAGCTGTCTGCCCTCGGGACAAAGTTTCCGCGCGTCCAGGCTCGTCGTCGCAGGCGTCGAAAACCCGCGCGGCGGAACAACAGCGACGTGGCGGCCGGACGTCAGTCGGGACCCTCATCGCCAATCAGAAAATTTTTCTGCGTCGTCGCGCCGGCATCCGGCAGCGCATCGATGCCGGCCTCGTCCTTGAGTTCAACGCCGGACAGCCCCCGCCGCCGCGCCTCAACCAGCAGATAGAGCAGACATCGTGCGGCTAAAGAAAAACTCTGTCCATCCGGCCGTACATTGGAAATACAATTGCGCGCCGCATCGGTGAGGCCGGGGCGTGGCGCATAGGTCATGTAGAGACCAAGGCTGTCCGGCGCGCTGAGACCCGGCCGCTCGCCAATCAGGATGACCACGATCTGAGCGCCCAACAGGCCGCCGATTTCGTCGCCGATCGCAACCCGTCCCTGCTCGACAACGCACACAGGCGCCATCCGCCAGTTCAGTTCAACCAGTCCCGGCCGCACGGCTTCAAGCATATCGATAGCGTGGTGATTGACCGCAAGGGCGGACAGCCCGCCGGCGATGACGAAAGCAATGTCGAAACCATAGGCACCTTGTTCCACGAGGCTCGAGAGCCTGGCGCGCGCGGCATCGTCGAGACGCCGGCCGAGATCGGGGCGTTGCAGATAGACTGTGCGGTCAGCCGCGGCACTTTTGAGCTCTATCGCCGAATAGCCGGTTGCCTCCAGCCGCGCGACAATGCCATCCCGGTCCATCGGCAGATGCACGGCGTCGCGCGCGCGCGCATGGGCCAACTGGAATTCGAGCATGGGCTTCGTCGGTATGCTCACACCCGATCGTCCAAGCGCAATGCGCGCCGCGGTGAACCGGCGCAGTTTCGTCCAGGAATCCGCTTCGACTGGCTTCATGATTCGGCCGACCTGACAGGCAATGCGTGCCAGCGCGGGCACGAATGCCGCCGACGGATCCTCGCGCGGGCGCAGGCGCCGGACGCCGTCAATAAAGCGTTGGTCGAAAATGCCCATCCGAAGCAGCCAGTCCTCGAATTCCGGCGCCATGCGAAGGCCCAGCGTCTCTCGCGCATAAAGCGCGTCATGAAAGGACGTCGTCTGATAACTCAGCATGATATCATCGGAACCCGGAACGCCCATGATGAATGTGCAGCCCGCCGCCGGCAGCACGGTCAGCAGCATGTCCATGTCGTCCTGATCGGCCTCGGCATGGTTGGTATAACAGATGTCGCAACCCATCGGCAGGCCGAGCAGTTTGCCACAGAAATGATCCTCCAGTCCGGCGCGAATGATCTGTTTGCCGTTGTAAAGATATTCGGGCCCGATAAAGCCGGCGACCGTGTTGACCAGCAGCGGCTTGAACGCGCGCGCGACGGCGTAAGCGCGCGCCTCGCAGGTCTGCTGATCGACGCCGTGATGCGCATTGGCCGAAAGGGCCGACCCCTGGCCGGTCTCGAAGTACATCACGTTGTCGCCGATGGTTCCCCGCGCCAGGGCCAGCGCGGCGTCACGGCCCTCCCGCAACAGCGCGAGATCGACGCCGAAGCTGCGGTTCGCCGCCTCGGTGCCGGCGATTGACTGGAACACGAGATCGACCGGACGGCCGCGATTGATCGCCTCGATCGTGGTCGTCACGTGAGTCAAAACACAGGATTGCGTCGGAATATCGTATTGACGAATGACGTCATTGAGCATGTCCAGCAGGGCGCAGACGGCGGGCACACTGTCGGTCGCGGGATTGATGCCGATGACGGCGTCGCCGCTGCCATAGAGCAGTCCGTCGAGGACGCTCGCCGCGATACCGGCCGGATCGTCTGTCGGATGATTGGGCTGCAGTCGCGTCGAAAGCCGCCCGGGAAGGCCGATCGTGTCGCGAAATCGCGTTACGACGCTGCATTTGCGGGCGA
The DNA here is from genome assembly GCA_903851415.1 of uncultured Rhodopila sp. Classification (GTDB taxonomy): domain Bacteria; phylum Pseudomonadota; class Alphaproteobacteria; order Acetobacterales; family Acetobacteraceae; genus Rhodopila. Next base: position 64,222 of record CAINOE010000022.1, on the reverse strand, counting down.
CGAGGATGAGGTCCTGCACGCGCATGATTTTTGACACGGCGGCGGCCATTTCGGGCGTTACCCCGGGGGCCAATTTTGCCAGCGCCGCGGTGTCAGCCTGCGGGCCGAGCAGAAAATTGCGAAAGTCGCCGACAGTCAGGCTGGCAACCGGCGCGAAGGCTTCGGCGTCGTGCCCGTCCATGATCAGTCGCGTGACTTCGTCATCCTCATACGGAATCAGCGCCTCGTTCAGGAAATCCCTCAGCGGCGTATCGGCGAGCGCCAATTGTGCCGCCGCGCGTTCGGTGTCGTCCTCGGCGGCCACGCCGGCGAGATGGTCACCGGAGCGTGCCGGGCTTGCCTTGGCGAGCAGCGTCCTGAGGTCTGGAAAGCGAAAGCTCCGCATTCCGGCGACATGGGTGTACGCCATTGATCGTCTCCTGGCTGCATGGGCGGGCCGCATAGGCGCTAACTAATATAAGGGCTGGCGGCGCGGATATCGCCCCCGTTCATGGCCGGGCTTGTCCCCATAGTTATCAGGATAAGGCGTCGCGCGGAGAAGGATTTTGCCGGACCGCCTCCGCCCTCACCGTCATGGCCGGATGTTCGGCGAGACATGAGCAACGCTACGCCAGCGCCGCCTCCACCGCCGCCGCGACGCCGAACAGCCTGGCATCGCCCATCGTCTCCCCCATCAGCATCAGGCCCGCCGGAGCCTCACCGGGGCGGTGGCACGGCACCGAGATCGCGCAGCGGTCGAAGAAGTTGCCGAGCGCCGTGTTACGCAGGATCAGCATGTTGACGCTGTTATACCGCCGCTCATCCTCCAGCGCGCCGATCGGCGGCGGGACTATCGGCACTGTCGGCATCAGTACGCAATCATGCGGCGCCGTGGCCCGGTCGAACGCCGCGACCAGCCGGGCGCGGGCGGCCACGAGGTCGAGATAATCGGCCGCGGCGATGGCCTCGCCGCGGATGATGCGGGCGCGGATGCGCGGGTCATACAGGCTGCCTTTCGACGCCAGCAGCGAGCGGTGCCAGGCGTAGGCCTCGGATGCCGCGAACCCCCCCTTGGCGTTGACGTCCGGCAGTTCGTCGAACGGCGTGAAACGGGCTGTTTCGATCCGGGCGCCGGCCGCGGACAGGGTGGACAACGCCCGTTCGAACGCGTTGGCGACGGTGTCGTCCATGCCTTCCAACACCAGGCTGTCCGGCACCGCCAGGCGCAGGCCGTTCAGCCTGGCGGCAGCGGGCGGGCGCGGGGTCTCGGCTGCCAGGATGGCGTCGATTGTGCGGCAGCAGGCGACGCTCGGGGCCAGCGGGCCGACGGAATCGAGCGACGGGGCGAGCGGGAGGACCCCGGCAATCGGGATACGCCGCGCCGTCGGCTTGTAGCCCACGATGCCGCAGAACGCCGCGGGGATGCGGCAGGAGCCTCCGGTATCCGTCCCGAGCCCGGCCGCCGCCATGCCGTCCGCGACCGCGACCGCGGTGCCGGAGGAACTGCCGCCCGGGATGCGCCTGGTCTCGCGGTCCCAGGGGCTGGCGGGCGTGCCGTAATGCGGGTTGATGCCAAGGCCGGAAAACGCGAACTCGGTCATGTTGGCGCGGCCGACGGGGATGAAGCCGGCGGCGAGCATTCGCGCGACGGCCGTGGCATGGGCCGCGGCGGGCGGAGCGTCGGCCAGGACGGCGGAACCCGCCGGAGTCGGTTCGCCGGCGATGTCGAACAGATCTTTCAGCGCGATCGGGATGCCGGCATACGGCCCGGGTGCGCGGTTGACCTTGCGCAGCGCGTCGGCTGCGTCCGCCATGGCGCGGGCCTGGGCCGCGTGCACCTTGATAAAGGCCCTGGAACCTTCGCCGGACGGATCGACGATACGGCCCAGCGCGTCCTCGATCAGGGCGCGGCTGGTGGTGGTTCCTTCGGCCAGGGCCTGGGCGAGTTCGTCGATCCTGCGCATGATGCCTCCCGTGCGAGCGAAAGGAGCATGCCATGACTGAGACGCCTGCCAAACCGGTTCTTCTGACGGGGGCCTCCGGCGCGCTGGGCCGGGTGCTGGTCCGCCATCTCGGCGGCTTGGGGTGGAAGCTGGTGCTGACCGACATCGCGCCGTTCCCCGAGGCGCTGCCCGCGGGTGCGGCGTTCACCCGGGCCGATCTGGAGGACGGGGTGGGGATGTTGCGGCTGGCGGAGGGATGCGGGGCGATCCTGCACCTCGGCGGCGCCTCGACCGACCAGCCGTTCGAAAAGGTCATCGGCCCGAATATCCGCGGTGTGTATCATGTCTACGAAGCCGCGCGGCGGGAGAAGGCGCGCGTGGTGTTTGCTTCGTCGAACCATTCGATCGGCTTTCATGAGCGGACCGAAAGCATCGGCGCCGACACGCAGTTTCTGCCGGACACGTATTACGGCCTGTCCAAGGCGTATGGCGAGCTGATGGGGCGGCTATACTGGTTCAAGCACGGGGTGGAGAGCGTGTTCGTGCGCATCGGCTCCGCCACGCCGGAGCCGGTGAACGCGCGGATGCTGGCGTCCTGGCTGTCGTATGGCGATTTCGCGCGGATGATCGAGCGCAGCGTGCTGGCGCCGTCGGTCGGCTGTTCCGTGCTGTGGGGTGCCTCGAAGAATGCGCGGATGACCTGGTGGCGGGACGATGCGCGGCAGGCTCTGGGCTGGGAGCCGATCGATAGCGCGGACGGATTGACCGCGCAGTTGGCGGGCGTGGTAAGCGGCGATCCGGTGGAGGAACGGTATATGGGCGGCGCGTACTGCTCGACGGAGTATTCCCGGGCCGAACCGGCGCCGCCGGGTTTGTTTGGAGAAAACGATGTCTGAGGGCGTTCTTTACATCGGCAACAAGCGCTATTCGTCCTGGTCGATGCGCGGCTGGCTGGCGGTCCGGCTGGCGGAATTGGATGTCGAGGTGCGGGTGATCCCGTTCGAACGCCCGGGGCCGACCCGGGCGATTGCCGCGGTGTCGCCGAACGGGCTGGTGCCGTTTCTTGAGCACAACGGGGCGCGGGTGTGGGAGTCGCTGGCGATCTGCGATTACTGCGGGGAACTTCGGCCGGCGCTGTGGCCGGAGGATCGCGTTGCCCGGGCGCATGCGCGCTCGATCGCGGCGGAGATGCATGCCGGGTTTCGCGAGCTGCGTTCCGCCATGTGGATGAATCTGGGGCGGGATTTCTCCGGGCTTGGGCGGACGCCCGGGGCGTTGAAGGACATCGCCCGGATCGAGTCTTTGTGGGCGGATACCCGGGCGCGGTTCGGGGGCGGCGGGCCGTTTCTGTTCGGTGCGCCGTTCGGTGCGGCGGATGCGATGTTCGCGCCGGTGGTGGCCCGTTTTTTGGGCTGGGGCGTGGCGGGGTCGCCGGCGACGGCGGCCTTTTGCGCGGCGGTGCGCGGACATCCCTTGGTTGCGGAATGGTATGACGGCGCGGCGGCCGAGCCGGAGGCGTGGCTGGTGGAGGACTATGAGAAGCTGGCTTGATTTGCAGCCTTCGTCATAGCCGGACTTGTCCGGGCCATGACGATCGTGGGGACGGGCGCACCGTGCTCAACCTCTCCACACCCCCGGCCCCGCCGTGGCGATGGCGTGCAGGCCGAACCCCACGAACAGCACGCCCGACACGCGCGTCACCCATAACGCGTGCCGCCGGTAGAACCGACGCACCACGCCCGCCCCTATCACCGAGACCAGGACGACGTCCGCGGCAACGAACCCGGCGCAGGCCGCCGCCAGCAGCGGCGCGAACGCGCGCCAGTCCAAAGCGCTGGCGTAACGGGCGAGCAGCGCGGTGAACATCGCCACTGCCACGGGATACGCCTTCGGGTTCGACAGCCCGAACGCCAGCCCGCGCAGCAGCGGACGCCGCGGCTCTGTCGTTACTGCTCCGTCAGCATCCCGCCTTGCGGTGGCCGAACGCACCCCCAGCCAGCACAAATAAGACCCGCAAATCAAGCCGAGAACGTCGAAAATGAGCGTGCCGATCTCCCGGGCGCCGATGATTGCGGTCAGGGACAGAGACGCCCAGAGAACATCGCCACAGAAATGACCGCCCAGAAACAGAGCTCCCGCCCGCCGCCCGCGGCTGGCACCGATGCCCAGCAGTGCGAGGAACGCTGGCCCCGGCGCCAAAGTATAGGCGGCGCCGGCCAAAGCCGAGGCCATCAGCAGCCCGAATGTCACTTCGCAGTCACCTCGCGCATCGCGATGGCTTCCTTGTCTTCCGGTCCCATGCGACCGCCGCCAGGGCGCGCATCAGTCCCACGCTTGAAATCGCCTTCATTCCTGTTCTCCCGTGAAGATCGGCTTTCGCTTTGCATCGAACGCCGCGATGCGTTCCCGACGATCCCCGGCCGGCACCTTCCGGTTGCAGGCTCCGATCTCGAACATCAGCCCGGTCGGCGGATCCGTGTTCAGGCCCATGTTCACCGACTGCCTGATCTGCCGCGCCGAAATCGGCGCAGCCGCGGCGATCGTTGCCGCTGTCTCCAACGCCTCCGCCGGCAGGGTTTCCGGCTTGCACATTGGGTTGACCATCTTCCTCCGCCTGCTTGAACGCCCGGACGGATGTGTCCGTCCCGCCTCGGGCCGCCACCCTGGACCTGTGCCGGTCACGCCTGCCCGTTCGGCGTCGCGGCGATCGATGGTAAGACTCGCCCCGGTTAAACACTATGGCTTCGGCCGCCGGACGTGCATAGTGGCGCCAAAATCCGGGTTGGAGTTACGGCAAAATGCCGAGTCGTGCCGCGCAACGAGACGCGCTGCTGAGCTGTATGCTGTTCACCGCGATGCGGCAGGAGGAGCTCGACCGGATTCTGACGATGGGATCGGAACGTTCCTACCGCCGCGGCCAGATGATTTTCCAGAAGGGCGACACCGCCTCATCGATGATGGCGGTGCTGAAAGGCTCCGTGCGGATCAGTACCGGTTCGGCGGACGGCAAGGAAGTCACGCTGAACACGATACGAACCGGCGAGGTGTTCGGCGAGATCGCGCTTCTGGACGGCCGCCCTCGCAGCGCCGATGCCACCGCGGCGGAAGACAGCGACCTGCTGGTGATCGAGCGGCGGCATTTCATGCCGTTCCTGCTCGCCAACCAGGACCTGATCGTGCGCATGGTGGCGGTGCTGTGCCAGCGCCTGCGCCAGACCAGCGACGCGCTGAGCGACATCGTCATGCTCGACCTGCCCGGCCGCCTCGCCAGGCTGCTGCTGCGGCTGGCGGAAGAGCACGGCAGCACCACCCCGGCCGGCATCCGCATCGAGTTCAAGCTGTCGCAGCGCGACATCGGCACGCGCATCGCCTCGACCCGGGAAAGCGTCAACAAGCAACTGCAGGTCTGGCGCGACGCCGGATGGCTGTCACTCGACCGCGGCTATATCACGCTGCGCCACCCGGATCGGCTGCGCCGGATGTGCGAGACCGCGTGACCGTCCATAGTCGGCCGCCGTATCGACATCCGCCAACCGGCGGATGAACGCCACGCGGCGATGCGCGAACTGCCGCAGCGTGTCGGCCAGCGCATGCTCCGTCGACCAGCGGGAAGCGCCGAACAGGTCCGACGGGCGCCGGGGCCCCAGCGCGATCAGCCAATACCCGCCGTCTTCCGCCGGACCGAACACCGCATCGGCCGAACCGAGCAGCCGGAACGCCGCGCGGACATCGGCGGCGCCGGCTTCGGGGATATCGCAGCCCAGCAGCGCGACGCGCCGAAACCGCCGCAGCGCCCCGGCCATCCGGGCGCCGAGGTCGCCACGCCCCTGCGGGATGCGCCGCGCGCCCGCCGGCAAGCGGAAGCGCGCGCGATCCGGGGTCATGGCCAGCACGACGTCGAAACGCCGGCACGCCAGCAGCCTGCGCAGCAACGAACCCAGCGTCGCGGCGTGGAACCGCAACGCCGCGCGGTCGCCGATATCCCGCGCCAGGCGGCGCTTGACCGTGCCCAGCCGCGGCGCCCGGGCGAAGACGACGACGGTATCCCTCATGCGTACAGCCGCCGGATGACCCGCGGCGGCACGCCGGCAAACCAGAGCGCCAGGCAGACCAGATTGCGAGCCGATCGGCGCAGGTATCCCTCCCGCTCCCAGCGCGCGGCCGACGTCACCGCGTCCGCGGCCAGCAAGCGCAGCCGGCCGCGGCCGAGGCGGCGGACCAGATCGACGTCCTCCATCAGCGGCAGCTTCTTCACCCCGCCAACAGCGCGCAACAGATCGCGATGGATCAGCAGCCCCTGGTCGCCATAGGGCAGACCGAACACCCGGCAGCGCCAGGCGACGATCCGCTCCAGCCGGCGGGCGGGTGCCGCGGGACTGTCGAGCGCGAAGCGGAAATAGCCGGCGCGGTCCGGAGTCGCCATGTGAGCCGCGACAGCCTGCCGCCAGCCATCACCCGGGCGCGTGTCGGCGTGCAGGATCAACAGCCAGGGACCGGTCGCGGCGGCGATGCCGGCGGCGATCTGGCTGCCTCGTCCCCGCGGCGCAGCCAGCACGCGGGCACCCGCCTCGGCTGCGACCTCGCACGTCCTGTCGGCGCTGCCGCCATCCACCACGATGATCTCCAGGCCGCGGCCGATAACGGCCAGCGTCCCGGACAGCAGGGTCCCGGCATTCAGCGCGGGGATGACGACGGACAGACGATGCATCGCGCGGCGCGATCACCCGGGCATTGCGATCGTCCGCCCCGCGCCTTTCGGCGGCGCCGCCGGCGCGTAGTCCTGCACCGCCCGGCGCAGGGCGGCGCGGCGCTCGGCCGGGAATGGAGCGGTGCGGCGGATGCTCATGTCGATGTGCAAGGCCATCAGCTCCTGCGCGGCGGACCGTTCCCCGCTTTCGACGTGGAACATTTCGTGAAAATAATGCACCCGCTTGGTATCGGCGCCCAGCAGCCAGGCACGCACCAGCAGCTTGTCGCCGAGATGCACCTCGCGTTCATACAGCGTGTGCGTCTCGGCGGTGAAACAGGAAAAGCCGGTGGCGTCGCGATAGGCATCGCCGATGCCCAGCGCGGTGTAGAACGCATCGGTGGCGAGGTCGAAGACGACCACGTAATAGGCCAGGTTGAGGTGTCCGTTGGAGTCGATCCACTCCGGCCGGACGACGGCGTCCATTTCGATGACAGGTCTGCTCATGGCGGCAGGCAGCTTGTTGGGGATGCCTGGCCCGGTCAAGCTGCCCCGGGGTGCGTCGTTCAGAACACCTGCTCGCCGTGCAGCACGATATCGAGGCCCTCGCGTTCCTGCTCGGTGCTGAGCCGCAGGCCGATGGTGCGATCGGTACCGGTCTGGCGAAACGCGCCTCGCCGGCGCCGCGCTCCAGCCAGGCGCGGCCCCAGCGCTGCACCGGCTGGTGCGACATATCGGCGTAGACATTCACGCCGCCGACGAAGCCGCCCCTGAAGCCGAAGCGTTGCGCGGTGGCGTCGTCGTGGATCTTGTTTTCCGACGCCTTGGCCGTTTCGAAGGCGCAAACGCGATACGGCGCGATCGGCATGTCAGTTCAGCGCCCAGAGGCCGACTTCGTAGCCGGGGACGAAGTTGCGGTTGGTCATGTCGGGATTGCGGTTGATGTAGGTGCGGCCGAACATCGGATGCCGCATGCTGCGGGTTTCGTGCTCGACCCGGAACAGCGGCCGGTTGCTGTCCACATCGACGATGTCGAGGAACCGATACTGGTGCTGGTCGCTTTCCTCGCTGATCAGCCCGCGCTCCAGCAACTTCCTGTGCGGGCCGGAGAAGTCGGCAAGGGTGATCTGGATGTGGTGTCCATCGTACTCCGGCATCGGGGCGGTCGTTTCGCGGAACGTGACCTGGCTTTCGGCGGAGGTGCTGACCCGGGCGTAGGGACCGCGCTCGTCGGAGGCCACCCCGGCGATGCCGCCAAGGATTTCCACGTAAAACCGGGCGATGGCGGCGAGGCCGGTGCCGGCGGGAATGTCGAACTCGACATAGGGCATGCCGAGGCGCATCGGGCCGAACCGGGCCGGGTCGGGGGTGTGGACGCGGATGCGGTTGCCCCAGGGGCAAGTCGTTTCGACCGCGTCGCCGGCTTCGCGGAAACTGAATTTCGTCCCGTCCAGGTATTTCTGCGCGTTGTGCAATCGGCGCAGCAGGGCTTCCCGGTCCGGGATCACCAGCGCGATGGTGCCGCGGACGACTTCGCCCTTGCCCGCCGGCAGGTGGAACTGGCCGCGGCCAGCGTTGACCCACATGTTCTCCAGGCCGGTCATCAGGTACGGGTCGCGGGTCAGGCCGAGGCCCATGATGTAGAAGGCGATCGCCTTGCTCTGGTCGGGCACGCGCACGTTGACATGGCCGAGTTCGACGATGTTGCCGAGGTCTTCTTTGGTGCGGTCGAAGGACGGCGCGATCACTGATGTGTCGTTCATCCTGTGGTCTCTCCCTGCTAACGGCGTTTGCCGCATGATACGCGCCGAGGAGCGCGAGTCCATGGCGGGACGGGGCGGACCTGCGGGGCGGCGTCAACTTACGGCGCCAATGGCTCACCGTGCTCAATCCGGTCCGCTATGACGCGCAAAGCCAGTGCAGCGACGCGAGAACGGGCCTCAGCTTCGGTACTTCCGTATGCCAGCACGCCCGGTAGCGCTGTTGCTTCGCCGATCCAGCGGCCATCGTCTTCTTGCTCAACTTCGATCTTCAGCATAAGCGGCTCCTTCGCGGCGAATATGGCGTCCCCGCCGCCCCGGCGCGAGCTAAAACGTCCGCGATTTCCTGCCGTGACGCAGCCCCTTGGACCCGGCGGGGTTTCGATGCTGCGTCAGGGCAGCGGCCCATCAGCCTCGAACCGCCGCCAGGCGCTCATCTGCACCGCCGAGGTCAGGCAGTGCACCACCACCGGCCTGGTCTTCACCGCGAATGCCCGGGCGATCCCATCCGCCACCTCGGTCTCCTCCCGGATCGTAATTCCCTCCGCGCCGAACGACCGCCCCCAGGCGGCGAAATCGGGGTTGGTCAGGCGGGTTGCCTGCATGAACTTGCGGTCGGGGTAGCGCACATACGAATGCATCCCGATCGTGCCGTACATCGCGTTGTCGGAGATGATCACGATCGGCGCCACGCCGTATTGGCAGGCGGTGGCGATCTCATTGCCCATCATCAGCGCGCCGCCGTCGCCCATGAACGCAACGACCTGCCTGCCGGGGCGCCGCAACGCGCCCGCAACCGCCATCGGCATGCCCGACCCCATGGCGCCGACGACCGATGACAGGAACACCTGCCCGGGCCGGAAGCGGATATACCTGTGAAGAAACGACCCGAAATTGCCGGCATCCGACGTCACCACCGCATCATCAGCCAGGTGCTTGTCGATCTCGCAGACCACGGCGGCGAAATTGACCCCGTCCTCCGCCGGCTCCCGGGTTTTCTCCATCAGCGACAAATGGATCTTGTGCAGACCGTCGACCCAGCCGCGCCGCTTCGCCGCATCGGCCGGGGGCTCCAGCGCCAGCAGTCCCTTTATTACCTCGTAGGGATCGCAGGGTATTCCGAGATCGGGGCGCCAAACGCGGCCGACTTCATTCGGATCGGGCCAGATATGAACCAGCGGAACCTGCGGTTGCGGCGCGGCTGGGAATGTATACGATTGGCTCACCGTATCGGTCAGCCGTTCCCCCAGCGCCACGACCATATCGGCTTTTTTCATTTCGCCGATCAAGGCGGGCGGGACGCGGATGCCCATGTAGCCGCCGTAGTTGGGATGGTGCGAGTCGAACAACTGCGGCCGGCGGTGAGTCGGGCTTACCGGCAGCACCCATTCCTCCGACAACCGCCGCAGATCGGCGTAGACATCGGGGTCATACAGGCTGTCCGCCAGCAAGGCGCCGCCCGCCAGGATCAGCGGCCGTTCGGCCTGTGCCAGCACCTCCGCCAGGCGTCGCAGATCCTGCGTGCACGGGCCGGCGACGACGCGCGGCCTGGGCGGGTTCAGCTCGGCATCGGTGGGCTCGTCGAAAATGTCCTCCGGCAGGATCACCGCGACCGGGCCGGGCGTGCCGCTTTCCGCGATATGGAAGGCACGGGCGATGGCTTCGGAGGCCTGCTCCGGCTGGTTCACCTCAATGACGCTTTTGGTGATGTCGCACAGCAGGCGTGAGTAGTTCTGCTCCTGCAACGCCAACCGCCCGAAATCCGCCCGCTCCACCTGGCCCACCAGCATCACCATCGGCGTGGCGTCGTGGAACGCCGAGTGCAGCGACACCATCGCGTTCGACAGGCCCGGGCCGCGCGAGACCATGCAGACTCCGGCGCGGGAGCGCAGCCGCCCGTCGGCGACCGCCATGAAGCCGGCGCCGCCCTCGTGCCGGCAGACGATCAGGCGGATGGTGTTGCGCTCGGCCAGCACGCTGGTCAGGCCGACATAGCTTTCGCCGGGCACGCAGAAGATCTGATCGACGTCATGGGCTTCGAGGCTGTCGGCCAGCAGCCGGGCGACGGTGGTGGTGGGCATCGTTCTGATGTCTCCTGTCTTGCCGGGGACGATAAGCAGGCGGTTGGTGCGTGACCAGCGACGCCGGGGCTGCTAGACGCGGCGCCATGCTGCACAGAATGTATACGCGCGTCATGGCGCTCGCCGCCTCCCCCTACGCCGCCTGGTGGCTGGCGTTGATCGCCTTTGCAGAGGCAAGCTTCTTCCCCATCCCGCCGGATGCGCTGCTGGTGCCGATGGCGCTGGCGAAGCCGAGAAAGGCCTGGCGGTTCGCGGCGATCTGCACCGCGGCGAGCGTCGCCGGGGGCGCGCTGGGCTACCTGATCGGCTTTGCGGTGTTCGATCAGCTCGCCCGGCCAATTCTCAACGTTTACGGGCACGGCGACGCGTATGCGGCGTTCCAGGCGACGTTCCGGAAATACGGGGTGTGGATCATCCTGGTGAAGGGGCTGACGCCAATCCCTTACAAAATCGTGACGATTGCGGCCGGGGCGGCGCGGTTCGATTTCGCTGTGTTCATGGCGGCGAGCGTGGTGACCCGCGGCGCCCGGTTCTTCATCGTCGCCACGCTGCTGCATTTCTTCGGCGATTCCGTGCGCGATTTTATCGAGCGCCGGCTGACGCTGGTCACCAGCGCCTTCGCTGTAGCGATCGTCGGCGGGTTCCTGGCGCTGAAGCTGCTGTAGCGGTGGCGTTGGGCTTTGACCTGACCACTCGACCGTCTATACGGTCTGGCTGTATTATGTCCGCCTTTGAGGAAACAGACCCATGCGACAGCTCTCACCTGCCGGCGAGCAAGTGGTCAACGACCTCGTCCAGCGCCATGGCTTCAGCTTCGATGCGGTGGCAACGATGCTGGACGCCGTGATCAACGGCAATGGCGGCATGGCGCAGTTCAGCCATCCCGAGTTCGGCGGCTCCGGCCAATGGATGCGCGGCGGCATGACCATGATCGGCGACATGTTCAACGGCTATCTGAAAGGCCGCGTCGACGCGCTGTGCGGCGACCTGTCCGCCATCGTCGCCAACCAGCCGAACCTGACACAAACCGGCAGCTTCCAGTCGCAGAGCCAGGGCGGATACGGCCAGCAGCACCAGCAGACCGGAGGCGGACCGTCCGGCCCGAACAGCCTGTTCATCCCGCCGCCGAACACCGGCGCCTCCGGCAACTGGTGGGGCGACGAGCTGAGCTGGCCGAACAGCACAGGGTCGCAGAACAATGTGCGGTATGCCTATTTCGCCCAGGCGCGGCGGCTGGCGATCGACCTGAACGGGACGGTGACGATCTACGATACGCTGGACCACAACATCGGCGGGTTCGGCCAGCAGCAGTCCTATGGCGGGTCGTTTACCTTCACGAGCCAGTACGGCGTGGTGGATGTGTCCTCGCTGCCCGTCGTGTCGGTGAACGGGGTGCGCGCACAGCCTTTGGCGCCTGTCCCGCCCTTGCCGGAGACTTCCGGAGCGGGCGGCGACGTGTTCGCGGCGATCGAGAAGCTGGCGGCCCTGCACAGCCGCGGCATCCTGAGCGACGCGGAGTTCAACACCAAGAAGGCGGAACTGCTGAGCAGGCTGTAACACCAATCCGCGATGAGACCGACTCTTCCGATAAATCGTCATGGCCCGGCTTGTCCGGGCCACCTATGCCGGCACCCTGCCGCGATAGGTGCCCCGGACAAGCCGGGCCATGACGTTGGAATGACGCTCGATGCGTCAAAGTCAACGCGGACTGGCATAGCACATATACAATGACCTGCGGCCACCCCGCCGGCACAGGAGTCCGCTTTGAGCACGCGCCGCCGGATCGCACTCGCCGCCGCCGTCCTGCTGGCACTGATCGTCTTCGCGGCCGGTGGCTCGCTGATTTGGGCGCTGCACGCCAATCTCGCGCCACTCGCCGGGCGCCTCGCCTCCGCCAGACTGCACCGGAATGTCGGCGTCGGAGAGTTGCGGCTTGGCTGGAACGACGGGGTAACGGTTCTCCTGCGCGACCTGCGCGTCGATAACCTCGAAGGCGGCAGCGGACCGGTGATGGTCGGCCTGCGCGAACTGGATGCCGTGGTGGATGCGCGCTCCATCCTGTCCGGTCCGCTGGTGGTGCGCACTGCCTCGGTCGATGGCCTGACAGTGCTGCTGGAGCATGCCGCGGGCGGCGCGGCAAACTGGAAGTTTAGCCCGGTTGAGGCCAGGCCGCCGCCGCCGCCCGATCTGGCCGGCTTCCCGGCCGTGCTCGACGCCGCGGTGCATGACTTTGCGCTCACCTTCCGGACGTCGAGCGGCGCGCTTCTGGACGCAAAGGCCGCCGCCTTCACCATGCACACGGCAGCGCCCGACCAACCTATCAGCTTGGTTGCCGATGGCAGCTACAACGGGACGCCGATGCATCTGGAGGGCACGTTGCAGTCGTTCGACCGCCTCCGCCTCGTGCCGCAGCCGTTCGGGGCAAGCGTGCAAATCAAGTCGGGCGATGCCGTTGCCGAGTTCAAAGGCAGCATGACCGATCCGTTGAATTTCGATGGCGTAACGGGGCCGATCTACCTGAATGTTCCGTTCCTGAGCGACCTGCAGGACGCTTTGGGTTTCAGCATCGAGGCGAACCTGCCGGTCGCACTGGCGGGAACGCTGACCAAGAAAGGCGACGACTGGGACCTGCCCGATGGCAACGGCCTGATCGATGAGGACGCCTTCACGCTGTCCGGCCACCTGAAGGAAGGCGGCCGGGGAGTACCGGACGATGTCAAGGTTTCCGCGGTGTTCGATCGCCTTGACCTGAACCTGCTGACGGACGCAGGGGCGAAGCGGCCGAAGGGAACCAGGGCGCCGCGCACGATGCGCTCCGCCAGCATTCCTTTGTATGTGGACGAGAAGCCCGGGACCCTGGTGGACGCGGCGGTCGATGTGAAGCAACTGATCTATTATCGCTTCAGTGCCAGCGACGTTGCTCTGCACGTCAAGGTCGTTCCGAAGAAGGTCTCGGTGGAGTATTTGTCGTTGCTGTATGCCGGGACGCGCGCCGTCGTGTCAGGCGCGGCCGAACAGAAGGGGCCGGTTGCTCAGGTTGAGCTGACGGCCAATCTGTCCGACGGCGACCTGCGGACCGTGCTGCGGTCGCTTGGCGTCAGCCCGGTCCCCATCGGCGGCGGCTTCTCGGCGCAGGCGGCCTCGACGATGACCGGCGACGACCTGGTCCGCGCGATGCGGGGCGCGCGCACCACGGCGCTGGTGACGATGACGAGCGGGTCGCTGGATACCAATATCGTCGAGATGATCTCCTTGAACGCGCGGCGGCTGTTCCGCAAACCAACCGGAGCGGCCGGCATCAGTTGCATGCTGGGCGTGGTGGACATGAACGGGCTGGCGGGGCGGCTGCGGCCGCTGCGGATCCGGACCAGCGACGGCACGCTGGCGGGCGTCGGCAGCTTCGATCTGCAAAAGAACTGGGTGGATCTGACGGTGGGAAGCCTGTCATCGACAACGGATTTCTTCGCGCTGGATATCCCGATCCACGTCAGCGGGCCGCTCGACAATCCGAGCGTGTCGGCGGCGGGCAAATCCGCCGCGCGCGATCACCTGTTCGGCGGCGATGAACTGGGCGGGTTGCCGCCGGCCCAGCAGGCGGCGGCACGGGCGAACCGGTGTTTGGCGGGACGGTAGGGCGGTGTTTACGGCTGCGCGCGGTCGGTATGGTATTTCCGGGAAGCCGATCATAGGTGGCGGTTCGTTGGCCGATGGCCCATTGCGGCCCGGGCGGTCTATTGCGGCTGCCGCCCATACGGCCGAGATCGGCCGACAGCGGAAGGGCGGCTTTGGAGCGGGTAAGGCCGGAAACTGCCGTTCGTTCCACCTGAACGGTTTGGCTGGTTTCGAACCACCACGGCAGCCGAAATGCCGAGCGGGCAATTCCGAGTGCGGTCATTTGTCGTCTCGGAACTTACGGCACGCAGTAATGTTCCGAGTTCCGTGGCTTGAACACGCCGCACTTCGACGCCGCCGATACCTCCCAGACATATACCCGAAAGTCATTCGCGCGGACAGGCTCAAGGAACAGCGTTGCGGAAACGCCTCTGCTGACGAACTTTGAGGAATTGACGAGTCGGGCTGAGACGCCGATACAGATCCAGTTATTTCTCTGATGCACCGGGAGGCGCATGACGATGGATAATAAGGAAGACTCGGATGACCCTCCGCAGCAACCGCGTCTTGCGACGAAAGCTGACTTCGATGCCGTTGACATTGAAGCGCCAATCCGCGGACACGACATCGCTGATTCACACGATATGTATCGGCTCTACGAGCAAGCCTTCGCGGCTGCAAAGGCGCTCAATGACGAGCCGGCACAGGCCGTGTATCTGCTAATCGCACAAATTTGCAGCATTGGGCTACATCCATCGGACCCGGGGAATATCTGGCATCCGCTGTTCTCGTTTACGAACGGCAGGCAGTCGCCTGTGGTCGAGGACTATCGCGGCGAGGCGGCGGAATCGCTAGGGGCGATCGTGAGCGGAATCGACAGTTCAGCCTTGAGAGCCAGGCTTGCTGACGTGGCATGGTCAAACAACAGGCGTGACGCTGCTTCAGCGGTCGCCGCCATCGAAGCCTATTGCGAGATTGTCAACGGGCTTATAGGTGGGAAGCTAAAGACGCTGTATGGCCTAAAGCCGGGTATCGCGGCGAAGACCCCGCTGCACCGAGCGCTGCAAATCGCGCGTTTCACGAGCAAGACTGGCAGCAAGCCGCAGAATGTAGTTGATAGTTTCGATCGGCTCTACAGCGCTACACGCGAGCAGGGCGATATTGGTATCTTCGTTCAGTTGGCAGAGTTGGCTCTTGAGTTCCGCCTGAAGGATGCGGCAACACTCGCTCCCGAGTTGGAGGCCGCCGCAGAAGCTGTTCCGCATGGTGGCTACCCGATTGCGGTCAAATCCGCCTGGGATTTGGCAGCCCGTCTCTACCAGAGTTTGAAAGACCCGGCCTCTCGTCAACGATGCCTGATGGGCGCTGTGGGACAAACCCTTGCAATGCGTGGACAGGTTAGTGGCGCAGGTGCCGAGGCGTCATGGGTCATGGAGGCCCTACAGCAGCTACGACATGTGCTGGGACAAGAGGAGTTGGAGATCAAGCTCGAAGCTGATCTGCGTCGACTTCAGAAGGAATCGATGAAGCAATTGGGGTCGTTCGAATTTGATCTGGAAATAGGGGATACACCGAAAAAGGTCGCGGAGCACTTCGATGGCCTCGGGCTGTCCGACGCTTTGCGGACTTTTGCATTACTTGATAATTCGCGTGACCCTGAGCAACTTCGCGCTGATGTCATGGAGGCGGCGAGGGCGTCCCCACTGATGGCAATGACGCCCTTCACGTATGTGGACAGCGAAGGCCGCACGGTGACGAAATCGCCGGGGGCGCCGCACGATGGCGAACCGGACGATGTTTGGTTCACCCATATGATCGACCGGTCGGAAAGTATTCACCGTCAACGCGCGGTAGCTGCGTATATTGAACCCGCAAAAATAATTATACAAGCTAGGTTCGGTCTGATACCGCGTCATTTCGAGGCAATCGTCGGGTTTTCTGCATTCGTCCCTGAGGCGCAGAAGCCGATTATGGCTCTTGGATTCACTAGATTCTTTCAGGGGGACTTCATGTCGGCGGCTCATCTCTTGATTCCGCAGTTGGAGCCGTGCCTGCGTCAGATTTTGAAGCTCGGCGGTGCCGATCCATCAAAGCGGGGGGATGACAGCACCGAGCAGGACCTGTCGTTGAAAAACATCTTTGTCCGTTTTCGACCCGAGTTGGAGGAAATCCTTACACCCGCGCTCGCGTGGGAGATCGATCGTCTTTTTAACACGAGGCCAGGGCCAGCGTTGCGCCACGAGGTCGCGCATGGGCAACTGAGCGGAGGCGATTGCTACCACCCGAATGTGTATTATGCGAACTGGTTGATATACCGCCTATGCTGCCTGTTCGTGCTCCGGGGATGGGACGAATTAGTGACCCCTCACTTGTCCGAGGAACGGTGACCGATGCCGAGGGCGCAAGGCACGCGGCACGCGGCAACCATGCCCACCTGATCGAAATAGAGGCTAAAATGACTTCAGATAGAAATCCCGATATCGAAGTGCCAGTGACAATGACGACTTTATCACAGGGCGGTCGTTGCCCCAATCCTCATTGCGGCGCGACTATCTGCATTGTGTATGGTCGCAAAAATGGAAATCTACAGAGTTCGGATTGCGTGGTGGAATGCTGCGGTTGTCATCGCCGGATGAAACTTTCGGAATGGAGTGTGCAGGTTTGACATTATGAACGTACGCTTTGGGTAACAGATCGCCGGACCGGTATCCCTCCCAGGCGCTGCAATGGCTTGCAACGTTCGACGCATCGTGTCGTCGATCATCATTCAACGAACATCTGCTTATTATTGTTAACTCCTCAAGCTAGCGCTCCGCTCCCGGTTAGGCCTTGCCACAGGCCAAATGTCCGGTTTCCCATCGTCGCGTCCGATAGCGGAGACAGTGAAATCCACCCATCCGCCATTTGCCGCTGTGCCCATGAACGACTGCTCTGGAGAAACGGTGCCGCTCGTCTGAACGACCATGTTGGGCGCAAACCAGCCATCGCAGGTGCGAATATCTGCGTCCGGTACACCCCAAGCGGGCAGTTCAACCTTCGATCTTGATGTGGTTGGTTCATGGAAGCGACGACCTATAGGGAAGGTTTGGGAATGCAGGCGGAGGGGCCGGGCTCGTGTAGCCGCTGACGAAGCGTGGGATCGTCTGCCCATCATCGATCATCCGCACCGTTAACCTGCAGTGATCTGGCATTGGGCAACCAAATCACGCCCGGAGGCACTCCGCCTCAACAGTCAGCAGGACATGGCGGGGTGTTTCGAACTCAACCTCGTAGGCCTGTCCATCCGCCCAGGCCGCCAGAATGACGCCGCGCGAGCCCGCGGGCATGGCGATCCCTTGCACAACAATCGGCTGCGCCAGGGTTACGTCGGTAAAGTCCTTGAACGTCGGATGATCAAAATCGGCCACGGTCTGTCTCAACTCGGATAGGCATCCCTGCATCGCATGGTCTCGACCGCAACCACCAGCACCATCCGGCCAGTGCGAATGTGATCCCGGATCGCCGGGAGAATAGAATGTAACGTGAACCCCAACGCCCGATTGTCAAGCGGCAGTGGCCGAAGATTTTCACGATCCGGGCCGCTCCGCCTACGGACTCACCTCGATCGACCCATGCATGCCGAACAGGCCATGCAGGAAATGGGTACACCTGAGACGATACGTGCCGGCGGTGCGGGGGATCAGGTTGATCTCCACCGAGTCGTGGCCCGCGACATCGACGTCGCCGTCCTTCGGTGCCGACGTTCCGGGCGGAAAGCTGCTGGCGGCGAAGAACGCCGGGGCGCTGAAGTCGTGCGCGCCGGAGCTGTCGTTCACCAGACGCAGCCGGACCGGAACGCCCACCTTCAGCCGCAGGTGCTCCGGTTCGAATGCAAAGTTCGACAGGGTGACCGTGACGGTCTGGCCGGCGGCGGCCGGCTGGGCGATGGCGCACGGCAGTCCCGGCACCGCCACAAGCACGACAGCCACAGCGCTTTGGACGATCCGCATCATTCCCCCCTCGAAAACCAGTTTCAGAATTCGCTGAACTCGCACATGCTATCGGAATTCAGCGCCACTTTCCTCTGGGTCAGGTTCACGTTCCAGGATGCCAGATCCGCCTGCGTGCGGGGAATCCGCAAACGCTGCACCATCGAGCGCACCGTGTAGAAGTCGCGCTGCAGCTTCCGCACCTGATCCACCAACTGCTCCTTCGACATCTGCGCCGGCAGGATGTGGCAGAAGGTGCCGGGCCAGCGTTCCATGTTGGCCTCATCGATGATGCGGTCCTCGCCCTTCATCCGGTCCCAAAGCGGCGTGCCGCGCAGCGGAACCAGGAGGTTGAAATAGGCCGCCGGGACCTTGTGCTCCTTCAGGAACTCCAGCGTCGCGGGGAAGATGCTTTGATCGTCCGCATCCGCGCCGAAGACGAAGTTGAACGAGAAGCTGATGTTCCGCTTGTTGAGATTGCCGATCATGTCGGAGTAGCTGTGGGATTTGTTGAATTCCTTGTGCATGGTCTTCAACGTGTCCTGGGAGATGCTCTCGATCCCCATGTTCACATGCAGCAGCCCGGATTTCTGCGCCAGGTCGAGGAACTCGGCGTCCAGTCCGAAACGGGGCGAGAACAGCGCCGACCAGCGGATTTTCAGCGGGATCAGCGCCTCAAGCAGCTCCATCGTCCGCTTCTTGTGGCCGACGAACTGGCTGGCGGCGAAGAAGATGTGGCGGCTGCCGGACTTCCTGATTTCCTCGACAACTTCCTCGGCCGGGCGGTCGCGGTAGCCGTAATCGCCGTTCAGCCGGCGCTCGGCGCAGAAATCGCAGGTATAGGGGCAGCCGCGCGACTGCTGGATGACGACGGGCCGGTAGAACACGTAGTCCTTCGGCTTGAGCAGATCCCACCGCGGAGTCGGCATTCCCTGCATGCTGGCGGCCGTCTCGCGCTGATAGAATTGCCGCAGGCGCCCGGCCGCCGCGTCCTCCAGCATCGTCGGGAAGATCTCCTCCGCCTCCCCGATGCATACGCCGTCGGCGTGTTGGGCCATCTCATCGGCGTAGAACGTCGCGTGCGGGCCGCCCATCAGAACGGGGATCTTCCTTGCGCGAAACCTGTCGGCGATCTCGTAGGCGCGCAGCGACGTGACCATGCGGGCGGTGATGGCGACGACGTCCGCGTCCGCGTTGAAATCCGGCTCCTCGATCGCGTCGTCAACCAGCGCGATGTCCCAGCCGGGCGGCGCCAGAGCGGCGAGATAGGGCATCACGGCACCCATCAGCTTGCGCTTGCGGATTCGGAGCGGGCGGCGGTCGTCGCGTGAGCGATAGCATGCGGCCTGGATGATCAACAGTCTGGGCATGGGTGTCCGTCTGAGTGGAAGTCATTGATTGGCCGGGCCGTTCGCGCCGCGGCCCGTCCGGCCTTTGCATGGCCCGTCCGCGCGGCCGCCGATGCGGCTCGGGAAATGGGATTTCGGGAAGAACGCGGGGTGTGAAGAGGATAATACCAATCCGCGTTGAGTTTGACACAAAGCCCGCCACTGATCGTTATGGCCCGGCTTGTCCGGGCCACCTGTTTCGGCACGTGCGGCGATAGGTGGCCCGGACAAGCCGGGCCATGACGGTTTGCGGGAAGAGTCGCTCTCATCGCGGACCGGTATAAGACGTCATGCACCCGTCATCCGCCGGCGCGCCGGCCCGCAGGCGAGGTCATCGGGAAGGTCTTGCTACAATCGCCCAAGTGCCGCACCGATATTCATGTACTGTCTTTGCCGGTATCCCAGTATTGGCGCCACGGTATCATGATCTTTTTTCAGGTCAACTGGTGCGGTTGCATCGCAGCAACAGGGTTTCGGCGGGACTTTCGTCCGACTGTCTCGCGGCCGTCTTCGGGGGCCCCGGGTGTGGCCGTTGGAGGCAGCGGCGCGCCGAACCCGCCCGGCTGCGTCGTCGCCGGGGCCGGAGGCGGTGCCGGGACTCACCTGCGGCCCGTTGCGCGCGGACCAATCCGAGCTACTCCACGACAACCGTCACCGGCCGGGAGGCGTCGTCCTGAAGCGGCAGCCGCACCTGGAACCGGTGCCGCCCCGGGACCATGCGCCAAAACAGCGGCGCATCCGGCGCACCCACCGCGACCGGCTGGCCATCGACCAGCCAAACGATCTGGCCGATCGGCGGCGCGGCGGTCGCGCGCAGCACCAGCCGGTTCAGCCCCGGCGGCGCGTCAGGATTGCGCCAGACATGGCTGTCCGGTTCCGGTTGGACGATGGCGAGACGCGCGCTACCGGTCTCCGGGCGCGGCGGCACTGCCGGATCGACCCATTCGGTCAGACGCTGGCTGCACGCCGCATCCGGGCAAAGCTCCGTCTCGCGGCGTCCTTCCGGGGCGGCGAGTTCGCCTGCCATCAGGTCGTTGCGCCCGGCGCCATGCAGCCACAGCATCACCGCCTGCGCCAACCCGGCGGCCGCTCGGGCGCCGCTGAGCCGCGTCATCGGCCCGGCATCCGCGCGGCCCACCCAAACGCCGATCAGATAGGCGCGCGACCATGCGATGGTCCACGCGTCGCGGTAGCCCAGCGAGGTCCCGGTCTTCAGCGCCACGGCGAACGGAAATTCGGATGAGCCGTAACGCGGAAAGCTCGGCAGCCGGGCCATCGGGTCGCTGAGGAAGCGTCCCACCAGCCGGGCGGCGTCCGCGCTGATCAGCCGCTGCGGGTCCCGTTCGGCGCCATCGAACCACGCCAGATCGTCATCCATGCCGTCTTCTGCGAGCGTGGCGTACGCCCGCATCAACCGCTCCAGGCTTGTCGGCAGGGCGCCGATGGCCATCGCCAGGCCGAAGCGTTCCGGCGAACCGTCCAGCCGGTGCAGCCCGAGCTGCCGCAGAAAGGCAAATCCCTCCGCCAAGCCAAGCCGGCGCAGCAGGTTTGTGGCGGGCACATTGCGGGAGTTCGCCAACGCCTGGCGCGGCAGCAGCGGCCCCAGGAAGTCATGATCGGCATTGGCGATCCCGCCCGCACCCTCCGGCCGATCGGCCAGCACGTCCTGGGGCGCGATCAGACCGCGTTGCAGGGCCAGTGCGTACAGGAACGGCTTCAGCGTGCTGCCGGGCGAGCGCAGCACCGTCGTGTAGTCGATGGCGCCGCCCGGTTGCGAGGCGCCGCCGGCGGATGTCACGTCCACCAGCACCGCCCGGCTGCCGCGGCGGACCACCATCACCGCCACCTGTTGCGCGCCGAAACGTTTCCATGCCGCCAGATGGGCCGCCGCCATCCGCGAGACCTGCTCCTGCGTCGGCAGATCCAGCGTCGCCCGCAGGCGCGTGCCGCCGGCGGCGCGCGCGAGCGCCTCAAGCCGCGGCACCGTCTGCAGCGAGGCCGGGCGGCGGGGCGCCGGCACGGGCGCCAGATGATCCAGTTCGGCAAGCGCCTGCGCCAGCTCGGCCGCCGGCAGTTCAGCCGCCTTCAGCGCCAGCCGGGCACGGGCGGCGGCCCGTGGCAGCCCGGCGCCGCGCGGCGCGAGTCGGCTCGGTGCCTGCGGGATGCCGCAGAGCAGCGCCGCCTGCGCCGGGGTCAAGTCCCCGGCCGGGGTGTCGAAATACCATCGCGCCGCATGTGCGATGCCGTGGCTGTTCTCGCCGTAGGGCGCCAGCCGGAGATACTGCTCCAGTATCGCCGCGCGTCCGTAGCGAACGGTCAGCGCCACGGCCGTCCCGGCCTCCACCGCCTTGGCCCACAATGTGCGAGGCCGCGGATGCTGCATGCGCGCCACCTGCATCGCCAGCGTGGACGCGCCTGAACGATGGCCGCCGCGGAGATGTTGCCAGGCGGCACGCAGGACGGCGAGCGGATCGACCCCGGGATGCCACCGGAACCGCCGATCCTCCAGCGCGAGCGTCGCGCGCACCACCGGGTCCGGCGGGGTGATTGGCCAGTAGCCGTACTCCACCTGACGTCCACCGTCCGGGCGGGTCGATATGTGGCCCGCCTGTGTCAGGAAGGTGCCGTTGCGGTCGGTTACGAAGGCGGTGGGAGCCGGCGCGGAAAAATGTGCATCTGCGGCGACCCGGGTTGCGTAGGTGATGGCGAGGGCAAGGGCGGGGATTGCGCCGAGAGCGGAGAACGAAAGCCTTCTCCTCCGGCCGGGAACCCGCGTCACGGCGGCCGAACGGTGCGAAGGCGAAGGCCCGTCCAGGTTTGCTGTCACGCGCGGCCCTTGGGCTTCATCGCGTGATTCGGGGAGCGGTTACGGCCCGGGAACGAGCGCCGGTGACCCGGCGCCCGCTCGGGCAACCGGCGCGCTGAACTCGGCTTCAGCCTCGGCGGGAAACGCTCGAAACCGCAACCCGTCCGCTGACAGATCGACGCGGTTCGGCCATTCGAGGCCCGGACGGTCCGGCGCGATCCGCATGTGCTCCACGAAGTAGGCACCATCCTGCATGGGCGCGAACACATTCCCCCTCGCGATCACCGGGTTCAGATCCACGACGGCGGCGACGCCGTCCGACCAGGTCACGGTCACGGTGCGGTCCGGGTGGGCGACAGCGTTATCGATCCGATACAGCATGTTCAGTCCTCGACCCTTTGGCCGTGGCGCGGCAGCGACCGTGGCCCCATGGCATGGTCCGCCCCGTCATGGCCCCACAACGACGCGCTGTCCGCCCGTCGCGGCCGACACACCCGGCTGATACAGCATCTCCGCCGTCGCCGGAGGTTGCGTATAGCTGCCGGCCGTGGTCGCGCGCATGCGGGTCCGCAATCCATACGTCCCCTTCGGCAGGGATAGCCAGACCGCCACCACCTCGTCATCCCCGTACGCCGCATACGACGGCGCCAAGGTCGGGCCAGCGGACGGCGCGGCATCCGCGGTGGCTGTCGCCAACGCCGGATTCAGCGGCTCCAGCCCGGCGGCCAGCGGCAGACGCAGCGCGACCTGGGCACGGTCCTCGGGAGTGACCACCTCGTCCAATTCCTCCACCACGTCGCCCGGAGCCAGATGGACAGCCCCGTCAGCACCCGGCTCGATCCTGGCCAAAGGCGGTTGCGCCGCACCTTGCGCGGCGGGAACGCGGAACAGCGTCCGGGTCAGCGCGAAACCATGCTGGTCAGGCCGGGCGGCGGCGCCCGGTTCGGCAGGGACGTAGTCGGTCCCCGCCAGCACGGCGAGTCCCGCCCGCGCCTGCACATGGACAGCCCCTGGCGAACCGCTGGTTGCCTGAAGCAGCGGATGCGTCTTGTCCAGTGTCCCGGTCACCGGCCCGGACGGCATCGCGATCGTTGCCGACACCGGCGCGTCCGGCGCGCGCCACGCCGCGGCCAGCGCGCGCAGGGCGGCGGCCGTGGCGTTGGTGCTGCCCCAGCCCTGGCCGTCAGCCAATCCCAGCAGTCCGGTGCGCAGAACCATCAGGCGCGGATCATCGGGGGTGGCCGTTGCCACCGCCTCGGTCACTTCTGCCAGGCTGCGCGCCTCGGACGGCAGGATCTGCGCACTGCCGCCGGTATCGGCCAGCCCGGCATAGACAGGCTTGCCCTCGCGCGCGAGCAGATTCACCCGCGTCCACAAAGTCTCCAGCACGTTTGCCAGCAGGCGGCTGTCGCCATCCGGCAGGCGCGCCAGCACGTTGGCGACGTCCGCCAGGCCGCCGGTGCGCAGGACCGGAGCCCGCCGGGCCAGCTCCCCGGCGTATTCCGGGGACGCCTGTCCGCCGTCGGCCAGAGCGATCAGTGCGGTGATCCGCTCATAAGTCTCCTCGCGGCTGAGCAGATGCGGGTAGTCGCTGCGCAGTGCCGCGGTCAGCACCTTCGCCATCCGCTCCATCGTGGGCTTGTCCACCGGCAAACCGAGCCGGGCCGCGGCCACCATCAACCGGTAGCCGCTGGCGGTCAGCCACACGCACCCATCGCCATGCGGGAAGAACGCCACCAGGCCGTTGTCGTCGGTTGTCTGCTTCATGGCCGCCAATGCCAGGGCGACGTCGCCGGCCAGCCGATCGCGCAGCCCGGCCGCATCGAGTATCGGCGTGAACGGCATCAGTGCCAGCTCCGCCTGAGCCAGCGCCATGCGCTGCTCGGTTCCGCCCACCGCCGGCCGCGTCAGGAAGCCAGCCCCGGCGATCAGCTTCAGCACTGCCGGGTCCGTGGCGAGCGTGACGGTGCGCGCATAGCTCGCCGGACGCGCCGGTTCCGCCAGCGCGGGAACATCCAACCCGCCGTTCGGACCGATCGCCAGCAGCTCGCGCCGGTGCACCGCCGGACGGTCCGGCTCGATCGGCAAGTCGATCTGCACCGCGTCGCTCGCACGGTCCGCCGTTCGTTGCAGCAGGAACCGCACCCGCGCTGTCGTCGTCCCGGCCGCCGGTTCCGGCACGCTGACGGTGTAGTCGGTGCGGGCCGGGCGCTGGCCGTCCCAGTTCACGGCAAGCTGCGGAGTCCCCTGCACGGTCAGATGATCCAGCGATATCGCCGCCGTGCCCGCTCCGCCCGGCCCTTCGACGATGCGGCCGATGAGGCCCGCGGTGAACACGTCGCCGGGACGCACGAACCGCGGCAGCGCCGGCTGCGCCACCACCGGCTGGCGGATTTTCATCTGTCCGGCGCCGAAGCCGAACCGGTCCGGCCCGCTGACCGCCTTGGCGCGCAGCATGAACACCGTCAGCGAATCGGGCAGCTTCACATGCACCCGCGCCGTCCCGTCCGCGCCCACCTTCACCCGGGGCACATACAGCGGCACCGGGGTGAAATTCTTGCGGACGGAGATGTTCTCCATGCCGAAATCGCCCGCCTCATCGCCGCCCGGCGCCTCGTTGAGCGGGATCACGCCGAACGCCATCGATCGCGTGTCGCGTGCCGCCATCCTGGTGGGCCGATCGACGATGAAGGCGGGGATCGGGTCCAGCGGCTGCTCCCTGGCCAGCGAGAGCACCGCCTGGTCCACCATCCACACTGTTGCCTCGCCCGCCAGCGGGTGGCCGGCCGGGTCCGCCAGATGCAGCACCAGGTCGAACTCCTGCGCCGGGCGGGCCTGCTCCGGCGCCTCCAAGGTGACCATCACCCGGTTGTCGGTCGGGTTGACGTTGACCCATTTGGTGGCCGCCAGGGTCACCGGCTTGCCCTGGTCGAACGGCGCCATCGGCCCCGGCGGAGTCGCCAGCCGCCCGCGCATCAGCAGGAAATGCACCGCCAGCCGCGGCACCTGCTGCTTGCGCACCGGCACGTCGTAGCGCCCGAAGCCATTGGCGATGTCCACCCAGTCATAGCGGAACCGTCCCTCCGGTTCCTCCGTGATCGCCAGCGCGCGGGCGGTCTGGAACGGGCTTTGGATCAGCAAGGTCGCGGTCTCGCCCGGATCGTAGCGGTCCTTGCCGGTGCTGACGGTCACCGTCTCGGCAGGCGGGTGCTGCCAGGTCACGGGGGTATCGCCGGCCATGAACAGGTCGACCCGCACCGTCTGGGTGCGTCCGATTTTGTCCGAGGCGGTCACTTCGACCAGGTAGACGCCGGCCTCCGGGACGGCGAAATGCTGCGCCAGCGCCTCCGCGGTGCTGCTGACATGCCGCTCCTCGACCGTCTCGTCGATCACCTGGGTCTGGTACTTGGCCGAGCCTTGCGCGAAGTCGCTGGCCTGCAGGACCGAGTTCCACTGGCGGTGGATCAGCTTCACCGTCATCGCCAACCCGGCCAACGGCTTGCCGTCGCCGTCCAGCGCCAGGATCTCCGGATCGATTGCCCCCACCCGGGGCAGGTAGCGGGGCACTTTCACGCCCAGGACAAACGGCGGCAGTGCGGTTACCCGCTGCACCCCGCGGACCTGGATGTCGTCGTCGCCGGTGACCGTAGCCTCGACCAGGTACTGCCGCGGCTGCGCCGTCGGCTCGATCGTCGGGTCCAGCGTCAACTGCGCCGAACCGCCGGCGTCGGTCTTGGTCTCGCGGCTCAGCACCGGCGTGGTGCGGAAGTTGCTGTCGCCGGAGAACCGGCTGTCCGAGGAGAACAGAAAACCCTCGCGGCCGGGGGGCGCCCAAACATACGGATACTGCGTCACCCGCCAGGTGATCGGACGGTCGCTGAGCAAGCCCCCGGCGAAGAAACGGGCCAGCAGATCGACCTGGAACGGCGCATCGAGCGGCGTATGAGCCGGGCCGTTCAGCACCACCTCGAACGTCGGCAGGCGATACGCCTCCTTCTTCACTGTCACGGCGCCGCAGCCGTGGCCGTCCTTAGGCTGGTACTCGATGGCGTAGTCGCCGGTCGCCTCGGTCTTCTGGTCGAACTTCACATGGAAGCCGCCGATTTCGTCCAAGGTGACGGGCAGCCGCCATTCCTGTTCGCCGGGTCCGGTCACCAGGACCTGTCCGGTGCCAGAGGCATAAGTCAGCGCGCCCGCCTGGTAGCGCCGCACGATGCCGGCGATCAGCACGGGTTCCTCCGGCCGGTAGATCGGCCGCTCGGTGAAGACATGGCACAGCGTCTGTGCGACCGGACGGCGGCCGGACTGGTCCTTGTCCGTCGTCCAGCCGAGCCACGGCTCCTCCGGCCTGGTCCAGGCCTCGGCGCTGTATTGCTGCGGGCCGCGGCGAGGCTCCAGCACCAGCGTGTCGGTCGCCTTCACCACCACGATGCGGCGGATCTGCGACTCCTCGCGGTCCAGGCCGAGGGCAATCGGCGCGGCCAGGGTCCAGCTTCCATCCGCCTCGCTGACGCCCCGGGCGAGGCTGACGAAATGCCCGTCGCGCAGCCCCTCCAGCCGGATCTCGGCCCCGCCGATGGGCTGCGCGGTCGCGAGCGAGGTGACCACGAAGCGAACATGGCTCGCCTCATCGACGGTGCTCAGCGACAGGTCGGTCACCTGCAGCCGCGCCCATTGGCGGGTGCGTCCGTCCACCGCGCGCAGTCCGACCAGGTAGGTCCCGGGCGCCTGAGCTCCGGCGACGCGCGCGAGCACCGGCGCCAGATCAATCCCGAACTTGGCATTCTCGCCGCCGCGGTGGATCGGCAGGGTCATCAGTTCGCTGGCGGCCGGCGATCCCAGCGCGCCGATCCGAACCGCCATGGCGTCGCCGCCGATCGGCTGCGAGTCGGTGTAGTGGGGTGGCTCGTTGCCCGGCAGCGGCGGCGCGGTGTCGTCGTTTGTCGTGAGGCCGGCGCGCGGGAACGGCCAGAAGTCGCGGCTGAGCGGATCGATGGGATACACGCGGATGTCGGCGCGGTCATAGCCGCGGCCGCGCAGCGGGACCATCTGCGGCCCGAGCCGTTCGACGATGCCTTGCGGCACGTCCCAATCCAGCGCCGGTACGTCAGCCTCGAAATTGAAGCGCCAGGTGATTGCTTCAGACAGAGACCGGCCGCGCGCATCATGCAGGGCTCCGGCGGCGACCTGGAGGCTGTAGACCTGGTCGGCGGCGAAGTGACCGGTGATCCGCAGCTCTTTGTCACCGCCGATGCCCACGCTCACGTTCATGCCGTCGACCGGCGGCGTGACGCGCAGGATGTCGCGCGCCTTGACGATGTCGGGCATCTCAGGCACGGCGGTGAACTGTAGGGTGATGCCGCGCGGGGCGGGAGTATCGCGGACAGGATGGCAGTGCGCGATGGTGTCGACCGCCATGTTCCAGTAGAATCCGGGGTTGCATTGCGCGTAGCGCAGCTTGAACGGCAGGGCGCTCTTGATCGGCAGATCGAAGATCGGGTCATCCAGGCCTGGCTCGTCCGACAGGCGCAGCCGCAACGTCGCGACCTGGCCGTCCGGGATCGGCTGCCGCAGCGTCACGACAATGGTTTGCTTGTCGCCACGGCCGCTCCGTTCCAACGGACGCAGGGTGAAATCCGTCGCCGTCAGCACCTGCGATGGCTCGCCACCCATGGCGGCCTGGGCTCGTAGCTCGATGGTGAGCAGCCGCGCGAGGGCATCGATTTCGACCGGCTGGTCGAATTGCAGTGCGATCGTGTCGAGATCGGCGGTGCCGGTGTCGCTGTTGGCCGGCCCCGTGGCGGTGGGCACCGGCAGCAGCGGCACCAGCGTCGTCGCGGTGCCATCCAGCGTCACCACCTCTCGCCGCAACGGCTCCCAGGGTTCGGCGGGGCGGAATTGCAGTGTCTTCGGGCCGAGCCAGGTCCACGCGCCCGGCTTCGGCGGGTTCAGCGACACCAGGCGATCGGGCGCATCTTCGGGGCCGCCCTCGGCGGGTCCGCGGGCGGCATCGAACAGGATCGTCACCGGGTCCCAACGGCGCAGGAAATGGTCCGGCACGACATGCGTGCCATCGGCCCGTTGCAGCCGATCGAGCTGCGGCGGCACCTGCGCCCGGGCCGTCGCGCATAGCAGCAGGAGGATTGGCAGCAGCCGCAACAGCGTCATGGCGTCGTTCCTTGCGCGGGCTTCAGCCCAACCAGTTCGAGATACTTCTGCGCCACGTCCGGCGGCGGTCCCGATCCGCGCGGGGTGATGCCGATGACGGCGGGACGCAGGATTGCCGGCGCGGAGTCCGGCGGCACCCGCGCCTCGATCAGGTATTGCCCGGCCCGCAGCGCGCGCAGTTGCGCCACGCCCTCCCCGAGCACCGCCCCGGACGCGTCGAGCAGCCGCACAGAGGCGCGGTCCGGGTCCGCCCGCACCCCGACGCCGATGGTCGCCGCCTTGGCAAGGCTGAAGGCGAACACCGCCGATCGGCCAGGGGCGACGCTGACCGGGGCGCCCAGCCCCTCGCCGATGGGCGTGACGGGTTCGGCGGACAGCATCAGGCTGCCGGTCAACGGACCGTCCGACGGCGGATAAAGCCGCAGTTCCGCCGCACCGGCCGCGAGCATGACATGCAACTCCGCGCCGGCCGGGAACAGCCGCGGAGGGTCGGTTCGCCCAGCCTGCACCAGAGCCGCCAGAACCGGAGCGGTGGTGCTGACATGCAGCAGGCTTGGCGAGTCCTGGTTCAGTCCCAGCGCCATCGCGGCACCGGCCAGCGCCAACCGTGCCGGCGGCCTGACCTGTTGCACGGCGGCATCCGGCCACGGCGACACGCCATCGGCCGCGAGCCAAACCGCGATCGGCCCTGTCCCATGCTCAACCACCACCCGCCCGGTGCCGGAGAGCACGATATCCTGGCCGCGGCGGACCGCGCCGTCCGCCGCGATCGCGGTCAGGCTCGCGTCGCCCGCGCTGACCAGACGGGCGCCGGCCGCCGCGTCGAACGGCAGTTCGAACGATCCGCCGGCGCCGAAGAAGCGCTTGAGCACGCTGCCCGCTCGCAGCGGCGCGGCAGGCGGCGCAGGCTGCCAGGCCAGGCTTGCCGGCGCGGCGGCGCGGCCCGCGTTGACCAGCAGGATGTCCGTACAGCCGCCCGGCAGCGAGCGCGAAACCGGTGCCGCGCCCGCCCAAACCGCGGCCTGCCCGGCAAACGCCGCCACCTCGGCCCCCATATCGGCCTGCAAAACCTTGTCACCGCCGGGCAACCTGAGCGGCAGGGCCGAACCGGGCGGCAGAGTGGTTTGCAGCGCCGCATCGAGCGTTCGGGCAGGCAGGAGTTCCAGGTCCAGCCGCGTCAGCGTCACCCGCAGCGGCCCATCGCCGGACGCATTCCGCAACACGACCGGCCGATCGGCCAGGGCGACGGCGGAGAATGTGGCGATGCCGGCGGCGGCGCCCAGGCCGGGCTGCGCGAACCCGCCCTCCGCGCGCCAGATCGCCACATGGCCTGCCGGCGGCGCTGCCGCGGGGCCTGCCGGCGGCGTGACCGCGCCAAGCTGCGCCACCTGCCCCGGCGGCACGATCATGGCCTGGACTCCGCTCAAGGGCAGCGCCGCCACTGTCGCCGTCCCCGCTTCATGTCCGAGCAGCCAGACATCGCGCGCTTGCGGCAACACCGGCCCGTTCAGCGGCGCCAGCGGCTGACCCGCCCAGCCGCCGGCCAGCAGGCCGGGTGCCGCTTCGATCGACACCGGAGCCGCCGAATCGAGCGCGACGTGCGCGACTGCCACGGCAGCGGGCATGTCCTCGAGCGCCGCCAGCGCCACGCTGCCCGCCGGCTGGGGCGCAACGTCCAAACCGCGCGCGGCGACGCGGATCGATTGCGCGCCTCCATCCACGGTCCACACCTCGACCCTCCACGGCGCCTGATCGGCGTCCGCCGGGCTGGCGACGATGGGCGCGGTGCTCTCGTCCAGGGCCACGACCTGCCAGCCGCCGGCCGTGCGGCGTTCCAGCGCCAGCACGAGCGACGCGCCGGACGCCGCCTGCGCCACCAGCAGCTTGCCGGGCGCCGGCTGGTCCAGGGTCAGGACATGGACGCCGGCCCCGGTCAGTTCCGTCGTCCGGGCCGGCGCGGCGACGGCCGGCAGTGCCTCGGGCAGTGCCAGGCGCAATTCAGTGGACGGGCTACCCGCGGCGGGGGCGTCATCCGCCGGCTTCGCCGCGTCGGACTGGTCATTGTCGGGCGGCGCAGGCGGCTGGCCAGCCTCGGGTTCGGACTCATTTTCTTCGCCACCCTTGTCGCTGGCGTCCTGATCCGTCGCGGCGGGCGTGCTCCGGCTGACCGCCGACAGACCCGGCGGACTGGCGGCGGCGAGGTCGAGCCGGTAGCGGCCGGCCGGCAAAAGCCGGGATGCGGCGATGTTCCAGTCGTCCGCCCGCGCGCCGATGCGGGCGACCACGCTGCCGTCGTCGCGGCGGAGCACTGCCTTCACCGGGGTGTTGCCGAAGCTGGTCAGGCTGACCACCCGCGCCTCGGCGATCGCGAAACCGGTGGTGGACGGCAGCGCGACGGTTCGCGGCACGCCGGGCTGCAACGCCGGGCTGGTCAGGGCGATGGTGTATGCCAGACGGTCGTTGCGCCCGAGGCTGGCGGCATCCAGCCGATACTGTCCCGCCTCAAGCTTCCCCGCGTAGTGGCCCGTGATGCGCGCGATCGATGCCGTCTCTCCGGCGCGGTGCAGCTCGCCTGTCATGCCGTCGCCGAGGTCCAGCGCGACCCCCGCCGGACCGGCCAGGTCGAAGCTCCAGGCGTCCGGGGTCCGCGGCTGGTCCCGCGCTTCCGGCTCCCGCCAGACGGCGGTTTGCGGGGCTTCGAACGGCAGCCGATGCGGCCCGTGGCCGGTAATCTCCGGCGCGGCGGCCATTTCAGTCAGCCTTGCCACCACCTGCCGATCGGCCGAGGCCGGCGAGACGACCAGGCGATAGTCTCCGGGCGGTAGCGCCGGGGTGATGCCGTCCAGCGGACCCGCCACGGTCATCGGCCAGCCCTGCGCATCCTCGATGCGGCCCTGCCATGGGGTGCCGAGCGCGGGGACATCGAGACGATAGCGCCGGTTCGGTTCGGCAATCGCGAGCGGGAAGCTGATCGCCGATCCGGCCGGCAGGCTGGCGCGCACACTGCCGCCGGGCGACAGCGCCGCGCCGAACAGCACCGGCGCCGGGGTGACCGACACGGCGAGATGCCCGGCCGATTCCAGGGCAGTAACGTCCACCCGGTAGGCTCCGGCGCGCAGCACCTGCTGGATCAGCATATTCTGGCCGACGCCATTCGCCTCCGCGTCCTGCAGGCGCGGGATGAAGGCCGTGGCGATCCGTCCCGCGGTGCGCAGGCGGCCGAGCGTCTCCACCCGGTACAAGCCGCCTTGCGGCAGCGTCAGGGCAAAGCCGCGGCTCTCGTCCCGCATCAGGTCGAGGCTGGCCGGCCGACCCGGTTGCAATGCGACGCCGGTGCCGGGCGGAAGCGGGGCGGCGATGGGGATGGGACTGATCGAGCGCCGCCAGGCCAGGACGATCGTGCGGGGATGGTCCGCGAGCGGCAACACGACATTGCTCGCACCCCCGCTCGTCTCCTGCAGCCCAAAGCCGATCGGCCCGCCGCCGATTTCGCTGACCGCCAGGGTGCCGCCCGCGGCGAGGGTTACCGGGATCGCCAGGGTGCTTCCAACCGCCTGAGTAACGGTCAGCGGCCCCTCGGCCAGCGCAACCGGCACGCGCCGGGCCGACAAGCCGAGTTGGACCCCCGGCGCGGACGGACCCAGGACCTGAAGCGACTGCCCCGGTCCAAGCGTCTGCACCCCGAACGGCACGACAGGATCGGGCGGCCATGCCGCTACCGGCGGCGCGGCGGCGCCGGGCGGTCCGGCCACGAGGTCCAGGCTGCCCAGCGCCCCGTCGACGGGCGTCAGGTTCAGTCCGTAGTAGTCGGCGGCGAGGTCGTAGACGCCGGGCTGGCCGCGCTGGGTGACGGAGACACCCGAACTTCGGACGGCCAGCTCGCCCGCGGCGGTGTTCTCCACCAGCAGGGTCGTCGGGCCGCGCAGGTTGAAACGCGCATGCCAGGCCGCGCCGGGGCCGACGCGCGGTACCGAGCCGGCCACGATGCGGGGCGGCTTATCAGCGCTTTCGCTGCGTTGCAGCAGAACGCCGGCGGGCACTTCGTCGCCCCCCGCGCCGTTGACCACGGCGGAGACCCAATACGTTCCGGGCCGGTTGATGACGGTGGCGGCCGGCTGTTCGAGCGCCTGAAGCGTGAATGGCTGTCCCGCCGCGGCGCGGAGTTCGACCGTGGGCGTTTTCCCGGGCCTGACCGCCAGATGGACCGTCGGTTCGCGACTGCCGCGGGAAAGCGTGGCGACGGAGTCGCCGGCCCGCAGTTCAGCCGCCGCGGACGCCGGCAGGCTCAGCCGGACCAGCCCGGTCGCGGCGGGCAGGTCGAAAACCTCGCTGCCGAACGGCCCCATCGGACCGCCGGCCCGGCCCTCGGCCAGCGCCGGAGATGCGCCGCAGCGCAAAAGGAAGGTCTGGTCCGGGTCGTTGTCGGTCCAGGCAAGCGGCGGGCCGCCATAGGCGACCGCCAGATAGGTTCCCGGCTCGACCTTGCCTTCCAGGCGGAGATCGGTCAGCGGATGGCCGGAGACCGGTTCGACGCGCATCGCCGCGGGCTCCAGCGCGGTCAGTTCCCGGCCGTCCCGCCAGAGGCGCAGATCGCCGAGGGCGCGCCCGGCCGCCTCGATGCGCACGCTGCCGTCGGGGGGCACCGTCAGCCAGAACGCCCGCTGCTCGCCGTCGCGCAACGCCGCCGCCAGCGGGAAGCCCGGCTGCGGCAAGGCGGCAGGCGGTGCCGCGTCGTGAAACGGCGTGACGCCTAGGAACACGGCCCCGGCGGCAGCCCGCTCCGAGGTGACGCGCAGCTTGTAGACGCCTACGTCCAGCAGCGCGTCCAGACGCCCGTCCTGCGCTCCCGCAATGCCGGCGATTCCGCCGGGTCCCGTCAGAATGTCGATGAGCTGGATCGCCGCGCCCGAAGCGCTTTTGGCGGCGATGGCGAACCGCCCGGCGCTGGTGACTCGGAGCATCGTCTCGGCGTGCTCCGCCGCGGCCAGTTGCGTCTGGTCGAGCGTGGCGGCGCCTTGTGGCGTGACATTCGGGGGTATCGGCGGGTCGGCCGGAGGCGCGGCCGGGGCGGCGGTTCGCAGTGCTTCGGCGGGTGGCGCGCCGCCCGGGGCGGTCGCGCCCGGCGGTGTTGCCGGGGGCGGTGTCGCGACAGGAGCCAGATCGGCCAGGCGCGCGGTCAGCTGGCTTGTCAGACACGGCGCGATGTCCGCGGCCGGCAGGGCGCACGCCGTGTCGCGCTGCTTCAGCCAACGGATCAGATCCTGCCGCATGGCGTCCTTCTGCTGCGGCCGTCGCGCGAGCGCATCGGCATAGGCCGCGGCGACCTGCCGATCGAGCGCGAGCAGTTCCGGACTGGCGCAGATGGCTTTCTCGGCAGGCGAGCGGGCCTTGCCGCAGTCTATCCCCGCCGCCCGGGCGGCGGGCACGCCGGCCGCGAGACAGGCGAGGAGAGCGCCATAAGCCGGCAGTTTTCTCATCGGGCGCCCCCGGTCAGCATGGTGAGTCCTGCGCGGCGCCAACGATCAGACCGGGAAACACGGTCCTCGACACAGGCCGGTCAGGCGGATGCCGGGACGGCAACGGGCCGGGCCGCCAACCGACTGGCGCCGCTTGGACCGCAATGGCAATTCCACATCTCGCGATCCGCGGGCAGAACGCCTTGGGCTTGTGGCCGCGGAAGGGAGGCAGGCTTGTGGCCCGGCCGCGAATGAAGCTCGTGAAGCCCATGAGGCGCCTCCCATTGAGGAATGCGAACAACATACAAAACAGCGTGGAATTATTCTACGTCGAAAGGATTGGCACAAACGAGGCCGGGCGGGCATGTGCCGCCTATGGGGAGCGGTGTCCGCAGCCCGCGCCTGGCGACGCCGAGATCGCCGCGAACCGCAGCGGCACCTCGAATGATCCCGGGGCGGCAGCGGCGGTCCGCTTCGCGGTCCTGGTCGTTCGAGAGCGCGGCCATGTTTCGCAACCGGCGCCGCCATCGCCCGGGTGACGGCCGCCCGGGTCCAGCCCGACTGCATAAGCGTATATCGAGACGGCATATGCGGTCGCGCTTGAAGGGTTTGTAGACGCATTTCCGTATGAATCTCATATACCGGGATTCGCGTATCCGATACGCCCCTCGGTCTGACCATTCGGGCTTCCGCCGGACCTCAGCATCGGCGCAGCAAGAAACCGTTTGACGTGGGAAATTTTCCCACATACGATCCGACATAGATCGGGCGCCGGGACCCTCATTCTCTGGCGGCTCGGGCGGGATGGTGGCTCTGTCGCCGGACGTTACAAGCCGGCGGGCCTCGCCTGCCGCCAATCTGGAACGAGAGGCAACGCATTATGTCACACGCCGCCGGCTCCGCCCGAACAACGCGTCGCTTTGCGGTCATCCCGTCGGGTCAACCGGATTTCGCCGCGCCGCTCCCGAATGACGCGGTTCGGAACGACCCTTCGGCGCAAGAGATCGACCTGCGCCAACTGCGTCATCACACCAAGAACACGCTGCAACGGATTATGGCGCTGATAACGGAACGATCCGGCATGTGCGACACGCCGGCTGCGGAAAGGTTCGCGCGCGAGCTCGAATACCGCATCGGCCTGTCGGCCACGATCTCGAACGCGCTGTTCGGCCTGACCGAGGCCCCCGGTTCGATGGCCGATCGGCTGCGCCAGCTTGGCGGAGGCATCGTCGAGATGATGCGGGGCGCCGAACAGGTCATTCGCATCGGCGTGTCGGTGCGCGGCACCTGCCCCCCCGCCTTGCGCGAAGCCGTCATCCGCGGCGCCAACGAACTCATCGGCAACGCGGTCAAACACGGCCTGAAAGACCGCCCGGGCGGCCGGATATCCGTGCGGCTGGTGAGCGAAGGCGGAATGACGCTCCTCAGTGTAACCGACGACGGCTGGGGCTTTTCCGGCACGCCGCGTACCGGTGAAGGCCTTTCCCTGGCGCAGGGCTTTGCCGAACGGCATGGCGGAACCTTGCGGATGGAGAGTGCCGGCGGCACCGTGGCAAGCATGGAGTTGCCGCACCGCGTCGTCCGGTTTGGCAAAACCGCCATCGGCTCCTAGCCGCGAGACCCGGCGCGGCCCCGGTGCCGCGGACGCTGAAGCCGGCAACCGATCGGTGTGCGTGCAAACGAGGTTGGCGCCGCGGTGACACGTTCCTGTGTCACCAACGTTGGCGCGGCCCGGCGGCTTCAGCGCAGAGCCTGTAGCCGGTTCAGTCGAGGGCGGCGGTTACGCGGACCGGCAGCGTGTAATTCCGGTCGCGGACAGACAGGCGGCTGCCGGATGACCCGCCCCGGGCCCCCGCGGCATTTGAAATGACAGCCTCGCCGGGTGACGGATACGGAAAAATATCCGGCGCGTCGTTGATGCCGTTGTTTACGTCGGGCAGATCAGGAGGCGGTGTGTCCGTTGGCGGTCCGGGCGGGGCCTCCGGCGGCAACACGAGGTCGCCGGCTCCATGTCCTTTGCTCCGCGCCGGCGCATCCGCGGGCTGGGCGCGATAAGCGGTATAGTGCAACTCCGTGGCGATGAACGCGCCTGAGGCCGTTCGTTCCAGCCGGACGACGGCGTTGCGATAGACGCTGCCTTTGCCTTGCACGCCCGCACCGGCCTGGAAACTGCGGCCGTTATTCAGCCACACCATCCCGCGATGGACGCGAACGAACGCCTGCAGGATGACCTGGCGCGCCGAATCTCCGAAATATCCCGCCGGATTTTCCGACAGAGGATCCGCGTCAATCGACCTCACTTCGGCGGCTCGGTCCACATACCTGCCTGCGATCGAGACGAACGCCCCCGCCTTCACGATGGTGACAGGAGGTCCGTGCAGCACCAGACCGCCGATCCGGGTCGTATCGCCTTCCTGGACGATCCGGCCGCGCACGAACAACATGCCGACCCGTCCACGGTCCAGCCGGCTGGCCATTACGGTCCCGTCGGGCTGCCGCAGACCACTGACAGTGGTCCAATCGCCCGGGGCGAAGCGGCCTGCCATCCAGGTTGTGGGCAGCAGCATCACGCGCTGGCCGGCCACCACAATGGCGCCCGCGGCGGTTTCGACCGCCTCGATCGGCCCTGACACCTCATAGCGGACCGATATCATCCTCACCTGGTCGACGGAGTGTGCCGCGGTCTCCTGCCCTCCGGCTTCGATAGCGACCACCTGGCCGGCCCTGAGCTGCTTCGCCGTTGCCGCGGCGCCGTTGACGGTTACGGGAAGGTTCTTGTCGAGCCGGACCTCCAGCCCATCGACGCAGACCGAAGCGAAGCCGGTCACGACGCCGAAAATGCCGGTGCCGCCGATGCCGCGATCGGAGGTTCGGGTTCGGGCTGGACCACCCGTGCCGCCGATGCCGCGGTCCGCTATGCCGGGTCCGCCGTCATGGCCGACGCGGCAGACCGCGCCCGGCTCGAAAACGATGGCCTCATCGGGCGGCTCGGGCTGAGGGCCGGCACAGCATGCCAGTGTCAGCAGCACCAGAAGCGCGCCAAAATATTTCATTCCGCTCCTCCGGCGGCCGGCATCCGGGCCTCGCCCGGCTGTGCACCGGCAGGTGATTCGCTTTCGGTGAAGACGAAGGTCCCGAAATTGACCCGAACCGGGGTATCGGCGGCCGGGGACGGATCGGCTTCGACCAGCTCCCGGGCTTTTCGGTTGACTTCGAGCAAAGCCCGCATCGCCGCTGCGCGCGCGAATGCTTCGAGTTCACGGGCCTGCGCCGGCGTCAGCCCGTCGTAATGGACGCTTCGGTCAAGGAACGGCGCAGCTTCGGCGGCGCTGATATTCGCAACGGCCGCCGCGATATGGTCTTGCAGGTTTCTGGCGAAGTAGAACAATTGTTCCCCGGCACCCGGCCGCGGAACGAAGGCATCGACGTTCAGCACGACCAGGTCCGGCTGTGCCAACTGAACAATCCCCTGGCTGAGCCAGTCGTCCAGAACGGCACGTGAGCGTATGTCGGTTGTGACGGAACGGACCAGCGCATCGAACGATGGCCCGGCGTCCCCGGGTTCGCCTGTGCGCGGCAACGGCCTCGGTTGGCCGGCGTCATCCGCGAACGGCGGCGAGCCTCGCCAGCGGGCAATAATTTCACTTGTGACTGTCACAACCTTGGGGGCGGCCGTATCGTCGGGCTGCATCTCTCTGTATTGTTTGACGAGTTTGCGATTGACCCCGGTCAGCAGGCTGATGCGGCTATCGGTTTGCTCCGCCGTCCGCCGCAGAATGTCGGTCGCTGCCACGTCCACGAACAGGCGGCGCAGCGCGTCCGTCAGCACGGGGAACGTGACGCCGCTGCGCAGCATGAGCCGCACCAACGGCCGTAGCAGCCGCGAGACGGCGATCAGGAGGGCCGTCGGAGGTGCTGGCAGAGGGCGGCCGAATGGGGTCACGGTTCAATATCTGATTATCTCAGCGTTCCCTTATCATATTTGATTTTGATTACACAATTATAATCTTAAGCGTCGAACTGAGCGCCGCGCCGCTGCGGCTGGCGCCCGCCAATGGCAGCAGGCGCTGCGGCCGATCGGCGTCTTCGGAACGAGAGGGGGCGTGAGACGGCCGGGGTCTCCGACACCGCAAGGCCCGGGCACGATCGATGGCTTCAATGCGATAACGCCGTGATGCCGTGCGCCCTCACCCGTGACGGAGTGCTGCAGGCGCGAGGCGCAAAGCATGATGCGCCGGTGCGGCATCTACTTGCCGGGCCAGCGCGATCTGCTGCGGCGATCCTGCCCGCCGGGCAGGCGACAGGGCGACCGCCGGGTCCCGGGAGTCTATGCCGGCGTTACCTGACAAGCTCGGCAAGCGCCCGGGACGCATCCCGGATATCGTCCAAGGTGGCGTGAATACTGTCGAACAACTGTGCGGCTGCTTCCTGCACGAGACTCGCACTATAGTTGGCCGGATTGTGGATGACCCGGCGGGCGCTCATCAGGCTCATGGTAGCCTCCGAAAAATAGCCGGCGGGCCGCAGTAGCGGCGGAGAAAAGGCTGGCGGCGCCGAGGAGGAGAGACGCCGCCTGAAGTTTGGGGGAGGAAACGTCCGAACAAAGAAGCAGAAAGCGCCAGGCGCCGTCCACGAGCGGGAAGATGCACTTCTCACCCGAAGGCGATCAACGAAAAAGTGAGTGTCTGACATTAATTCTTTACGGTCCTTCGGACTCCCTCCGGCGGGGGCGGCCATCCGGGCCCTGGTGACCGCCGAACCGTGGCAGGCGCTGCCGCGGCTGCGGCTCTTCAGGCCGGACCACCGTCTGCTCAGCCCAGTGCCGGCGAAACGTCCTGCTGACACTGCCGTAGACGGGGGTGTCCGCGGGCAAGAAGGCGGTTCCGGCAAAGGCCGCGCCGCAAACCGCCATCACGCCTGATCATATCGCCGCCGGACTGGCGGAGCGGCCTGACCTGTCTGAAAAGGCCACCGAAGCCGTCCTGGACGATTTCGCGGCGGTCGCCAGCCGGCAACGCGTCAAGGGCGGCAAAATCCCCCTGACCGGACCCGTCATCCTGCGTGTGCGAGACCGGCCGGCGCGCACCGCACGCAACCCGGAGAGCGGCGAATCCACGCTGCGATGACGTCTCCGGGTAGAAACCCGATGCGACTATCGGCGCATGATTATTTC
The DNA here is from genome assembly GCA_903851415.1 of uncultured Rhodopila sp. Taxonomy (GTDB): domain Bacteria; phylum Pseudomonadota; class Alphaproteobacteria; order Acetobacterales; family Acetobacteraceae; genus Rhodopila. Next base: position 25,201 of record CAINOE010000022.1, on the reverse strand, counting down.
TCGTCCGTGCCCTCGCCACCGTCGGTCAGGGCCAGGTTGATCATCGACAGCGCCATCCGTGCGGTATCGAGCGGGGCCGTCAATTCGGACTGCGGAAAGTTCGTCCTGACCGTTATTCCCGGCTGCACCGGCTGCCGCATCCCGGCGGCAACCGATTCGTTCAGCCCCTGGCGCCGCCGAAGTAGCGGCCTCCTTCGACGGCAACCAAACAGGGGTCGCCGGCGATGCCGGCTGCCTGCCCGGCGGCCCCGGGATCACGCGCCGCGCCGCCAGGTATCTCCGCATAGAAAAAAGCAAGATCGACACCGAGAATATCGGCGATCTTGAACAAACGCGTCGCGCCAAGCCAGATCCGGCCCAGCTCATAAGCCTCGACCTGATTCTCGCTGATGCCCAAGGCCAGGGCCAGCCTCGACCGCGACATTCCCATCTGTACGCGCCGCCGCCGGATGTGGGAGCCGATCTGCTTGTCGCGCGGTGTCAGCCATGCGGCATCCTGCTGCTGAACGCCGACGCCGTCGTCGGTCATCGTTTCTGAATACCCCTGGTTCATGCTGTGCATCCTCTGTGTCCGTCGATCAAATTCGGGCAAATCCCGTGCCCGGCTTGCATCGCCTTCCCGGCAGCGCCCATGACGTGAAAAGCCGGGTTACTTCAGCGTTCCAAAGAGTCGCATCCCGGCTGGCTGTACACCAACGCTGCGGCACCCAATGGCCGCAACGAGCGCGCCCTCTGCGTCTTCCCGCCAATTCAGATCATGCACCATGGCACTCCAAAGCATTTCCGTCCTGCCGCAGGGATAGCGGTTGCGTGGAACGTTTGCTTCTCCTCCATCGACAATCATTCCATGATACGAATGTCCGCTGGATCGGTTGCCTTCCTCAGCATGTCTTCGACACGAGAAATACGGCATCCCGCAACAAGGCGTTCCGTCGCAATTCCCGGGATCACCCGCATCGAACTGAAGGAAGGATCGTCATCGGATCCCGCTATTTCGAACGACAAGAGCGCCCTTGACCGCCTTTATAGCGCCGGTTTTAGAGTTTTCTATAGGTGACTTGCCTTTGCATCTGTTTCCTGTCCGTCAGTTGACCTACAGATCAACCGATTCCAGGTTGAATTCGGCATGCCGGCGGCCGCCCGGCGCCAATGAGTTGCCCGCTGCGCTGATCAGGGATAAACCTCGATCGTGTGGGGATATCGCGCTCGCAACCCTTCCTCCGGCCCACCGCAGGAATATTTTGGCCGTGCATTTACAATGCCAGAACCGGCAATCGACTTCGGCGCAACCGACCTGACGAATTGCGATCACGAACCGATCCACATACCGGGGTCGATCCAGCCGCATGGCGCCTTGCTGACGCTGGACCCGGACAGCCTGCGCATCGTCCAGGCCGGCGGCGATACGGCCGGGCTCCTGGGTGCGGCAGCCACAACCCTTTTGGGTGGACGCGTGGCGATGGTCCTGTCGTCCCAACAGCAGGACCGCCTGCGTGACCTCCTCGAAGCCGATCGGCCGTTGGCCCGGGCGGTTCATGCTTTCGTCCACGAGACGAAAGACGGCGGGACCACCGATGTCGTCACCCACCTCAGCAACGGATTGCCGGTCCTGGAGTTCGATCCGCGGCGCAACCCGAACCCCGACGATGCGATGGCCCTGGTTCAATCCATGGTCCGCCGCGTGCAAAGCCAGGGATCGCTTCAGCTGGCGTGTGACGGGCTCGCGACGGAAGTGCGGAACGCGACCGGATTCGATCGGGTCATGGTGTACCGCTTCTCACCGAATGGCAGCGGCCTGGTGGTGGCGGAGGCGCGGGGGCCGGACGTTGATACGTTCCTCGGCCTGCATTATCCGGCGAGCGACATCCCGAAGCAGGCTCGGGCGCTGTATCTGGCAAACTGGATCCGGCACATCCCCGACGCCCGCTATGCGCCCGCCGCAATCACCCCGCCGCTCAATCCCCTGACCGGCCGGCCGCTCGATCTGAGCCATAGCCTGCTGCGGAGCGTTTCTCCCATTCACCGCCAGTATCTGGCCAACATGGGAGTCGTTGCCTCCTTTTCGTTGTCTCTCATAGTGGGCGGCAAGCTCTGGGGCCTGGTTGCGTGCCATCATGCGGCGCCCCGCTACCTGCCGCACCGGCTGCGCGATGCGTGCGAACTGTTTATCGAAATAGTCTCCTCCCACCTCGAGTTGAAGATCGCCGAGGAACGCCTTCAGGCGCAACTGGACTCAGCGCATCTGTATGATGCGATCGTGGCGCGGATGAGCCACGAGCCCAACCTCGCCGACGGGCTCATCCGGTACCGGCCGAACCTGCTGGACTTCATCCCGGCCACGGGCGTCGGCCTATGGACCGATGGCCGCTTCAGCGCCAGCGGCGTCGCGCCGGCGCCTGAACAGATCGAGGGGCTGGTGGCCTGGCTGAACGAGACCGTCAACGAGGGCGTTTTCCAGACAGACTGCCTCACCGCGCTATACCCGCCGGCGCGTGACTTCGCCGATGTGGCCAGCGGGCTGCTTGCGCTGTCCGTTTCCAGGACGCCGCGCGATTACGTCCTGTGGTTCCGTCCGGAGATCAGCAAGGCCGTGACATGGGCCGGCAATCCGGCAAAGGCCGCGGAAGCCGGACCGGAAGGTCTAACCCTGACGCCCCGCCAAAGTTTCGCCGCCTGGACCGAATCCGTAAAACTGCATGCGTCTCCCTGGCTGGACATCGAGGTTGACGCTGCCCACCGGCTCCGCATGTCATTGCATGAGGTCGTGCTGCGGCGCATTGAACAAATGGCGCGCGAGCGCGAGGTGGCGCGGCAGGAGCAGGAAGCACTCGTCAGGCAATTGGATTTTCGGCTGGAAGAATGGCGGACCACCGCCGAGGCCCTGAAGGAGGAAAGCGACCGCCGCGCTGCGCTCGAAGCTGACCTGTCGCAGGTGCTGCGCCGAACGGTGGCGGATCAGGAAGCCGAACGGATGCGTGTCGCCCGCGAACTGCACGATACGCTGGGACAGTCTCTGGCCCTGCTGCGGCTCGGCCTCGACGGCGTCGATCATTCGTCCGCCGGCGTTGAACAGTTCGCCCAGCGGCTGACCGGATTGAAGGCTCTGGTCTTGGAGTTTGGCCGCGATCTGAACCGATTGGCCTGGGAGATCCGGCCCACCGTGCTGGACGACCTCGGCATCCAGACCGCGATCCAGAACCTGACCGAAACCTGGAGCGAGCGCACGGGCATCCAGGTTGATCTGCACCTGACCCTGGAGGGCAGGCGTTTGCAGCCGGAGATCGAGACGGCGCTGTATAGGGTCCTTCAGGAGGCGCTGACGAATGTTATACGCCATGCAGCGGCGACCGAGGTAGGCGTGGCTCTCGGCACCACGGAGCAGCTCGTCACCATGATCATTGAGGACAACGGCCGCGGCTTTGACCCCGGCAATGCCGCGGCCTCCGAGTTGCCCACGAAGCGCCTGGGCCTGCTCGGGATGCGGGAACGCCTGACACTCGTAAACGGTTCGCTTGAGATCGAATCGGTCCCCGGCAAGGGCACGACCCTCTTCATCAATATCCCGCTGGCGTGATGAATCTCGCAACTCTCGCCCGGTTGCGGGTTTTTGTGGCCGACGACCATCCTCTCATACTGGATGGAATAAAGGCGCTGGTATCTGCGGACCCTGCGCTCGAGTTGGTCGGCGAAGCGCGGGACGGCCCGACCGCGCTGGCAAGGGCTACTGATTTGAAGCCTGACGTTGCCGTCCTCGACCTGTCGATGCCCGGACTGAACGGCATTGAGGTTTCCCGAAAACTTCTCGCCGCCTGCCCGGCGTGCCGGATCCTGATCCTGACGGTGCATGAGGACGACGGCTACCTCCGCAAGCTGCTGGCTTTGGGCGTTGCGGGCTATGTGCTCAAGCGATCGGCCCCGGAGGAGCTTCGCCGCGGCATTCACGCCGTGTCGGCCGGTGACGTCTATCTGGACCCGGCGATCGCCGGTCGTGCGATCGGCCGAAAAGCCGCGCTTCTGCCGGGAAAGTCGCTGGCGGGCGCGATCGCGGAGCTCAGCGCCCGAGAGGTCGACGTGCTGCGCCTCGCCGCACTTGGTCACAGCAACAAAGCCATCGCCGCCATGCTGGAGATCGCGGTGAAATCGGTGGACACCTACAAAGCGCGGGCCATGGAAAAATTGGGCTTCAAGAGTCGGGTCGAGGTCATCCGTTTCGCGGCGACCAAGGGTTGGCTTGAGCATGTGGAAGCCAATCCGCCGCCGGTTCTGCCGCTTGCGCGGAGTTGAATGCCCGGTCGCGGCCATGGTCTGCTCCGCGCCCGGTTTCAGCCTCCGGTTGGATGCGCAGCGCCCCGGTGCCGGCCGGCGTCCCACTGATCGCCGGTCCGCGCACATAATGGAGGGTCCGTGAACTCGATAGCAGAGCTACCGGTTTGCCCGGGTTGAACGCTCTGCCATATCGGTCTTGCGCGCGATCATCTTTTCCGCAAGCGCGCTGCTGCCGCCATTCCCGGCGATGACTTTCCGTATCTCGGCGTCGGGAATGCGCGTCACCACTGCGACAGCCTTATCGATCTCGGCAGCGGTCATGTCGCCGAAAAGCCGTGTCGCGTGAGGATTGTCGGCATCGTTGCGCAGCGTGTCGATCTCGCGGACGCACGCGCCGAAGGCTTTGCCCTTCGGGTCTCCCTGCGCCCGAAACTCCATCGCGCCCCCGACGTCGAGCGTTATGACCACCCCTTTGGCGACGCCCTGATTATCGCCGTCGAATCCGGCTGCATCCCAGTTGGCTGTCCATGCGTGCACACCGAGCCAGTGCTGCGCCTGTCTGCGCTCGTTGCCGCTGAGTTGCGATATCCGCTTCTTCTCAAGCTCGATAAAATCGGTCGCGATCTGGTTTGGCTGCTTCGCATTCACATAGGTCAGCGTCGGCGCCCCGGCCAGTTGATAGAGTTTCGCCGCAATGATCTCGTTGCGCGCGTGCGCGGGCGATTCCAGCGACTTCACGTAGAACCGCCGGCCGTTCTCGTCCTGATAGACGCCACCCGGATTGGTTCCCATCTGCCGGCCGACCTTCTGCATCGTCGCCGTGTCGATGACCAGGGGATCCCCGGGGGCATCCAGGGCGAGGATGGCTTTCGTCCGCCGGACCAGCGCGAGCTGCGCCGGTGTCTCGATCGCGCCTTTGCGCGCCCGGCGAACGTCCCGGATGGCCTGGTCGGGTGCCATGCCCAATTCGACGAGAAGCCGGGCGGCCATCATGCCGGCCCGGCCAAGGCCGCCCTTGCAATGCACAAGCACATCGGCGCCGCTGCGCAGCAGCGCGCGGATGTCCCGGCCATGCGTCTCCCATTGCTTCTCGAATGCCTCGGCCGGAACAGAGTAATCCGCGATGGGCAAATGTCGCCAATCGAGCCCCATGCCTCGGATTTCCGCGCCGAGATTGGGCACCTTGAGCGCAACGAGTTCGGCTGGCTCGACCAGCGTCAGCACCAGACGCGCGCCCCATGCGTTGATGACGCCGAGATCCGCCGCAAGATCGCGCGCCCAGGCCCCGGTTGCCGCGGCATTGTCATGCTTGCCGGGACAGAACGTGATCCCGATCCGCCCATGCGAGGGGCTTGCACGCACGTCCGCGATCTGAAGCGGGTGTGTCTGGCTAGTCCGCACGCCGGCCATTCTGCATTCCCGAAAAAGAAAATCAGCCTCCGGAGCCGAAAGATACCGCAACAGTCGACTTCCCGCCACGCGCAGCCATGCCCGGTAGTGGGTCAGTTTGAAATCGGCTAGATTCCTTTCCTATCTGCCAGACGTGCAACCCCGCCCGCATCATGGCATACTCTCACGCATGGCAACCAAACGCACCCCCCGCCCCCGCGATCCCGTCCAACTCGGCAAGCTGATGGTGGACATCATGACCGGCCAGGCTCCCGACGCGGTTGACGACGGGAAGGACGCTGGCGCGGCGGCGATGGGGAAGAAGGGCGGAGCGGCCCGCGCCTCGGCTATGGCGCCGGAGCGGCGGGCGGAGATTGCTCGGAAGGCGGCGGCGAAGCGGTGGGAAAAAAATAGTTGACTGATAAGATTTTCGACCCTACGGTATGGGTGAAAATCTTATCAGGAGCATGTAGTGGCCGTCCCTAAAATTCTAACGCGGATTCTAAAGGAGCCTTGGGAGGTCGATCCCGAACTGGCGCGGCTCAATCTGACCAGGGCAAAGCTTCTGAAGGTGCGGACAATGGCGCTTGGCGCCGCTGCCGACGCAACGGGTTATCACGCCGCCAACGCTGCCGGCACATTCTCCTATCATGGTGGAATATACGGCCTTCGGGATGAGTTAGTTGGCGAACATTGGAGGCAAGATCGCCCAAACGGCATCGAAGCCGTTCGCAACGATGCAAAGAACGTGATCTTGAGCTTTGTTAACGTTGATCTCGCGTGTAACGATATGCATAACCCCGTGCCCAGATCGAAGAAGGGAAGCGGCGCGGAGAAAGTAAGTCAGGGTAAGGGGCTATTTGACGATCTTCCCGCGTTTGCAGAGGCTCCTACGTCCCCTTATGCCTTTTATTACCTGATGGTCGATGAACAAGGGGCTGTCGAGCTTTCGCGCCCCGTGGTGAAATATCAAACATTTTCCGCGTTTATTGATCGTATTTATTTGTCGAGCGGAGATGATTTCGACGGTGCATCTCGTTCGTTCGATGAGGACGAAACACCCATGGATTTTGATCCGCAGGTTCTGCGCAAGGCTAGCTAAGTCATGTTCAATCACAAGCGCCTCAGTCTCGCGAGAAAGCGGCGAGGACTGAACGGGAAAGGACTCGCTGAGCGATCCGGCCTCTCTGTCGTCACGATTTCCAGAGTGGAAAATGGCGAAACCCCTGATGCCGAAACGATCTCCCGGCTTGCAAAGGCCCTTCGTTATCCTGTGGAATTCTTTGAGGGTGACGATCCAGAAGAGATTGATACAAGCGCGGTTAGCTTTCGCAATTTGACGAAGATGAGCGCGCGAGAACGCGATGCCTCGATAGCTGCTGGCACCCTCGGTGTCGAATTGGGCGACTGGATAGGTCGTGAGTTCTCGCTTCCCGAGCCGAATTTTATCGATCTAAGTTATGAAACGGATATGGAAGTCGCCGCTCGTACACTTCGACAATATTGGGGATTGGGAGAAAAACCAATCAGCAATATGATTGGGCTGCTTGAAGTCAATGGGGTTAAGGTATTCTCTCTCTCTGAACAAACCGCTTCTGTAGACGCTTTTTCATTTTGGCGCGATGAGACTCCCTACGTCTTCTTAAACACCTACAAAAGTGCTGAGCATAGCGTCTTCGACGCAGCCCACGAGCTTTGCCATCTAGTCGCTCACCGTCATGTTGGAGCGCAACGCTCTCCGATTGCTGAGCGGGAAGCAAATGCTTTTGGGTCGTCGTTCCTGATGCCGGCCGCCGATGTACGCTCACGGATGCCTTCGTTCATCACTGTGGATGACATCCTGGCAGCGAAGAAGCGATGGCGTGTTTCTGCAATGGCGATGGCATACAGACTGCATACGCTCGGGCTATTAAGTGACTGGCGCTATAAATCTGCCTGTATCGAGTTGGGAAGACGCGGATATCGAACTGCCGAAAAAGTCGGGATTGAGCGCGAGACGTCTGCGGTCTGGAAAAAAGTGCTTGCCCAACTGTGGGCTGAACGAACGACAAAGGACGAAATAGCAACACAACTTAATTTCCCGCCGGATGAGGTGGAAAGTCTCATTTGGGGACTTACTGGACCTGTCCAGCCGCCGGTCAGGGTCGATTCAAGAATGACGCTTCGCGCGGTCGAGTGACTTTTATGCTTGACGCTAAGCATAAGGGGTCATATACCCACGCCTATGAACAAGCTCTCCCGCACCGATCGCGCCCAAATCCTCGGCCTGATGGTTGAGGGCATGTCGATGCGCGCAATCAGCCGCATCACGGGCGCCAGCAAGAACACTATCGTCAAACTGCTGGAAGACGCGGGAGAAGCTTTCTCGGACTATCAGGACCGCGCCATGCGGAACCTGACTTGCAAGCGGCTACAAGTCGATGAGATTTGGGCGTTCGTCTATGCCAAGGCCAAGAACGCACCGACCGCCAAGGCCGCACCGGCCGGCGCTGGCGACATCTGGACGTGGATGGCGATCGACGCGGATACGAAGCTGATCCCCTCTTTTAAGGTCGGGAAGCGCGACAGCGACGCGGCATTCGAGTTCATCGGCGATCTGGCGTCACGCCTCGCGAACCGCGTGCAACTGACCAGCGACGGCCACAAGCCCTATCTGGAAGCGGTGGAACAGTCCTTCGGCGCCGATATCGACTACGCCGTGTTGATCAAAATCTATGGCGATGCGGGCGTTGCGCCGGGTCGCTACAGCCCGGCTCCGTGCATGGGCGCCAAGAAGGAGCGGGTGGAAGGGCGCCCCGACCCGGCGCACATCAGCACCAGCTATGTTGAGCGCGCCAACCTGACAACCCGCATGGGCAATCGCCGGTTCACCCGCCTGACGAACGCTTTTTCAAAGAAGGCCGAGAACCATGCGCATTCGGTCGCCATCCACCTAATGCATTACAACTTCGTCCGCATCCACCAGACGCTTCGTTGCACGCCAGCGATGGCGGCGGGCGTGACCACGAAGCTTTGGGAGCTGGCTGATATGGTGGCGGTGCTGGAGGATTGGGAGGCTGCGCAATAACCCACATCACGCCTTCGTGCGTTTCGGGGCTAGGCGAATCGCCGCCGGTTAAGGTATGCTGATTACAACTAATGGGTGAGAGTCTTTTTTTGCCGCAACCCAAGATTCTGGTTGCGCCGACTCCTGCGCGTTCTTCAATTATCATCACTGATCTGTGCCGCGAAACGAAACCGGGGGTCGCAACCCCGGCTTCGCGGTGATCCGCACTCGTTGGAACCGGTTGCGGACCGTGGTAGTGGCAACCCTGTATAGGGCCTCCGAATCGCGTCGGTCAAGTCGGTTTCTTTGGCTCTATGAAAGAATCTCCAATATGGCTCAACGCGTTAGGGTTAGTTGCATTCGAAAGCGCGATCGGACAAATCCCCACGAACGGATACAGGGCATCGGCGGGATAAATCCGCCCGGCAGCGAGACCGCTCGGTGGTACCTCGACGAGGAGCGCGCAATCCGCGCTGTCGAAACCCACGAATGGGATTTTTACGTCAGCGTCAACGGTCGCGAGGTTGACGTTGTGGTCGCCCCGCATGAAGGGCGAAAATATCTCAAAACTCAGGCGGATGGTTATGCGCCGAACAATCTTCTGAGCTTGCCTGAGTGCCCATAACCAAATCGAAGGGCGATTGAACCCCAGTGGGTTCAATCGCCCACTCAAGGGCTTGTCGAGCGGCGTAGAGTGCCGCTCGACGGTCACCATCACCTTCGGCGACAAGCGCACCATGTAGCCGGTCTATCTCACGTTGTACAAAGCTCACGTAACGCTCCTATCAGGAAATTAGACTCCTGTACCCTTATTTTCCTACCGCGTCAATCTCTTTTTTCATACTGACCCACTACCCCATGCCCGGGCAGGTTGCATTCGTCAACATGGTGTGGCACTGGATGAAGTTGGTCTGGGCACGCTCAGGCGGGTTAGGTTGACGCCGTGCGGCACGGACCGAAGCTGCGCGATATCGCAGGCGCGGTATTCGGCGGCGGGGACCTTCCGGGGGCGGCTGACGCCGATCATCCAGGACATCGGCCCACTCCCGTCTGCGCATGATCCCACCGGCGTCAGTATTAGGCCGGGACACCTGGAATCGCACGCTGCTCCCTCCAAGTTCATCATCAGGGCAAGCCCGATATGCGGAGCCTGCCGCAGAACATTCGAAGGAAACGCGTTCATGGCCCGCTACCTGTCCGAATCCGATATCGTCGCCGACATAATCGCCGCCGGGTTCACTCCGTCCGTCGGCCAGCATCATATCACCGTCCGCCGGCCCGACAGCATCGCGTCCGTGTCCTGCTGGACGGACTCCGGCGAGTGGGTAGTCGCCGGCCCGCGCTTAGCCGACACCCGGGCGTTCTTCGACAACTGGGCCGATGCGCTGGCGGCAATTCATTACCGTCTCGCCGCCCGCTGACAATCGCCGCCGCCATACGCACGGCCGCGCTGTCCGGCGCGGGATGATATGTGGCCGGCACACCGGTGGAACGAGAGCGGGACACCGGGCCGAGCCAATCCAGCTTCCAGACGATCAGCACGCCGCCGTCGCGCGCAGACCTCCCTCCGCCATGCAGTTGACGAGCGCGGCAAGCCGGAGGCGGACTCCGACCCAAATACAGGCTTTGACGGCGACGCTAGTGGATCGTCTCGCCCGGCGTCCGCCCCGAACCGCCGTAGGTCGCGATCGTCGCCATCCCTTCCACCTGCCACGGCTTCATCAGGAACGATACAGCTTGCCCTTCCGGCGTGCGCAGCGTCAGGACGAGGTCCGGCCCGGTTCCCACCCGCTCCATGCTCCAGCTATCGAGCGGATGCACGCTATCCGCGGCGCCACCCAACCCTGGCACGGCGTTCAGCATTTCATTCAGCCAGCACGCGGGCAAAGACAGGGATACCGTCCGCCCCATGTCATCGCGAACCCTCAGCTGCAGACGCGCGCCGTCGGCCGAGAGCTTCACGCCGATCAGGCTTTTCGCGTCGATCACCATCCGAATGGCGCAGTCATTAAGTGGACGCTCTCGTGAATCAGGCAACCGCCATACCCAACAGGATATAGCGGAAAAGCGCAACCGCGCTGTCATGCAGGCAGCGCCGGCTGAAGGCGTCGCAGGCCGGCGTTTTGGTCTGATCCGGAAATCCGGCTACCGTGCCCGCAAAGGCAAATCGCGGAGGAAACCATGCAGGGAGTCGTCTTTACCGGAGAGCGCGGACTGGAGCTGATGAACTTCCCGGACCCCGAGCCCGGTCCCGGCGAGGTGGTGGTCGAGATGAAGGCTTCCGGCATGTGCGGCTCCGATCTGCACCAGTATCGCCGGCCGAAGACCCAGCCGCGCAACGCCACCGGCCTGCCACCCAACCCGAACCCCACGATCGCCGGCCATGAACCATGCGGTGTCGTCGCCGCGGTCGGACCCGGCGTCCTGCCTCGGGAAGCGAGGGTCGGGCAGCGGGTCATGGTGCACCACTACCAGGGCTGCACCCAGTGCGCGCATTGCCGGTCGGGCTGGCAGCAGCTCTGCCAGGAGGTGCCGGTGAAGATATACGGCAACAACGCCCATGGCGGTCACGCGCACTACCTTCTTGTCCCGGCCAACACGCTGGTGCCGCTGGTTGACGAACTGACGTTCACCGCGGGCGCGGCGATATCCTGCGGCTCGGGCACCGCCTATGGCGCGCTGCGGCGGATGAACATCTCCGGCCGAGACACGATCGCGATCTTCGGGCAGGGGCCGGTCGGCCTGGCGGCCACCCAGTTTGCCAAGGCGATGGGCGCCCGCGTGATCGCCCTTGACACCAACGCGCAGCGGCTGGAGCGGGCGCGGGCATTCGGGGCGGACGAGACCGTCAACCCCGGATCGAACGACGCCGTCGAGGCGATCCGGGAACTGACCGGCGGAAAATACGCCGACCTGACGCTGGACACCTCGTCAAGTCCGGAGGCGCGGCTGAACGCGATCCGCAGCACCAGGGTGTGGGGCACGATGTGCTTCGTGGGCGAGGGCGGCGACGTGCATATCGAGGTCAGCCCGCATCTGCTGCGCCGGCAGTTGACGCTGGTCGCATCTTGGACGTTCTCCAACGTCATTCAGGCTGAGTGCGCGGACTTCTGCGTGCAACGCGGCATCGACGTGGATAGGCTGTTTACACACCGTTGGCGTTTGGAACAGGCTGACGAAGCGTACAAGCTGTTCGACAGGCAGTCGGACGGAAAAGGTGTGTTCCTGATCTGATCCGAGACGCTGCCGGCCGGCTGTTGACGGTTCCGGGCGCGTGCAGAGTGCGGATGCTGTCCGCGAAGGAACGGTTCAAAGGCAGGCGAAGCGGGAGGATGGGCCCGGCGGCTGACCGCCCTTGGAGAACGCCGGGTTCCATGCCGTCCGGCCGGCGCAAAGAGCGAGTATTCCTCCCGCTCCCGGAATTGCGGTAGGGTGCGGGCATGGCCGCTCTACCCCCTCCGAACGATCCCTCAACCGATCCCTCCTGCAGCGACCTGATCGCCGCCCGCTCGTTGCTAAGGTTTGACCCGATGGCCGGCCTGCTGATGGACGGCGTCCCGCTGGCGGCCATCGCCGATGCCGCCGGCACACCAACATGGGCCTATTCCGCCGTGACCATGCGCGCCCGCTACCGCGCGCTGGCATCCGCCATGGCGGACTTGAATCTCGACGCGCGGGTGCATTACGCCGTCAAGGCCAACGACAGCCGGGCGGTGCTGGCGCTGTTCAGCGGCGAGGGCGCCGGGGCCGACGTCGTCAGCGGCGGCGAGCTGCTGAAAGCCCGACAGGCCGGCATTCCCGCCAGCCGCATCGTCTATTCCGGCGTCGGCAAGACGGAGCACGAACTGCGCCTCGCCTTGTCCGAGGATATCGGCCAGATCAACGTGGAAAGCGCCGAGGAACTGGCGATGCTGTCCTGCCTCGCCGACTCCCTCGGGCGGCGGGCGCGGGTCGCCCTGCGGGTCAATCCGGATGTGGACGCGGGCACCAACGACAAGATCGCGACCGGCCGGGCCGAGGACAAGTTCGGCATCCCCTACGCCGATGCCGCCGCCCTCTACGCCCTCGCCGCCACCCTGCCCGGGATCGAGCCGATTGGCCTGGCGACGCATATCGGGAGCCAGATTTTGGCGCTGGCGCCGTATCGCGAGGCGTTCGCCCGCATCGCCGAACTGGTGGCGGCGCTGCGGGAAAACGGGCTGCGGGTGAGCACGGTTGATTGCGGCGGCGGCCTCGGCATTCCCTACCGCAACGAGCCCGCGCCGTCCCCCGCCGGCCTCGCCGCCTGCATGAAGGCGGCGTTCGGCAGGCTTGACGTTCGCCTGGCGATGGAACCGGGACGCTGGCTGGTGGGTTCGGCGGGCGTGCTGCTGGCCTCCGTCGTGCTGGTCAAGCAAAGCCCGCCCGAGCGCTTTATCGTTCTGGACGCCGGCATGAACGAACTGGTCCGGCCGGCCATGTATGATGCCTGGCACGGGATCGTCCCGGTCTCGGCCGCGGACGCCATTGCCCCGCCCGTCCCGGCCTCGGTGGTCGGGCCGGTCTGCGAAAGCGGCGACACGTTCGCGCGCAGCCGTTTGCTCCCTCCGCTGGCACCGAAGGCGCGGGTGGCGATCCTGGATGCCGGCGCCTATGGCGCGGTGATGAGTTCGACCTACAACGCCCGCCCGCTGGCGGCCGAGGTCTGGGTGGACAACGAACGCTGGTCGGTTATCCGCGACCGCCAGGCGATCGAAACGTTATGGGAACGGGAGAGGCTGCCGGCATGAACGATCCCGCACCGCTGCTGCGCCGCCTGGCCGCCCGCCGGTTTCTGGCCCGCGCGGTCATCCTGTTCGAGGCGCTGTGGCCGGCGCTGTGGCCCGCCGCTGCCGCCGTCGGGCTGTTCCTGTGCGCCGCGCTGCTGAACCTGCCGGCGCTGCTGCCGGGCTGGCTGCACCTGATCCTGCTGGCGGCCGTCCTGGCGGTGGTCGTCGCGCTGCTCGTCCGCGGCCTCCGCACCGTCACCCTCCCCGACGACCGCGCAGCCGATCGGCGGTTGGAGGGACGCTCGGGGCTGATACACCGGCCGCTGTCAGTGCTGACGGACAAGCCCGCGGCCTCGGACGCGCTGGGCGTCGCGATCTGGAAGGCACATGCGGCCCGCGCCGTCGCGCAAATCGGCTCGCTGACCGTCGGCCTGCCGCATCCCGGGCTTGCCGGCCGCGACCGCCGCGCGCTGCGCTATGCCCTGCTGCTCTGCCTGCTGGCGGCTTTCGCCATCGCCGGTCTCGACGCGCCCAACCGGCTGTTCGCCGCGGTCGTGCCGGCCCTGCCGGCCGCTCCGAACGCCCCGGCAACCGAGGTGCAGGCATGGATCACGCCACCCGCATACACCCGCATTGCACCGATTTTCCTGCGGCCTGGGGGCGGGCCGGTGTCGGTTCCAGCCGGGTCGCGGCTGACCGTGAATGTCTCAGGCGGCGGCAGCACACCGACGCTGGCCCTGAACGATCGCACCGGCGCGTTCGACGCGCTGGACCGCACCAGTTTCCAGGCGGAGTGGGAGCTGACCCGCGGCGGCTTGCTTTCGGTGCGGCAGGACGGCGGCACGCTGGCCGCCTGGAGCCTGACGGTGGTCGCCGATGAACCTCCCGTCGTCTCCTGGGGCGACAAGCCGGGCCGATCGGCGTCGGGTCAGCAGACAAGGTTGCCGTGGACGGCGTCGGATGACTACGGCGTCAGCACCCTGCAGGCGGAGCTTCGGCTGCGGGACCGCCCGGGCGCGCCGCCGCTGATTGTTCAGATACCGGTGCCGGGCGGTTCGCCGAAGACGGCGCACGGGGTCAGCCAGCCGGATCTGACGGCGAATCCCTGGGCCGGCCTGCCGGTCGTCGGGCGGCTGATCGCGCATGATGCGCCGGGCCAGATCGGGACCAGCGCCGAGGCCGGGTTCGAACTGGGCGAGCGGCCGTTCCACAACCCGGTGGCGCAAATCCTCATCGGCATCCGCAAGGGCCTCAGCCTGCATCCGGACGACCGCAGCGATGCAGTGGCGGCGCTCGACGGGCTGATGCAGCAGCCGGGGCTGTTCAACGGCGACATCGGCGCGTTCGTCAATCTCAGCGCGATCTATTACGGCCTGGTGCGGAACCGGACGGACTCCGCGGTGCCCGAGGCGCAGGAGATGCTGTGGGAACTCGCCCTGCATATGGAGGAAGGCCAGACTGAGCAGAGCGCGCGGTCGGTGGAAGACGCGCGGCGGGCCGCCCGCGATGCGATGGACAAGGCGCAGCAGCAGCCGACGGACGCCAACCGGAGGGAACTGGCGAAGCGGCTGGATGAACTGCGGCAGGCGATCGACCGTCACATGCAGGCGCTGATGAACGAGGCGCAGCGCAACAACGACGTGATGCCGTTCGATCCGAAAGCGATGAAGCTGACCGATCGCGATCTCGACAAATTGGCCGAGCGGGCGCAGCAGGCGGCGAAGGAAGGCCGCATGGCCGACGCTCAGCAACAGATGGCCGAGCTGGAGAAGATGCTGGACCAGCTTCGCAACGCCCGAACCCGGGGGGGCGACAAGAAGCAGTCCGACAGCAAGCGGCAGAAGGGCAAGCGCCAGCAAGGCGCAGTTCAGGACATGATCGCGCGGGAGGGCGGGCTGCTTGATCGCGCACAGCAGCGCGGCAGCCAGGCCCCGGACTCCCCCGGCGACCCGGCGAAGCAGCGGGAGACGGACAGCCGCGTGCAGCAGGCGCTGCGGCGCGCTCTGGGAGAGCTGATGCAGCAGTTCAGCGACATGACGGGGGAGCTGTCGCCCGGTCTCGGGGAGGCTGACCAGGCGATGCGGGACGCGCAGGCGCAGTTGAAACAGGGCAACGACGAGGATGCGCGGGAGTCGCAGCAGCAGGCGATCGCGGCGCTGCAGAAGGGCAGCCGCGAGATGGCCCGGACGATGGCGAGGCAGAAGGGCAACCAGCCGGGTCAGGGCGACGAGGGCGACGAGGGCGATGAGGATGGGTCAGACGGCTCCATGGGCATGATGATGCCGGACGGGCAAAGCGGGGACGGCAGTGGCAACGGACCGATGCCGGGGTCTCCGGATCGGGCGGATCAGGGCGGCCGCGATCCGCTGGGCCGTTACAATCAGGGGACTTCATCGGATAGCGCCGAGGTGACCGTGCCCGAAGAGCGGGAGCGGCAGCGCACCCAGGCGATCCAGGAAGAACTGCGCAAGCGCGGCGCGGAGCAGGAACGCCCCCGCCAGGAGCTGGATTATATTGATCGTTTGTTGAAACAGTTTTAGGCTTTGTCAACACCGTGGTGCTGGCCGCTGCTGCAAACGACGGCACGGCCAGCCAGGACCATATCAACTGATAACGACACGGCGATACAGGTGCCACGTCGCGTGCCCCAGCACAGGCATTACGATCATCAGGCCAAGCAAAAGCGGAATCGATCCGGCGACGAGGCCGAGCGTTATAATGATGCCCCACTTTGCCATCGTCACCGGGTTACGGCGCACCACGTGGATCGACGTCGTCACGGCTGTTTCCAATGATACCTTCCGGTCAAGCAGCATTGGGAACGAAACGGCGCCGACCGCCAACGCAACGGCAGCAAACACGAACCCGGTGGCGCAGCCGGCGAACGCCATCGCCACGCCAGCCCGGGTGTGCAGGAGATCATGGGCAAAAGCATCGACGGATATCGGCGGCTTCGGTCCCAGCGTCACGTTGTAGATGATCTGCGCCGCCAACAGCCAGAACACGAAGAGCATCATCAGCGCCAGGCCAAGCAAGGCGATGGCATGGATGGACGGCGAGCGGAACACTTTGAATGCATCGGCCCAACCGGCCGACAAGCCCATTTCCCGCCGCCGGCTCATTTCATTCAGTCCCACGGCGGCGAGTGGCCCGAGTAGCGCGAAGCCCGATGCAAGCGGGAAAACCAGAGGCAGCATCTGATATCCGAACGCCAGGCGCGCCAGCACCAGGCCGACAGCGGGATACAGCACACACAGGAAAACAACGTCACTGCGCGAGGCTTTGAAATCGTCCCAACCGCGGTTCAGGGCCCACCGCAGGTCCTCGCCGCCGATGCGCCGGACCGCGGGCGTGCCTGCGGTCTCCCGGCTATCGACATCGCTGGTCAAGGTCATCGAGCGATATGCCCGGGTGATCACGTCGGCGCCCCATCCCGGCGGTGTTCTGATCATGGCGGCCTCTCCTCCGTTCCCTTGATTGCTCATCGTCGCGGACTGGCGGACACAGTCGCGGCAATCGCGTAAACGCGAAGAATGGACGCCTTCCGGTCATCCGTTCGATCACAAATCCCGACTCGCCGCGGCTTCTCCACCCGGTTTCGACACGCTGCCGCCATGATCGGGTCAGGCGATTTCCAACTTGATGTTCGGAGGCGATTTCAAGGTTTGCAGAATGACGCAATACCGCTCGGCCGTCTGGATCATTCGTTCCAGTTTGCTGCGATCAGCATCGCAATCGAGTTCGAACCGCAGGGTAATGCCGGTCAGGCCGACCGGGGCTGCGCGATCGACGCCGAGGGTGCCGCGCGCATCCCAAACGCCCTCGGCGATCACCCTGCCGCCGCGAATGGTAACACCCATCGCCGTCGCCACCGCCCGCAGCGTGACGCCGGCACAGGCGACGAGCGCCTCAAGCAGCATGTCGGCCGAGCAGGCGAGTTCGCCGGAGCCGCCGCCGGCCTTGTGCAGGCCCGCGGTGACCTTTCCGTGCCACGCATCCACCACGATGGCGATGTCATTCGGATCGAGGCTGCCTTCGGCGCGCGCGGGGATCCGCGCTGCCTCCGGCTCGTCGCGGTAGCGTTGCTTTATCGGCGCCTGGATGGCGCGCAGCTCGTCGGCATTCATGTGGATATTCCTTACTGCCCGAACGCCAGCCCGAGGCGAGCCGCTGGGCCGTCAAGCGCCGCCGGCGCGGTCATGCGGACGCGTGCTATTCCGGCGCCGGCGAGGCCAGCGGCTTGTCCTTTTCCACGATATAGGTGACCACGATCCGGGTCGCCTCCGGCCCGTTGCGCAGACTGTGCGGTGTCTCCGCCGCTATCTGGAACCCTTCGCCCGCTTTCACCAGCCGATCGGCTTGACCCTTGACGGAAAGCGTGCCGCCGCCGGATGTGAGGAAGGCGGACTCGACACCCGGGTGGGTATGGCGGGGAATGAACGTATTCGGCTCGATGTCGACCGACACCAGGATGGAGGCGTATTTGTCGCCGGGATATTCGGTCTTCTGAAGAATGGTGCGCTTGAACCCGGGAGTCCCCTGAGCCTCGCCCTCGCCTGATGAAGCCACCAGGCCAACCGCGGCGCACAGGGCGCACGACACGAAACCACGTCGCTTGAGCATTGCCGTTCCTTTCCGGTTACCGGAACCATCTTCGACGTAGGGGCCGCGGGTGTCCAGGCTGGCGGTCCTCAACCGATGGGCGGTTCGGCATAGGCGGAAACCGGGGTGAACGCCCCGCGCCGACTAGCGGCGGCATCCAGCAGCAGGGCAGCGTTGATCTCCGCATGCGGCGGCAAGGCCCGGACCGGCTTCACCCGCTCGATCGCCGCGGCGACCGGCCGCGCCGGCGCATCGGCGGATGCAAGCCGCCCGCTCTGCAACTCGATAGCCTGCATCGCGCGCCGCATCGCATCGGCTCGCGGTCCCGCGAAACCGTCCTTCATGTCTTGTTAACCATTTGGCGTCAAAATCGGCGCATGCAAAGCCTCACAGCCCCCCTGACCAGCCAGCCATCCTTCGATCGTTCAGCCTACCGGCCTGGCCTGCTGGCGCTGCGGGACGGCGACCTCGACACCGCCGTCACCCTGCTCAGGCGGGCGGTTGAAGCCAACCCGCTCGACCCGGGCATACGCCGCAACCTGGTGCGCGCGCTGCTGGCCGGAGGGCGGTTTGTCGAGGTTCTGGCGGAGGCGTCCCGCGCGCTGGCCATGGCGCCGGACGATGCGGAACTTTATTATGCGCTCGGCACCGCACTCAACGGCGCCGGCCGGCCGGCACGCGCTTGCGCGGCCTTTGCCCGCGCCATCGAGATCAAAGCGGATCACGCCCCGTCCTGGATGAACTTCGGCAATGCGGCGATTGACTTGGATGATCTCGAATCAGCGGAAGCGCTGTATCGCACCGCGATCCGTCTCGACCCGGATTTGCCGGAGGCGCATGCCAGCCTGGGCTATCTGCTGACGCGGCTTGGGCGCCTCGATGACGCGATCCGGTCCTGCGAGACCGCCATCCGCCTGCGTCCGGATTTCGCCCGGGCGCATATGAACCTGGCTGTCGCCGCGCTGCTCGCCGGGGATCTGACGCGCGGCTTTGCGGAGTATGAGTGGCGCAAGCGCGACGACCGCTACCGGCGGGATTTCCCGCCGCTTTCCGGCCCCGCCTGGGACGGCTCCGATCCGCGCGGCCGCACCATCCTGATCAGGGCGGAGCAGGGTCTCGGCGACACCATCCAATGCGCGCGTTATTTGCGGCTGATCCGCGGCGCCGGGGGCATGCCGATTCTGGTCTGCCCGCCCACCCTGGTTCCGCTGATCGGCTCGATGGATGGCGTCCGGGCGGTTCCCGCGGGCAGCCCATTGCCTCCGTATGACGCCCGGATCGACCTGATGAGCCTGCCCGCTGCGTTCGGCACGACGTTGGACAGCATCCCGTTCGCCGAAGGCTACCTGTCGGCGGACCCTGCGCGCGTCCGGGCCTGGAGAGCCCGCCTGCCGCCCGGCCGCAAAGCCGGCCTGGTCTTCGCCGGCAACCCCGCGCATCCGGCCGATCGGCAGCGATCGATCCCGGCGGATCGTCTCAACCCCCTTCCCGAAATCCCCGGGCTGAGTTTCATCAACCTCCAGCACGGTCCGGCGGCCGGCAGTATCGGCTTGCCGGACCTGACGCAGTGGATGACGGACTACGCCGAAACCGCGGCCCTGGTGGCGAACCTGGACATCGTCGTTACCGTGGACACTTCGATCGCGCACCTGGCCGGGGCGCTTGGCACGCCGGCACTGGTTCTGCTGCCGTTCGCACCGGACTGGCGCTGGTTGGCAGGACGCAGCGACAGCCCGTGGTACGGATCGCTGCGCCTGTTCCGGCAGCCGGAGCCCGGCGACTGGAGCAGCGTTCTGGCTGATGTGATGGGCGCGGTGGCATCCGGCAGTTACGCCACGCCGATTTCCGCCACGAGGCCGTCCGCGGTCACGCCGCCGTAGAACGTGCCATCGGCCCGCTCCAACTGCCGCCAGACGATCCCATACGCCTCGTCCAGCCGCGCCGCGACCCAGGCCCAGGTGGCCGGCTGCCACGCCCCCCAGGTGCCGATGCGCAGCGTGTCGCCGTCCGCAAGCCCGCGATAGTCCCAGGCGACCACAGCATGCCCGCCGACAACATCGCCGTCATCGCGGTCGGCCTGTACGTCCCACACCGCCGTGCGCTGCATGTCGCGCTCCCGCAAGGTCACGCCCCAATATCCCGCCCCCAGCCGCGCCATCCCGCAAGCCAACGCCGATCGGCTGCGCGTGTCGATGGTGGCGTAGAGGCCGTGCAGGGTTTGCGGTCCGATGTCGAAGCCCTGCGCGGCCTGCCTCGCCAGCACGTCCAGCATCACCGCTCCGCCGGTGGCGGCAAGGTTGGCCGGGTTGCCGACGCAGGCGCCATAGAAGGCCGGCACGCTCGCCTGCTCCAGCACAAGATCGAAGCCGTTCAACGCCGCGACGCCGCGCGCCGCGTTGGCGAGCGCGACGGCGGTGCAGTCCGGCAAAGTATCGTTCTGATAGAGGCCCGGCTCGAACGCCGTTGCCGAGCGGTCGAGCACCATCGGCGGCGGCACGGCGCCGAACCGGTGCGACGGCGCGCGCGCCAGCGCCACCGGGTCGTGCCGGATTCGTCCGAGCATGCCACGGCCGGACCCGGCACACACCATCAGCGGAATGCAGCCAGGATGGCGCGCGCCTGAGCCGGCTGATATTTTGCCGGCGTGCCGGCGCCCGACACCCCGGCCGCGGCCAGAATCACCGGCAGCAGGGACAGCGCCGCCTGAATGGCGGCCTCGATAACCGATCCGCCGGGTACCAGCGGCAAGGCGACCGATGCCAAGGCCTGTACCACCTGAGCGACTTCCTGTATCGTGGAGGCAGCGGGCGCGGAGGTCGCACTCGCCACCTTGGCGGCATCGGCCTGAACGGTCGCGAGGTAGAAATCGAGCTGCGTCACGGCCGCGGCGGGAATCCCCGGCAGCAGCCTGATATCGGCCATCGCCGCGGTCAGGCCGGATGCGATCAGGTTGACGTCGGACGCGATCTGAGAGGCTGTCTGCACCTCGCATCCCACAAGGGCGGCGGCCGGCACGATCGCGCTGGCGAAAAGAAGAGTTCGGCGAAGCATAACAGGGTTTCTTTCAGGATTGAGCGGCGGGCGTGCCGGACGCCGAGGCGTTTGCATTGCGCGCCTTGCCGAAATTGAATGCGATGAAGTTCACAGCCGCGTAGATCGCCGGGTACAGGCCCGTCGCTCCGGCAGCAGGATGCGGAAGAATTGCCGCTGCAGCCGCGCATGCAGCGACGGCGGCCGTGATATAGGGGAGTATAGGGGCGACGCCGGGAATGGCCGCCACCATGGTCATGATATCCATTCGATTAACTCCGAAAAACGACCTTAAAGGTTACTTCGTCATGTCCGGCGCCGGAGCCGAAGCTGCTTCTGTCACCCTCCAAGCGCATGCAAGGCGGCACCGCACAGCCGGTTCCGTTCCGCGGCTCCCGTCAGCCCGCCGTTGATCTTCCGGGTGATCGCGTCCAGAAGCCAGGCATCGGCGAGCTTGTTGAGGTTGTTATCTGACCAAAACCAGACCGCGCTGTCGGCCGCTCCGGCCAATGTCGCGGCATGCGCGACGGCCTGGTCGAGGGTCATGTTCGTTGCCCGGGCAAACCGCTCATAGGCAGTGCGGCCGGTTATCTGGATGAGGCCGCGGCCACGGAAGTGCCAGCCATCGCCGGATGCCGGATCGCCGTTGCCCATGCGGTTGGCGTAGACGTCGTTGGCGAGCGCCTCCGGCTGGAATGCGCAGGCTTCGGCTGCATCGGCATCGGGAAACCGCCCGGGCCAAACCTTGCACAAGCGCGCCGCGCTGTAGCTGAGGTCTTCTTCCAGCACTTGAAACCCGCCGCTTTCCACCGCGCACTGCCCGAGGAAGGCAGCGACGCGGCGGGACCTGGTAATATCGGCTGTGGACATCCTTTCACTGAGGGTTTCGACCCAGGCCGAGCGTTCGCCCCCGGCCAGATGCGGCGCGATGGCACGGAGCGCGGTATCCAGACGGATCACCCGGGCGGCAACCGGGTCTCGCGGCGGCTGAGGTTTGGCCGCGGGGCTATTCAATGCGCCGGACATACGTGGCCCCGGGCGGGCAGAATTAGATTTCGCAAAACTCGGTCTCTGTAATTGAAACGCCGCTAAAACCGGGCGGTCGCCGTAGTATGGGAATATAGTCATACATTGGGACAGAAGTCAAGATAATTTCGGGAGTGCCCGGTTCGAAGCGGCTGTTTCCCGGCGGGCGAGCGGCACCCCGTCGCTTACCCGCGGCCGGAAAAGAGACACCCCGCGGTTCTCAGCGGACCCGCCCTGGAAGAAAAGCCTGATCGTCCCGGCAGAGGGTACCGGCGCGCGGATCGCAGTGACCGCATCGCTTCGGACCTGGCGCCACAGCCCCGGGCGGGCGGGCCCGCCAGTCAAAAGGTCCGGAATATCCCGGCTATCTCATGGCGATCGGAGGTTACGGTCAGCGCCAGGGCCAACAGTATGCGCGCCTTCTGCGGGGTCAGGTTATCGGCAATCAGAAAACCCAGTTGCCGCAGCTTGGTCCCGAGAAAGGTCCGGCCTGAGCCGACCCGGGTTGATTGCACCACGACGACGCCTTGTGCGACAGCATCGGTCAGAGCGTCAACTTCGCCCGGCGGACAGAAGCCCGGCGCGAAGCCGGCGGCAACGATTCCCCTGGCACCGGCGGCAACGAAGGCACGCACCGCGACCCCGTCGCCTCCGGCATAGGAGTAGGAAATGTCTACGCGCGGTAGGGACTCAATTCCGGAGATATCGAAGACCGCATCGGGCGCATGGCGGCGTATCGGCCTGCGGTAGAATTCCACGGCGTCGCCATCGGCCTGGCCCAGCGCGCCGAAATCCGGAGTTCGGAACGTCTGCAGCCGCATGGTGGAGGTCTTTGTCACCTCACGCGCCGCGTGGATTTCATCGTTCAGGACGACCAGGACCCCCATGCCGCGGGCGTCCGGACTGGCAGCGACGCGGATCGCGTTGACCAGGTTCATGCCGGCATCGCTGGACAAAGCACTGGAAGGCCGTTGAGCGCCGACCAGGACAACCGGCACCGCGACCTTGGCCGTCAGGTTGAGGAAGTACGCGGTTTCCTCCAGAGTCGCCGTGCCGTGGCCGATGACGATGCCGGCCAGATCGGGATGATCCGCGACGAGCCGGCCGCACAGCGCGACCAGCGCCTTCCAATCGGCAAAGCCGATCGACGGACTGACGATGTTGCTGAACCGCACGGGGATTACGTCGGCGACGAGGCTGGTCTCCGGCCAGCGCGCCAGGATCTCGTCGGCATGCATGACGGTGCCGGTCGCGCCATAATCCTGAATATCCAACGGACCGCGTCCGATGGAGGCAATCGTGCCGCCCGTGCCGATGAAAGCGACTTTGGGCCGGGTCATGCGGCGGCGTTCGCGGCGGCGGACTGGTCGAGTGCCCTCGCGCGATCGTTGATTGCTTCGAATACACCCATCTGTCGGCTTCTCCGGGTCCCATCGTTGGGGACGATTAGGCAACATAAAGGTGTGGCGAAGCAATGCCGCAATACGGAAATGTCTATCAGACGAACGTGCCGAACCGGCTGGACCGCCTGCCCTGGAGCGGATTCCATTGGCTGGTGATATTCGCTCTTGGAATTGCCTGGATCCTGGACGGGCTGGAAGTGACCGTGGTCGGATCGCTGGCCGGCGCCCTTTCCGAAAGCCCCACCCTGCACCTGACCGGCAGCGAGGTGGGCGCGGCGGCCAGCGCCTACCTTATCGGCGCCGTCGGCGGTGCCCTGTTCTTCGGGTGGCTGACCGATCGGCTGGGGCGGAAGAAGCTGTTTACCGTGACGGTTCTGGTCTACCTGGTCGCGACGATCGCCTGCGGCCTGTCGTGGAACTTCTGGTCGTTCGCTTTCTTCCGCCTGGCTACCGGCGCCGGCATCGGCGGCGAGTATGCCGCCGTAAACGCGACAATCCAGGAACTGATCCCGGCCAGGCGGCGGGGCTTCACCGATCTGGTCGTCAACGGCAGCTTCTGGCTCGGCGCGGCGATCGGGGCGCTGGGCGCCTATGTGGTGCTCGACCCGGCGATCATGCCGCCGGAAATCGGCTGGCGCGCCGCATTCATCATCGGCGGCCTGCTCGGCTTCATCGTCCTGTTCCTGCGCAGGTTCCTGCCCGAAAGCCCGCGCTGGCTGATGACCCACGGCCAGCCCGAGGAGGCCGAGCGGGTTGTCGGCGAAATCGAAGCGCGGGTTGAGCGGGAGACGGGGCGGAAGCTGCCTCCGGTGCCTCCGGGCTTCCTGACCCTGCGCACCGACGTGCAGTCCTGGTTCGCCGCCGGCGCGAGGGCACTGGTGACGCGCTATCGCCGCCAGGCCTGGCTGGGCGTGGCGCTGATGGCGGCGCAGGCATTCTGCTACAATGCGGTGTTTTTCACCTATGCGCTGGTGCTGACGCGATTCTACGGAGTCGCCTCAGGCAATGTGGGGCTGTTCATCCTGCCCTTCGCCGTCGGCAATTTCCTCGGGCCGTTGCTGCTGGGGCCGCTGTTCGACACCGTCGGCCGGCGGATCATGATCACCGCGACCTACGGCCTTTCCGGCGTATTGATGGTGATGACCGGCTGGATGTTCGCCGCGGGCTGGTTGGACGCAGTGCAGCAGACGTTGGCCTGGACGGTGATCTTCTTCTTTGCCTCCGCCGCGGCGAGTTCCGCCTATCTGACGGTCGGAGAAAGTTTTCCTCTCGAAGTCCGGGCCATCGCGATCTCTCTGTTCTACGCCTTCGGGACCGGTGTCGGCGGCGTGGCCGGTCCGGCGCTGTTCGGCATTTTGATCGACACCGGCAACCGGATGTCGATCTTCTACGGCTATCTGTTGGGCGGCGTCCTGATGATCGGCGCCGCGGTGGTGGCCGCGTTGCTGGCGGCGAACGCCGAAAGACGGTCGCTGGAGGATGTGGCGCCCCCGCTTTCGTCGGTCTAGAGCGTGTTCACGCTGACTGGAAAGGCGGCGGACGCTGCCACATCGATAGGGGTCGGGAAGTTTCCTCCCCGCCCTCCGAACCGTGCTGGCGGATCTCCCGCACACGGCTCTCCAGTCGCCGGTTTCCTCATCGGGAGTGTCTCGCTGATGCTTGGGCATCTGAAAGGGTGAACAGCCCAAGCT
>CAINOE010000021.1 GCA_903851415.1 uncultured Rhodopila sp. | reverse complement strand
GCTCGCGCTGCGGATCAATCGCCTGAACGGCGAATGGGAAGACTATTGGGCCGCGCTCGCCGCAAACCCGCCCGCCAATCTCAACCGGCCAGGAGTATCATCGGAGGTCGCCGCTTGATCGCACAACTTTGGTTCGCACCCCATTTCAACACCGCGTTTGCCCTCGCCTTGGCGCACGACCATCCTCCGCTGCGCGGCTTGCTGCGCGCGACGGCGGAGCGCTGGTATGGCGCCGATTCCGGCTGCCAGGCCCCGGAGCCGTCGGGCGACGACTTTCTGTCCCCGGCGCTGACCGAAGCCGAGTGCATGCGGCGGGTCTTGCCGCCGGAGCGGTTCCTGCCCTGGTTCGATTGCTTCCTCCCCGGCCTCGCCGCAAGCCGGCCGGACGCGCTGTTCCGGCCGGCCGTGGTGACAGATCGCAGCGACGGCAAGATCGCGCATCTGGACGGGCTGAACCTGAGCCGGGCATGGTGCTGGCGATCGCTCGCCGGCGCGCTGGCGCCGGACGACGCAAGGCGGGCGGTGATGCTGCGTGCTGCGGAGGCGCATCTTGGCGCCGCTCTGCCGCATGTCGCGGGCGAATACATGGGCGAGCACTGGCTGGCCAGCTTCGGGGTGCTGGCGCTGGATGAGTGAGGACGTGCGCGAGGAGCGCCGCTTTCTCCCCCCGCCCCGCATCATGGCCCCCTGACGGCGGCCTTCCGCGCCAGCACATGCCACGATGGGTGGCCCGGACAAGAAGAGCCAGATGCGCGCGGCCGCCGCCGAACATCCGGGCGAACAATGGCTGGAATGGTCACCGTCACTCAGATATCATCCAGCTTTCAGCAGGCAGCGAACCATGCGCTGGACTGAAACCACGAGCGCCAAGCCCCCCGGGGCTGTGACGGACACCTCCGCAACCAAGCGGAGTTTTCAGGAGTTGTCGCGCGTCACGCTCTCCCGGCCCGTGCCATCGGAAGAGGGACAAGTGCCCGCCGGATCCACCGGCACAGTCGTTCATGTCTGGAGCAGCGGCACTGCCTGCGAGGTCGAGTTTACCATGCCCTTCCGGGCTATCGCCACGGTCAAGGCCGACGACATCGCCGCATGAGCGCAACCCGCGTTCCGGGCGCCGCGAATGCGACCGTGGCGCCGGAAAAGGTGCGAGATTACCTGCTTGCGGCCGAACATCCGGACAACGCCGGGAAGGCGGCGTTCTTCAGTCTGTTCGGATTTACGTCCGAACAATGGACCGAGCTTCGGTTGGCGCTCGCGGCGCACCCGGCGAACAATGTCGTTGTCGGCCGCGTGCCGGCAGACGACGGGATGCGCTGTCGGGTCCGCTGCAATTTGCAGACCCCGGACGGTCGCAATCCCTGTGTCACGACGATATGGGCAGTTGAGGGCGGCCAGCCGCCGCGGCTGATCACAGCATTTCCCGGACCGGATTCGCGCCCGGTCTTATAGCACCGCCGTCTACCTCCGCCGCGCCTCTCGCCGGGGTGGGCGACGGATTGCTGTTGAAGGCTCGGCCCCTTCACGTCCGCCCCCGCCGCCCGGTGTTGGACAAAGAGGTGAGATTCGAAACCATCAGCTTATCGCCGAGGCTTGGCTTGCCACCTGACAAATGCCAGCGGTGCGTATCTGTCGAATTTGCGGCATCCTGGCTTAATTTGCCGCGAACCAAGTCAAGTGGCCGACAACTTGATCGGCTGATACGTCGCACGCGACGCCTGTGTCCGGCGGAACCTACTCCGCAGCCAGCAACGGCGGATCCACCATCTCCGTCGCCCGCGCCAGATCCACCGACAGCAGCCGCGACACCCCGCGCTCCTGCATCGTCACGCCATACAAACGATCCATCCGCGCCATCGTCAGCGGATGGTGCGTCACCACCAGGAACCGGGTGCCGGTCTCCCGCACCATGTCCTCCAGCAGCGTGCAGAAGCGTTCGACATTCGCGTCGTCCAGCGGCGCATCCACCTCGTCGAGCACGCAGACCGGCGCCGGATTGCAGCGGAACACCGCGAAGATCAGCGACAGCGCGGTCAGCGCCTGCTCGCCGCCCGACAGCAGCGACAACGCCGACAGCTTCTTCCCGGGCGGCTGGGCATAGATCTCCAGCCCGGCCTCCAGCGGATCGTCTGAGCCGACCAGAGCCAGATGCGCGCGGCCGCCGCCGAACATCCGGGTGAACAATAGCTGGAAGTAACGATCCACCTCCTGGAACACCGCGGTCAGCCGCTCCCGCCCCTCGCGGTTCAGGTGCCCGATGGAGCCGCGCAGCTTGGCGATCGCCGTGGTCAGTTCCTCGCGCTCGGATTCGATTGTGCCGATTTGCTTTTCGATGTCGTCGGCTTCCTGTTCGGCGCGCAGGTTGACGGGGCCCATCTCCTCCCGTTCCTTCAGCAGCCGTTCCCACTTCTTGCGGCAGCGGTCCTCGCTCTCCTGGCCGATTTCGCTCGGCGGATCGGGCAAGGCGGGGTTCGCCCCGAGCCGCTCCAGGATGCGTTCGGCGACCACGCCCCAGGCGTGGCTGGCCTGCTCGGCCGCCCCCTCGGCGCGCACCGCATCCTCCCGCCGCGCGCCCAACGCCTGTTCGGCGGCGCGCGCGGCGCGGTCCGCTTCCGAAGCGGCGGCCAGCGCGACCGACAGCGCTTCCGCCGCCCGCCGGTGGTCCGTCTCGGCGCCTTGCAGCGCATCCAGAGCCTCCGCCCGCCGCGCCGCGACCTCCGCCGGCTGTGCTTCCAGCGAGCGCAAAGCCGCCTCCGCCTCCGCCTGCCGCGCCGCCAGGTCCGTTGCCCGGTCCCCGGCGTCGCGCGCCCGCTCCGCCCAGCCGGCGCGTTCGGCGACGATGACCCGCCGCCGGTTGACCCGCGCCTCGTGCTCCCGCGCCAGCGAATCGCGTTCCGTCCGCGCCGCCGTCTCGCGCGACCGAGCCGCCGACAGCGCCGAACGCGCGGTCTCGACCACGGCGCGCAACGCGGCGACGTCCGGCAATGCGGTTTGCGCCTCGCGCACCCGGGCCAGCGCTTCGGCCGCCTCATCCCGTTCGCCGGTAATGCGCGCCAACTGGTCGTCCGCCGCGGCCAGCCGCGCGGTCGCGGTCGCCGCCTGGTTGCGCAACTGGGTCAGGCCGGAGCGCGCCCGTTCCAGCTTCTGTTCCCATTCACGCCGAGCGTTCCGGGCCTGCTGCTCGGCCGCCACCGTCGCCCGGGCGGCATCCTCCGCCGCCGCCCGTTCCGCCCGCGCCGCGGCCGCCGCCTGTTCCGCTGCCGCCAGCCGGGTCCGCAATCCGGCCAACCGGTTGCGCTGCTGCAGCCGCACCGCCGCGGCCGTCGGCGTGCCGGCGCGGATCGTGTAGCCGTCCCACCGCCAGATCGCGCCGGAGCGCGCCACCAGCGACTGCCCCGGCAGCAAGGCCGACTGATGATCCGACCCGTCCTGCTCGGTTTCGACCAGACCAATCTGCGACAGCGCCCGTGCCAACACATCCGGCCCCTGCACGAAGGCCGCCAAAGGCGTGGCGCAGGCGGGCAGCGCCGGCACCGGATCGAACGCGGGCAGCTCCCGCCAGTGCCGCGGCGCGCCCGGGTTCAGCGCCGAGGTCAGTTCCTCGCCCAGCACCGCGCCCAACGCGGCTTCCAGCCCGTCCGCCACGGTCAGCGAATCGATCATCGGCGGCCAGCGCTCGCCGTCCTTCACCGCCAGCACCTCGGCCAGCGCCTGCGACTCGGCCGCCAGCCGGGACCGCGCCGAATCGGCGGTCGCCTGTGCGTCGCGCGCCGCCGCCAAAGCCGTTGCCGCCGCCGCGCGGCCCTGTTCCGCCTGCTCGACAGCCGAACGCGCGGAGGCCAACGCCGCCTCTGCTTCAGCGGCTTCGTCCGTTGCCCGAGACAGCAGCGCCGGATCGACCTGCTGCGCGGCGATCCGATGGCGGTCCTGCGAGAGCGACTCGAGCTGCGCGTTCAGTTTGTTGGAACGCAGTTCCGCCTGCGCCAGAAGCTGCGTCGCCGCCTGCGCCCGCGCGTTCGCCTCGGCGGCGGCTTCGGTGGCGCGGTTGGCTTCCGCCTCCGCCACCCGCACGGCATCCGCGGCGTCGATCGCCGCGGCCTTCGCCGCCTCGGCGCGGTCCTCGTAGCCGGCATCGGCCTCCGCCAACGTGGTTTCTTCCAACGCCAGGCGCTGGCCCGCCGCCGCCGCGTCGCGCTGCAACTGCTCGGCGTGGCCCGAGTCCTTGCCGATCTGGGCGAGGCGGCGCTGTGCGTCGGCGAGGGCGGCGCGGGCGCGCTGTTCCTCCCCGGCAATCTGTTCCTGCGAGACGCGATGCCGCTCCAGCACGGTGCGCGCATTCGCCTCGACCTCGCGCAACGGGGGCAGGGCGGCGGTGGCTTCGGCGGCGCGGGCGGTGGCCGTGGTGGCCGCCTCGGTCGCCGCCGCCACCGCCAGTTCCGCTTCGTGCAGCGCCGTCGCGGCGCGGCTGCGGTCACGTTCCGCGCGCGCGCGCTGCACCGACAGCAGCTCCGCCTCGGCCGAGCGGATCGTGCCCGAAATCGTGCGATACCGGCTGGCCTGCCGCGCCTGCCGCTTCAGGTTGCCGAGCTGGCTTTCAAGCTGCGCCCGCAGATCCTCGGCGCGGGCCAGGTTGGCCTCGGCGGCGCGCAACTTCAGCTCCGCCTCATGCCGGCGGGCATGCAGGCCGGTGATGTTGGCGGCCTCCTCCAGCACCGCGCGGCGGTCTTCCGGCTTGGCGTTGACCAGCGTCCCGACCCGCCCCTGGCTGACCATCGCCGAGGCGCGCGATCCCGACGCCAAATCGGCGAACAGGGTCTGCACGTCGCGGGCGCGCACCTCCTTGCCGTTGATCTTGTAAGCGGAGCCGCTGCCGCGCTCGATCCGGCGGATGATCTCGAGCTCGTTCTGTTCGTGGAAAGGCGGCGGGGCGCGGCCGTTGGTCTCATCCAGGAACAGCGTCACCTCGGCGATGTTGCGCGACGCGCGCCCGGCGGTGCCGGCAAAGATGACATCGTCCATCTCTCCGCCGCGCAGGTTGCGCGCGCTGCTCTCGCCCATCGCCCAGCGCAGCGCCTCGACGACGTTGGACTTGCCGCAGCCGTTGGGTCCGACGACGCCGGTCAGTCCCGGCAGGATATCCACGCTGGTGGGTTCGGCGAAACTCTTGAACCCGGCAATTCGGAGACGGCGGAAACTGACCGGCAAGGCGGACTCCTGGTTACGAGGGAATCAGCTTGCGGAAGGCGTCGTAGCTCATCTCTCCCGCATACTTCTGGGCGTTGACGACGAAGCTGGGAGTCGAATCGATGTGCCACTTGTCCGAGTCGGCCTGCTG
This sequence comes from uncultured Rhodopila sp., assembly GCA_903851415.1. Taxonomy (GTDB): domain Bacteria; phylum Pseudomonadota; class Alphaproteobacteria; order Acetobacterales; family Acetobacteraceae; genus Rhodopila. The sequence goes on along the minus strand of CAINOE010000021.1, from coordinate 78,138 downwards.
CTGCTGCAGAATCCAGTCCCGCAGCGCGGTGTCCTGCAGCGCCTTTTCGAAGGTCGGACGGCTCATGCCGGCCAGCGCGGCGGTCTTCCAGAGCTGGTCGGCGACATCGGCGCCGCGGTTGAACGCCCAGGCGTTCTGCGTCGCGAACAACGCGTTGATATACGGCTCATACCGATCCACCGGCAGGTAGCGCGCGACCTGCGCGGCCGCCAGCGCCACCTGGTCCAGCGGATAGTCGTGGAACACCCACTTCACCGTGCCGGTATCGATCAGGTTCTTCTTGATCTCCGGGAAGGTGCCCGCGGCGAACGCGGCGCAATGGGTGCAGGTCAGGGAGAAGTACTCCCCCACGGTCACCTTGGCGTCCGGCTTGCCGATGAACCGCTCGGCCCGGGTCTGATCCTCATCGGCGCGCGCCGGCGGCGCAACAGCCGTCAGAGCGACTCCGGTCGGCACCACAGATAGTAGGAATCGGCGGGAAACGATCATGAAAACCTCTATATCTGGTATTACAGCTTTTTCAGCCGGCGTGTCGAGTGTTTGCTTCTGCCCAATACCACACGGCCGAGCGACGCCAAGGCGGAACGCAACTCGCCCTCGGGGAAATCGCCGACGGCGGCTTCGGCCTCCAGGATGGCTTCCGGCGGCAAAACCGGCGCGGGCGCCGGTTTGCGCGGCATGCCGGCCTGGGTGAAACGCAGCGTATGGACCGGCTGGCCGCCCATATGGGCGTTGATCCGGTTGATCAGCGCGACGCCCTCATAGTGCAGGGTCATCGCCACCGGCCCGGCGCAGCCGATGGTCAGCACGCCGCGGTCGAGTCGCCGCGGCACCGTCATCGAGGCGACTTTCGGCCCGACGATGACCTCCCAGTCGGCGAGTATCTGGGCGGAAGCCGCGTTGTGCCTGCGGTAGGCCGGGCGGGTCACCGTAGGCAGCAAAGCCGCCAGCGGCCGGGGCCCGTAGACGTGGCGGGCTGGTCCCGCCATACCGGATTTCGTGTCGTCCTCCGCCATCGCTCCCGCCGCTGTCCTTTTGAGTTGGTACGACCGCCACCGGCGACGGCTGCCCTGGCGGGCGGAACCCGGGGAGGCTCCTGATCCCTATCGCGTCTGGCTGAGCGAAATCATGCTGCAGCAGACCACCGTCACCGCAGTCATACCCTACTATGAGCGCTTCGTAAGCCGCTTCCCGACAGTCGAGACGCTGGCCGCCGCGCCGCTCGACACTGTGCTGTCGGCCTGGGCCGGGCTTGGTTACTACGCCCGCGCCCGCAACCTGCACGCCTGCGCCCGGGCGGTGGCGGCATCGGGCGGCTTCCCGCGCGACCTGGCAGGCTTGCAGGCGCTGCCGGGAATCGGCGCCTACACCGCCGCCGCCATCGGCGCGATCGCGTTCGGTATTCCCGCCGTGCCGGTCGACGGGAATGTGGAGCGGGTGGTGGCACGTCTGTTCGCGATCGGGCAGCCGATGCCGGCGGCCAAACCGGCGCTGCGGCTGGCCGCGGCGCAACTGGGGGACGATCTCGCCGCCCGGGCCCGGCCGAGCGACTTCGCCCAGGCGCTGTTCGATCTCGGGGCCTCGGTCTGCACGCCCGCGGCGCCCGGCTGTGCGGTGTGCCCGTGGATCGCTTCGTGTGAGGCGAGGCGCCGGGGCATCCAGGCCAGCCTGCCGCGCAAGGCGGCGAAGAAGACGCGCCCCGTCCGCTTCGGGGTTCACTTCTGGCTGACCGACGACCGAGGGACCGTTCTGCTGCGGACGCGGGCGTCGAAGGGCCTGCTCGGCGGGATGACGGAACTGCCGGGCACGGCGTGGCGCGACACGCCCTGGACCGTGGCCGAAGCGCTGGCGGACGCGCCCGCCAAAGCCGACTGGCGTGGCGCCGGCCAGGTGCGGCACGTGTTCACCCATTTCGAGCTGGTCATCGACGTGCTCGCTGCGCATGTGCCGGTGATCGCCGGGGAGGGGTTCGCCCATCCGGTCGATGCCCTGGAGGAGGCGGCCCTGCCGTCGCTGATGTGGAAATGCGTGCGGATGGCGGCTGGCCAGCGGTGATCTGAGCACTGAATGTTTGCACGGCACAGCTAGAAGCTGCATTCTGCATCCATGGCAAACACAGGCGGTTCATCGTCGAAAGTTTCGGCAGGCGCCGGTCGGGGGCGTAAGGTTCCGATCACCCTTCGCATCGACGAAGTGCGGTTTAAGAAACTCGCGCTCCTGGCGGAGGCCGAAAATCGCACGCCAACAAACTACGTCGAGACAGCTTTGCTGAGAGACATGGCGGCCAAAGAGGAGGCCGCTCGGGTTATCACGATGTTTGTTCCGCCGGAGGCAGCCGGAGTCACCGCGGGCCCGCTGCTTCGGAGTGAAGGCGAGTCAGACGAGCGCTACGCCGAACGCTCGGCTCTATTCGATCGGCTTTTTGACATCCCGGACAGCGATCAATGATTTCGGGACTCTGCTGAAAGCAATGTCTTGACGTTCCGAAGCAGAGACTGGTAATCGTTTGTTTATCGAAACAGGCTTGGGGCTTGCCGGGCGTCACCTCCGCCTGGACTGTCTGCAGGAGACTGACGCCCTTGCCCCCAGATCCCGCTTTGAAGATCGTCGAAGGCGCCTTCGTTGAGGCCCTCTTCCCAACATCCGAACGCCCACTTCACCCGGGTTTGCCGCATATTTGCTATTGCCTCGGCGTTCGCCCGCCTCTTGCCCTCGTGGCCTATACCACTTCAGCCGTATGGCCGGCGGGCGTTCCGTTGCCGCTCGGGGTTCGCGCGTTCACGGCCCGGGAGGCAGCCGCACTCAACCAGGCGCGGGCGTTCCGGCTGCATCTCAACCGGCAGGCGAGGCTGCCGCTCACTTCGGCATGGTTTCCCCGGATCAATGCCGCCGGTCAGGGTGTAATCGCGATCGCTCCTGCTCGCCTGCGCCAGGAGTTATTCGCAGTCGCCGTCGACCTCGAAAAGCGATACAGGTTGAACGTCGAGCGGCTCGGCCTCTGAACATCCATGCGCACTTACGCGATCCCCGCGGTAGCCTCGACAGCGGGGCGGATCAGATCGAGACCCGCCAGCGCCTCAGTGTAAGCATCGAACGCGGCCGTCAGCAGCTTCAGGTCCGCGACGTCCTTGCCGAGACCGCGTTCCAGTTGCGTCTCGGCCTCCGCCGCGAGGTGCGACAGGCGCAGCGCGCCAACCGTCGCCGCGGTGCCCTTCAGCGCATGCAACTCCTCCCGCAGATCGGCTGCATCAAGCGAGCCGCCGCCGAACCGCGCCAGCCGCGCTTGCGTCTCGTCGCGGAAGATCTCGACCATGCGCAGCACCGTCTCGCGGCCCAGGGTGCCGGCCAGCACATCCAGGGCGGACGCATCGAGCGCCATCGGGGTCGGATCGTCATAAGCGGGTCCCGGCATCGGCCCATCTTCCCCGGGCGTCATGGCCGCGCCGCCGGACAACGCGCTCTCCAGCGCCCGGCACAACAGGTCCCGCGATATCGGCTTGGAGACGAAGTATTGCATGCCGGCATCCAGGCACGCCTTCACGTCGCTCGGAAACGCATTTGCGGTCAGCGCGATGATCGGCATCGCGGCGGCGGCCCCGTCCAGGCGGCGGATGCTCCGCGTGGCCTGCAATCCGTCCATCTTCGGCATGCGCATGTCCATGCAGACGGCGTCGTAGACGCGCGCCGAGGCCGAAGCCACGGCCGCCTCGCCGTCGCCGACGACGTCCACTGTCACATCGAACTCCCGCAGCAATTGCTCAAGCACGAACTGGTTGGTCGGATTGTCCTCGGCGATCAGCAGGCGTGCCGGGCGGCCAAGCTGGCGCAACACCGCGCGCAGGCCGGCGGCATGATCGCGACGCGGTTCCACCGCCGGAGCCGCGGCGTTGGCCCGCTCCAACGCCAGCCGGAAGCGGAACAGGCTGCCCAGCCCGGGCTGGGATTCCACCTCGATTTCGCCGCCCATCTGCTCCACGATCCGTCGGCTGATCGCCAGCCCGAGGCCGGTCCCGCCGAAGCGGCGCGTGATCGAATCATCGGCCTGCACGAACTCCTCGAACAGCCGGCCGAGCTTTTCCCTGGAGATGCCGATGCCGGTGTCGCGCACCTCCCAGGAGACCGACACCTTGCCGTCGTGGCCGCCGGCGCACCGCGCCTGAATGACAACCGCCCCGACATCGGTAAATTTGATTGCATTCGACACAAGGTTCATCAGCACCTGGCGGATGCGGCCGGCATCGCCCAGCAGTGTCTCCGGAAGATCAGGGTCCACCGCGGCACAGATGCTGAGCCCTTTGGCGATCGCCGCGGGCCCGTGCACGCTCACGGCCTCGTGGGTCAGCGTCGCCGGTGAAAACGGTATCGGCTCCAGCGTCAACCGTCCGGCGTCGAGCTTCGAGTAGTCAAGAATGTCGTCAAGAATGCGCAGCAAAGACTCCCCGGATTCGCGGATCACCGAGACCATCTGCTGCTGGCCGCCTGAAAGATTGTCGTTCAGCAGGACCGTGGCCAACCCGAGCACGGCATTCATCGGCGTGCGTATTTCGTGGCTCATCATCGCCAGGAACGCCGATTTGGCCCGGTTCGCCTCGGCGGCGAGACGGGCGCGTTCGCGCAATTCCGCGGTTTCCCGCTGCAGGTCCCCCATCCGCTGACGGTCGCGTTCGCTCTGCGCCGCCGCGCGCCGCTCGCGGATGTCGCGCATCGCCGCCACCCGGGCGATGCCGTCGCCGAAGGATATCTCGCGCGTCAGCGTTTCAACCGGAATCATCTCGCCGAAGCGGTCGCGCAGGTCCAGCTCGACCGGCTGCGGGCCGCCGCCGGATGACAGGATGCTCAAACCGCCGAACTCGTCCAGTTGCCGGCCCTTCATTTCGGCGAGCGGCACGCCGATCATGGTGCAAAGCGCGCGGTTTGCGTCGAGCACGATGCCGTCGCGGAACACCAGAATGCCCTCGAACGTGCTGTCGGTGAGCTGGCGAAGGCGTTCGTTCTCCTGCGTGGCGCGTATGGCCTGGCGGCGATCCACCGAGCTGCCGGCGCGAACCAGCAGCAGCGCCGCCAGGAACTCGGAAAAGGCCACCACCGTCGTCGGCTGCAGCGCCAGAGCGTTCGGCGTGCCCTGCGTGGCTTCCCATTCCGACAGCGGCAGGATCGCGGCGAACGAACCGATATTCACCAGTGTCAGCGTCATGCCCATCAGCGTGACCGGCAACAGCCGCCGCCGCCACGTGGCGACACGCCTCAGACTGCGCAGCCCGAGGCTGAACAGCGCGGTGGCGGCGACCATGACGGTGAGCACCGCAGCGAGGTCGTACCCCAGGATCAACGGCTCGGCGATGCCGCTCATGCTGACAAACAGCGCGCAGGATGCGGAGGAGGACAACAACGAAGCCGCCAGCAGGGTATTGCGCGCTCCGCCGGACCCGTAGGCAACGACGGCCATCGATCCGAGCGCGCCGCCGGTGCACAGCAATACCGCGATCGCCGCCGGCCTGGTTGGAACGTGGACATTCAGGTACGGGAAGAACCCGCTCAGCGAGATCAGGAACACCCCCCACATGACCGCGCCGAGTGCGGCGCCGGTCAGCACCGTGCGAAGCAGCCGCCGGCGATCCGGCCCCGCCTCGTTGGCGGGAAGCAGCAGAAAGGCGATCTGGCTCCCGGCGAGCCCGAGCACCAGGGCGCCCGCGAGGCGGAGATAGTCGTGCGCCGAGATGACTTCTCTCCACAAATCCAACGCCTGGCTCCTTTCTCACGACGGCGCGTACCAGCCGCCATCGGCTGTCGATGAGCTGACAGGACACGTTCTATGTGTCGCACGTCCAAAAACACAACTAATAAGTGTGTTTATGATGAATCATGATGTTATATGGTTGTTGTGCGTGATAGATAGCAACCCCCAGATATAGGCTGATCCAGCTTTGAGACGCCTTCCGATGCGTTTGAGCCAACCACACGAGAAAGCGTCTGCGTGAGTGCTCCGGGCACCAAACCACCGGTGTTCCGGCGGCGAGGGGTGCTGACCGTGCTCTCGCTGAGCCTGATGACCTTCCTGCCGCGGTCCGCCAACGCGGCTTCGCTATCGGCCAAAGGTCTGAAGGTTCTCGGCAGCGCCCTCTCGTGCCTGCAGCCCGAGCCGATTGGCCAGCTTGTCATCGCCATCGCCTATGTCGCGGGCGATGACGCGTCGCGAAAGGATGCCGAGGCGCTTGCCGCTCTGATGGATGGCGGGCTGCGTGCCGGCAGAGCCGTATTTCAACCGAAGCTCGTCGATACCGCCTCGCTTGGCGGCGGCGGCTACGCCGCAATCCTGGCCGCTGCCGGCGCTGATGGCGAGCGGCTCATGGCCGCCAGCCGCTCCGCCCGGGTGCTCTGCGTCACCGCCGACTTTGCCGCCGTGCAGGCCGGGCGCTGCGTGATGGCGATCCGCGCCGAGCCGCGCGTCGACGTTCTCGTCAACCATGCTGCCGCGGCGGCCACCGGTGTCGAGCTTGCTCCAGCCTTCCTCATGATGATCCGAGAGATATGACGATGCGAACAGCACCACGCTCATGGACATGCCATGCCTGGCGGAACCTTGCCGTGCCTATAGTGCTGCTGGCGGCTCAGGCCGGGGGAAACGGCGCCCGCGCCCAATCCGTGAATTACGGGGTCATGGAACAGATGTTCGGTGAGCCGGTGACGACGTCGGTCACCGGCAAACCGCAGCGTGCCACCGACGCGCCGGCCAACATCGAGATCATCACGCAGGACGACATCAGACGGTCCGGCGCCACCACGATCCCCGAGGTCCTCCAGTTCGTCACGGGCGTCGATGTCCGGTTCAATGGCATTGGCGGCGCCGATGTCGGCATCCGCGGCTACAACCAGACGGCCAATCCGCATCTGATGGTCCTGGTCGACGGCCGGCAGGTCTACATGGTGGACTATGGCCGCGTGGTCTGGGAAGCGATCCCCGTCCAGTTGCCGGAGATCCGCCAGATCGAGGTCATCTATGGACCGAACTCCGCGTTGTACGGGTTCAACGCCGCGGGCGGAGTGATCAACATCATCACCTACGATCCGCGCAAGGATCCGATCAACACCGCGACCGTGGCAGCCGGCACCCAGCAATACCGCGCGGGTTCGGCCGTGGCCACGGGCAGGATTGGCGATCAGACCGGCCTGCGCCTGTCGCTCGGCGGGTTCGAAGCGCAGGATTTCGCCCCCGGACCCTTGAGTTTCAACGACCGGCTAAGCCGGCAGGCGCCGTTCACCGGCACCTTCAACGCCGATGGCCGCACGCAGATAACCGCCGGCGTGGAGGCATTCGCGGATGTCAGTTTCGGCGATACCCGCTTGTCCCAGCCGTCCCCCGCCGGCGCCTACCTGACCGAAGAGCAGCACTCCAATTCGTTCAGACTCGGAATCAATGGCAACACGCCGATCGGCCTGCTCAGCCTGTCAGGGTATCGCAACGAGGCCAATGTGAGCATTTCCAACGTCATCACCGACGATTTCGGCGATCAGTTCACCGCGCGGGAGTTCGAGACCCAGACCGTCAGCGTGGTGCAGGCCAGCGATCTGGTGAAGCTCGGACCGGACCACACCGTTCGCGCCGGTCTCGAATACCGCGTCAACAGCGATTCTTCGGCTTTGCTCGCGGGCAGCCTGTCCAACACCATCTACTCAGCCAGCCTGATGTGGGACTGGCAGATCGCGCCGGTGGTTTCGCTGACCAACGCGGTGCGGCTGGATCACGTGCAACTGCAATACAGCGGGTTGCTGATACCCGGCAGCGGCATCACCGCTGCCGATTACAGCAATACGACTTTCAACGAGCCGAGCTTCAACTCCGGCCTGGTCTGGAAAGCCACGGATCTGGACACGTTGCGCCTGACCGCGGCGCGCGGCGTGCAACTGCCGACGCTGACGGACCAGGCGCTCCAGATCGCGCCCGGAGAACTGGCGCCCGTCGGGCTGCTCGGGCGCCCGAATGTGCTTCCGTCGGTCATCTATAATGTCGAGTTGGATTACGATCGCACATTGGCCGAAATCGCATCGACCCTGCGCACCGCCGTGTTCGGCCAGCGCACCGACAATGTGATCTCCTGGCCGTTCGGGGGCCGGTTCGCAATAACCCCCGGGGGCATCCCCGCCTTCTTCTCCGCCAATGTCGGCGACACGACCGCCGCGGGAATCGAGATCGGCCTGAAGGGCCATGCGGATTCGGGCTGGCGATGGAATGCCAGCTACGCGTTCACCGCCACCGCCGACAATACATCGCTCAATCAGGGCGGACTGCTGACCAGCACCGTGAACTATGCGTGCAGCGCGCCGCGCAACGTCGTCGATGCCGGCATCGGCTACAGCAAGGAGAAATGGGAGCTGGACCTGATCGGGCGATGGCAGTCGAATTTCTGCGACTTCCGCGCCACCGGCGCGAATCTGGCGCTGGAGCGGGTTTCGATCGACAACTACGCTACGCTGAACGCCCGCATAGGCTACACTGTGCTGGAACACGTGACCCTGGCGCTCGCGGCCCAGCAACTCAATCAGGCCACTCTGATCCGGACAGCCGGGCCGCCCTATGAACGCCGGCTCATTGCCAGCATAACCGTCCATTACTGAGCGGAGCAGACGTCCGGCAGGGCACGCGGACGCCTGTTGTCATGGTGCCAGCCGGCTATAATGCCAGCCCGCGTCGGGACCGGCTCTTCCCATAAACCGGCATGACCCGGACAATACCCGGGTCAAACCGGCGCAGGGCCATGACGATGGGGAGGCGGCCGATCGGTCAAAGTCAGCGCGGACTGGGATAATTTCTCGCTATTTCCGCCGCACGCCCCCGCGGTGGCGCTCAATCCGCGGCTTGGTCCGTTGGCGTGGCGCGCAGGCGCTCGAGCAGAGCAGCGGCGGCAAGCGGCGGCGCAAACAGGTAGCCCTGTCCGACCAGACAGCCAAGCTTCTCCACCTGATTGGCCACGGGTTCGGTCTCGATGCCCTCGGCGACCAGTTTCAGCCCGAGATCGCGCGCAACTGACACAATCCCGCGGATGATCTTCGGCGCCTCCGGATCCTCAAGGCAGTCGCGCACGAAGGACCGGTCGATCTTCAATTCGCTGAACGGCAGGCGCATCAGCGACAACAGGGACGAATGCCCGGTTCCGAAATCATCGATCGACAGCTTCACGTCGCGGATCCGCAACCGCGTCAGGATGTCGGCCGCAGCCACGCAGTCCGTCATCACCGCGCCTTCGGTGACTTCCAGAACAAGCGCCGCGGCGGGCACGTCCGCCTTCGCCAGTGCGTCGGACACCCGCTCGGGCAGTGACAGGTCGGTCAGGCTGAAAGGGGACAGGTTGACGGCCAGCGTCATGTCCGGGCTGGCGAGGCGCCAGGCGCGGAAGGCAGCGAGCGCCTCGTCAAGCACGTGCCAGGTCAGCCGATCGATCAGGCCTGACCGCTCTGCGACGGGGATGAACAGGCTTGGCGGTATGTTGCCCAGCGTCGGACTCTGCCACCGGGCCAGCGCCTCGACCCCGATCAGGCGGCGCCCCTCCAGTGTCACTTTCGGCTGAAAGGCGCAGGTAAGCTCGCCGCCTTCGATTGCGGCAGCGAGCACGTCCGGGTCGATCGCACCGATGTGCTCCAGTTGTCCCGGACCGGCGGTTTGCGGGACGCGGCGCAACAGCGCGATCAGTTCATCCACCCGCATCGGCTTGCCGAGCGTGCCCGCGACCCGCAACCCCAGCGATATGGCCAGACGCGCCGCGGCCTGGCGGACGCGTTCATCGAAAGCCGAGATGAAGACCAGTACCGGATCGGATTTCGATTCGCAGAGGCGGCGCAGCAACTCGATCCCGTCATTCTTGCGCAGGCCGAGATCGAGCACCACGACATCGTAGGCAACCGAGCCGACCCGGGTGACCGCGGCATCGAGGGTGGCCGCGCTGTCGGCGGCGAAGCCCGCGCGGGCGGCGGCGGCGGCGACGAGCAGGCGCTGGACGGCCTCGTCATCCACGACCAGGAGCCGTCTGTCAGTCATGCCGGTTCGGCTTGCTGCCGGCCAATGCCCCGAAGGCCGGTTCCGCTTGGGATCCCGCGTCCGGTGGCGCTGCCGGAAACGTCAGGCTGCTGAACATGTTCGTCGCTCACTGCGGGAAACCGGTTGGCACGTCGTCTTTCAGCCCCACTAACGGATATAGATTAATGCATCGTTAAGATCGCACTCCGGCCGTTCGGTCAGCGCCTTCATTTGTTGTGACGACACCGATGCGTCCGGGCAGGACGCGATCGTGACGGCTTCGCTGCGCCCGGGGCAGGAATTATTCGGAACTGCCGTCGAGCTTGTAAGCTGCACAGGTTAAACACCGTGCCGCCTGGCCCTTCGGCATCCCGGGACAGTTCGGTGGACGCGCCGTAGCCGCCGGCAATCCGGAACCGGCTCCGCATTGCCGCCGCGCGAATCCCCTGATAAGCCGGCGCGTATTAATTGGGAGAACATACATGAAAGTGCGCGCGGCGGTAGCTCGCCAGGCCGGCAAGACGCTCAGCCTGGAAACGGTGGATCTGGAAGGCCCCCGCGAAGGCGAGGTTCTGGTCGAGATCAAGGCCACCGGCATCTGCCACACCGACGAATACACCCTCTCCGGCGCCGACGCCGAGGGGATTTTTCCATCCATTCTCGGCCATGAGGGCGCCGGGGTGGTGGTGGACGTCGGGAAGAACGTCACCAGCCTGAAGAAGGGTGACCACGTCATCCCGCTGTACACGCCGGAGTGCCGGCAGTGCGAGTACTGCCTTTCGCGCAAGACCAACCTGTGCGTGGCGATCCGCGCCACCCAGGGCAAGGGCGTGATGCCCGACGGCAGCAGCCGGTTCTCCTGCGAGGGCCAGCCGATATACCACTACATGGGCACCTCGACTTTTGCGAATTTCACCGTGCTGCCGGAGATCGCACTCGCGAAAATCCGCCCCGACGCGCCGTTCGAGAAGGTCTGCTACATCGGCTGCGGCGTCACCACCGGCATCGGCGCCGTCATCAACACCGCCAAGGCCGAGGTCGGCTGCCGCGCCATCGTGTTCGGCCTCGGCGGCATCGGCCTCAACGTCATCCAGGGCCTGCGCATGATTGGCGCCGAGCAGATCGTCGGCGTGGACCTCAACCCGGCCCGCATACCGATGGCGGAGAAGTTCGGCATGACCGACTTCGTCAATCCGTCCGAGGTCCAGGGCGACATCGTCCCCTACCTGGTGGACCTGACCAAAGGCGGCGCCGACTACACGTTCGAGTGCATCGGCAACACCAAGGTGATGCGCCAGGCGCTGGAGAGCGCGCATCGCGGCTGGGGCAAGTCGATCATCGTCGGCGTGGCCGCCTCGGGGCAGGAGATCGCGACGCGCCCGTTCCAGCTCGTCACCGGCCGCGTCTGGATGGGCACTGCGTTCGGCGGGGCGAGGGGGCGGACTGATGTGCCGCGCATCGTCGACTGGTACATGGACAAGAAGATCAACATCGACGACCTGATCACGCATGTACTGCCGTTCGAGCAGATCAATGAAGGCTTCGAACTGATGCGGCGCGGCGAGTCGATCCGGTCGGTTGTGGTGTTCTGATTCCGGCTGTTAACACGTTGCCAACCTGTCCGTGCTAGACGGTACCCGTCTCGCATGGATAGGCTGGAGTTCATGAACGCGGTCCCCTTCGATACCCTGAAGTTTGCCAGGAAGCTGGAAGCGTCCGGAATGGTGTCGGCGACCGCTGCCGGCACGGCCGAGGCGTTGGCGGAGGCGATGACAGGGGCTGAGCTGGCGACAAAGGCGGATATAGCCGGCACGCATACGGCCATCGCCGGCACGTACACGGCCATCGCCAACCTGCGCACTGTGCTCAAGGGCGACATCGACGGCTTGCGTGCCGAAGTGAAGTCGGACATCGAGCTGCTGCGCCGCGATCTGGTCATCAAGCTCGGCAGCATCGCGATCGTTGGCGTCGGCGTCCTGCTGGCGGCAATGCGCTATATGCCGGTTCATCCGTAAGCTTGGCGACCTGCAACAGCTGGTCCGGACAGCATATCCGGTGGCCATGGCCACGTCTTGTCCGGTGAAGGCCCGCCCGAGCGGCGGGACGATCCAGCCGGTCGTGTCGTTACGGCCACGACCCGTTAACCCGTTGTCAACCTGTCCGTGCTAGACGATACCCGTCTCGCATGGATAGGCTGGAGTTCATGAACGCGGTCCCCTTCGACACCCTGAAGTTTGCCAGGAAGCTGGAAGCCTCCGGCATGGCGCCCGCCACCGCCGCCGGCACGGCCGAGGCCCTGACGGAGGCAATGACCGGCGCGGAGCTGGCGACAAAGACAGATATCGCCACCACGCACACGGCGATCGGCAATCTGCGCATTGAACTCAAGGGCGACATCGAGGCGTTGCGAACCGAAGTCAAGTCTGAAATCGGCGCGTTGCGAACCGAAGTCAAGTCTGAAATCGGCGCGTTGCGAACCGAACTCAAGACCGAAATCGGCACGTTGCGAACCGAACTCAAAGGCGACAACACCAGCCTGCGAGCGGAATTGAAATCGGACATTGAGCTGCTCCGCCGCGATCTTGTCATCAAGCTCGGCAGCATCGCAATCGTTGGCGTCGGCATCTTGCTTGCAGCGATGCGGTATATGCCGGTTCATCCATAAGACTGCCTAAGCCGGATAGATCATTTTCCGCGTCACGCCGCCATCCACGACGAACTCCGTCCCGGTGATGAACCCGCTCTCGGGTCCCGCCAGGAAGGCGGCCAGCGCGGCGATGTCCTCCGGCTTTCCCACCCGGCCCGCCGGGTGGAACGCATGCTCCTCCGGCGTCGGCTCCGGCCCTTTGGTCACGATCCAGCCGGGGCTGATGCAATTGACCCGCACGTCCGGCGCCAGGCTGATCGCCAGCGCATGCGTCAGCGCCACCAACCCGCCCTTCGATGCCGAATAGGACTCCGTGTGCGGTTCCGACATCCGCGCGCGCGATGATGCGATGGTGATGACCGCGCCCTTGGCGGTGCGCAGCAAAGCCTCCGCTGCGCGGACCAGCAGGAAAGTGCTGGTCAGATTGGTCGTCAGCACCGCATTCCATTCCGCCAGAGACAACTGGCCGATGGGCTTGCGGATCATGAACCCGGCGTTGCAGACCAGCGCATCCAGGCGCTGCTCCATCGTCTCAATCGATAGCACCAGCGCCGCCACGGAGGCCTCGTCGCCGACATCGCCGACGACATACCGCCCGCCCGCCGGGGCCGAACCGGCGGGATCGCGATCCGCCACCACCACGCGCCAGCCGTCCTGCGACAGGCGCGCGGCGATGCCGGCTCCGATACCGTGCGCGCCACCCGTCACAAGGGCGACGCGGGCCGTCATGCTTTCGCGGCGTCCAGCGCTTGCGACAGGTCGCCCAGGATGTCGTCGATATGCTCCAGGCCGACCGACAGGCGCACATAGCCGGGCGTGACGCCGGTCGCGGCCTGCTCGTCCACCGTCAACTGCGAGTGCGTCGTGCTGGCCGGATGGATCGCCAGGCTGCGCGCGTCGCCGATATTCGCCACGTGGTAGAACAGCTCCAGCGCATCGATGAACCGGCGTCCGGCCTCCGCGCCGCCCGCGAGTTCAAAGCCGACCAGCCCGCCCTGGCCGCGGGGAAGGTATTTGGCGGTGCGCTCGGCGCCGATGCCGGTGTGGTAGGCCGGATGGATCACCCGCGTCACCTCCTTGCGCTCCGCCAGGAAGTTGGCGACCGCCAGCGCGTTGCGGCTGTGCTCGCGGATGCGCAGTGCCAGCGTTTCCAGCCCCTGAATGAACAGGAACGCATTGAGCGGCGCCAGCGCCGCGCCCAGGTCGCGCAGCAGCGTTACCCGCGCCTTCAGCACATAGGCGATCGGCCCGAGCGGCTTGACCGCCTGCGACCAGACCGCGCCGTGATAGGACGGGTCCGGCGTGTTCAGCGCCGGCTGGCGCTCCGGAAACGCCTCCCAGTCGAAATTGCCGCCATCGATGATGACGCCGCCGATGGAGGTGCCATGGCCGCCGATATACTTGGTGGTGGAATACACCACCACTGCCGCGCCATGGTCGAACGGCCGCACCAATATCGGCGCAGCGGTGTTATCGACGATCAGCGGGATGCCGAAGGAGCGGCCGATGGCGGCCACCTCGGCGATCGGGAAGGGGATCAGCTTCGGGTTCGGCAGCGTCTCCGCGTAATAGGCGCGCGTGCGGTCGTCCGTGGCACGGGCAAAGGCTTCGGGTTCCTCCGGGTCGACGAAGCGGACCTCGATGCCCTGGTCCTTCAGCGTATTCGCGAACAGGTTCCAGGTGCCGCCATACAGGTCAGTCGAGCTGACGACGTTGTCGCCGACGCGGGCCACGTTCTGGATGGAGAACGCCGACGCCGCCTGTCCCGAGGCCACCGCCAGCGCCGCCGCCCCGCCTTCGATCGCCGCCAGCCGCTTCTCCAGCACGTCGCTGGTCGGGTTCATGATGCGGGTGTAGACGTTGCCCAGTTCCTTCAGGGCGAACAGGTTCGCCGCATGCTCGGTGCTGTCGAACTGGTACGACGTGGTCTGATAGATCGGCACCGCAACGGAATTTGTGGCGCTGTCGCGGCGCCAGCCGGCGTGCAGGGCGAGCGTCTCAGGGTGTTTGCTGGTCACGAAATCGGCCTCCTCGGTTCAGAATCGGCTGCACTATAGGGAAAGCCGGACGGAGGTAAACTTTCGTTCTGGAAACAGACGATCCTTGTCCAACCGGCCGCTCGCGTGGTTTGTTTCAATCGTCATGATGCCGAAGAGAAGAAAATTCGACTGGACGGCGCGCGGCCCGTTTCTGTGTCGCGGGAGTCCCGTCTATGTCGTGGCCCAACCTTCACGGGTGGCCGATGCAGGAGGCCGGGCCGCGACGTGACAGGACGCAGGTCCGACGCCTCACCCCCGCTCCCGCTCCCGCAGGGTGGCCCGGCCGTGCCGCAGCGCCCCGGCGATGGTGTCCGCCGGCATCGCGCCGGAAAACAGGTTGTAACCGTCCAGAAAGAACGACGGCACGCCGCTGACGCCCGCATCCCGCGCCGCTTTGTCCCCCGCCCGCACCTCATCCTCCGCAAGGTCCCCGGCGAGGAACACCGCGACGTCGCGCAGCCCGGCTTCGGCCCCGCAGGCCGCCAGCACCGCGGGGTCGCCGATGTCGCGGCCTTCGACGAAGTAGGCGCGAAACACCGCCTCCATGGCCGCGTCCTGCACGCCATGATGGTCGGCCAGCCAGATCAGCCGGTGGGCGTCGACCGTGTTTGGCGTCCGCGTCATAAGGTCTGTGCGGAATCCAAGGCCCACGGCGGCACCCGCCTCGGTGATCTGCTGATCGAGTTCGGCGGATTTCGCCGCGCTGCCGAATTTCTCGGCGCGATAGGCGGCGCGGTCGCGGCCGTGCCCGGGCATGTCGGGATTGAGCTGGAACGGGTTCCAGTGCACCGAGAACGTCATGCCCTCCGCGGCAAGGATGGCCAAAGCCCGTTCCAACTGCCGCTTGCCGATATAGCACCAGGGGCAGATCGCGTCGGAGACGATGTCGATGCGGGTTCCGGTGTCCATGGCAGCTCTCCTTTGCCGCCAACATGGTCCGCCGGCATCCGATTGTCACGCGGTGTGGACTTGGTTTTCCCTCCGTTCTGGGGTAACGTGCCGGAGGTGCACCGGATCAGAAAAAAGGGAGCGAGACCATGGCTTATCCACCCAAGACGATCGCCGATTTCGGGGAGTTCGGCAAACTGTTCTCCGAATTGAAGCTGCCCGCGGTCCCTGACATGGAGGCGTTCGTCGCCGCCAGCCGGCGCAATATCGAAACCCTGACGGCCGCCAACCGCGTCGCACTCGAAGGCGCCCAGGCGGTCGCCCGCCGGCACATGGAGATCGTGCAGCAGAGCATGGCGGAACTGACCGAAGCGGTGCGCACCCTGTCCACCGTCGAGACCCCGCAGGCCAAAGCCGCCAAGCAGGCCGAATTGCTCAAGCACGCCTATGAGCACGCGGTCGCCAATCTGAAGGAGATCAGCGACCTGATCCAAAGCTCCAATGCGGAAGCGGTCAGGCTGCTCAACAACCGCTTCGTCGAGGCTCTCGATGAGGTGAAGGCGCTGGCGGATAAATCCAAGCATTGACGGCGCGTTTGGCAACGTCCTTCCGGTCCGGCGGACCTTCCGCCGGAGCCGGGAGACGATGCGAACGCTAAAACAACGAATACCCGCCGTCGATGACGAACGTGTCGCCGGTGTGATAGCGTGACGCCGAACTCATCAAATACACCGCGATGCCGCCGAAATCGTCGCCCTCGCCCCAGCGGCGCATCGGCACCCTTGGCAGAACCTTGTTCTTGAAACCCTCGGTCGACACCGCGTCCGCGGTCATGTTCGTTTCGATCCAGCCGGGCAGGATCGTGTGCGCCCGCACGCCGTAGCGTGCGAACTCCACCGCCATCGCCCGCACCATCGAGATCAGCCCGCCCTTCGTCGCTGCGTAATGCTCGCTGCGCGGCGCGGCCTCGATCGCCGCCAGGGATGCGGTGCCAATCAGGACGCCGCCGTTGCCGTGTTCCACCATGTGCCGGGCGGCGGCGCGGAACGTGTAGAACGCGCCGTCGAGGTTGACCCGGGTGACGCGGTGCCACTCCGCGCTGGTCATTTCCAGGAAGCTATGGCCGCCGCGGCCGGACACGCCGGCATTGGCGAAGCAGCCATCGACAGGACCGAGCGTTTCGACGGTGCGGGCGAACGCCGCATCCACCGCGGCCTCGTCGCCGACATCGCATTCCAGCGCCAGGATGGTCCGGCCGGTCGCCTTCAATGTATCGGCCGCCGCCGCGTTCTTCGCCGCGTTCGTGCCCCAGATGGCGATGTCGGCACCGGCCTGCGCCATCGCCAGGGCCATGCCGAGGCCGATGCCGCTGTTGCCGCCGGTCACCAGCGCGACCTTTCCGGTCAGATCGAATGGACCGTAAGCCATGGTGTCTGCCTCCCGTTGTTGGGGCCGGTTTAGCAGTCCGCGGGGCAGGGCGGAAATCGGCGGGCGCTACCCGCCGCCGCCTGCACGTAGTAATGCTGGTGCAATTGACCGGAAGGATTGCGCGCCGATGGCCAGGTCTGCTCCACCGCCAATGAGTGACGATGCACTGCGCGGCCTGCTGCTGCGCCACGGCTGCCGGTTGCCGCTTCATGCGGTGCGCACATTTTTTCTCGGCGTCATCGCCTCGCCCGGTTCCGCGGTTTCGCCCATCGGCGCGGCCGAAGCGCTGTTTGGTGGCGAACTGCCGGTGTTCGACAGCGAGAAAGACGCCAACGCGTTGATTGGCGGCCTGATCGTCGGCCTGTGGAACCGGCTGTCCGAACATCAGGACCGGTCCAAGCCGTTTCGCCTGACCCGCGTCGACGTTCCCGCCACCCACGAGGGATTGGCAAGGATCGCGCTGATCCGGAGAGAGGAGATCGTTAGCTTCCGGGAGGGATTGTTCGGCGGCAACGAGAGCCTCGATCTGCCGGAACGGGCGCACCAGGCGCTCGGCGTTCTCTCGCAAATGCGCGCCATGATCGAGGGGACGCGGGAAGTCGCCGAACGAACCGCCAACTCCGCCGAATCGGACGATGCGAAGGCCCTGCTTCAGCAATTCCGCGAACTGACGCGGATCGCCGAGCACGAGATGCACGAGGCGGTGCTGGCCTGCATCCGCGCGCGGCGGCAGACGCGTCCGGCGATGCATTGAAACGGCGGCAACCGGGACGGCCGCGGCGCGTTGCACTCCGGGCCAGACAAGGGAACCTGTCATGACGTATGTCCGGTATCTGGCCGTTCTGCCCTTCCTCGGCATTCTGGTGGGCGTTCCGCTGGTCAACCGGGTCGAGCCGCTGGTTCTCGGCATGCCGCTGGTCCTCGCCTGGATCGTCCTATGGATCGTCCTGACCTCCGTCATCATGGCGATCATCTATCGGTGCGACCCCGCCAATAAGGACGGCGGCCAATGAGCGCCGCGCTCGGCGTCATCGCCGTAACGATGATCGGCGTGCTTCTTTTGGGCCTGCGCGCCCGGCACGGCCGCGACATGGACCTCGAGCAATGGAGCGTCGGGGGCCGCGGCTTCGGCACCATACTGGTTTTCGTGCTGATGGCCGGCGAGATCTACACCACCTTTACGTTCCTCGGCGGCAGCGGGTTCGCCTACGGCCATGGCGCGCCGGCCTTCTACATCCTGAGCTACGGCTGCCTGGCCTATATCGTTTCCTACTGGCTGCTGCCGCCGATATGGCGCTACGCCAAGCAGCACCGGCTGTTCGCGCAGCCGGATTTCTTCGCGCGCAAATACGACAGCCCCGCGCTGGGCGTGCTGGTGGCGATCGTCGGCATCGTTGCGTTGGTGCCGTATCTTGTCCTGCAACTGAAGGGTCTGGGCATCATCGTTGACGCCGCGGCCTACGGCGCCATCCCGACGGCATGGGCGATCTGCATCGGCGCCGCGGTCGTTACAGTTTACGTGATGATCTCCGGCGTCCGCGGCTCCGCCTGGACAGCGGTCGTAAAAGATACGCTGATCCTGGCGGTGGTGCTGTTCCTGGGGATCTATCTGCCCATTCATTACTATGGCGGCTACGGCGCGATGTTCCAGGCGATCCAGGCGGCGAAGCCGGGATTCCTGGCCTTGCCGCCGCAAGGCGAAAGCCTGGCATGGTTCGATTCGACCGTGCTGCTGACCGCTCTTGGCTTCTACATGTGGCCGCACACCTTCGGTTCGCTGTACACCGCGAAGGAGGAGCGGGCGTTCCGCCGCAACGCCGCGTTGCTTCCGTTGTATCAGTTGATTTTGTTGTTCGTGTTCTTCGTCGGTTTCGCGGCCATCCTGCAGGTGCCGGGACTGAAAGGCCCGGATATCGACCTGTCGCTGCTGCGCCTGTCGATCCAAAGCTTCGATCCCTGGTTCGTCGGCGTCATCGGGGCGGCGGGGGTGCTTACGGCGCTGGTGCCGGGCTCAATGATCCTGATGTCATCGGCGACTCTGCTGGCGAATACCCTGTTCCGCGCCATCCGGCCGCAGGCCGGCGATGCCGTGGTCGGCACCGTCGCGAAGTCGATGGTTCCGGTGGTCGCCCTGGTGGCCGTGGTGTTCACGATCCGGGGCGGCAACACGATCGTTGCGCTTCTGCTGATGGGCTATGCCTTCGTGACGCAGCTTTTTCCGTCGCTGGTCGCCAGCCTGCTGCCGCATAATCCGGTAACGCGGGAAGGTGCGTTCGCGGGAATCTGCGCCGGGGTCGCTACCGTCGCCTCGACCAGCCTGACCCGCACCAGCATCGCCGGGCTGCTGCCGGGCCTGCCGGAGGTGTTGCGCGACCTGAATATCGGCATCGTTGCGCTGCTGTTTAATCTCGCCGCCACCGCGGTTGTCAGCGCGCTGACGCGGCGGCGGGCAGCCTACGCGTGAAGGAGTGTCTTCCATTCCCCGATGACTGGTCTGCTCCCGCCGGTTGGGTCTTCAGTTGGCTGTCTGCTTGCGCAATTCGTCGCCGATTGCCGCGATAAGTTCCTTTCCGGCGTCCAGCGCCCCGGCCAGCCAGAAAAAGCCGTGAATCAATCCCGGGTAATGAACCGCATTAACGGAAACGCCGGCCTCCTGAAGACGTTTCGTATAGGCAAGTCCCTCGTCACGCAGCGGATCGAACTCGGCCGTGATCACCATGGCGGGCGGCAGACGGCTCAGGTCCGCCGCATGCAGCGGCGCGGCGTGGGGGTTCTTGCCGTCGTCGGGCGCCGTCAGATAATGGTCCCAGAACCACTCCATGCTGCCTTTGGTCAGCAGGTAGCCGTCGGCGTTCTCCTGATAGGACGCGGATTGCGTGCCTGCCGCCGGCGCGGTGACCGGATAGATGAGAACCTGATAGGACAGGGCGGGGCCGCCGCGATCCCGCGCCATCAGCGCGACCACAGCCGCGAGATTGCCACCCGCGCTGTCGCCCGCAACCGCGACGAACCGGCCATTCGCCCCGATGGCGTGCGCATGCTCGGCCAGCCATTTCGTGGCGGCGTAACAGTCTTCCGCCGGACCGGGGAATTTGGTCTCGGGGCTGAGCCGGTAGTTCACCGATGCAACGACGCAGTGCGACGCGTTGGCCAAAGCGCGGCACGGCTTATCGACGATTTCGAGATCGCCGATGACCCATCCGCCGCCATGAAAGTAAACCACCAGCGGCAAAGCCTGTCCGGGCGCAGGATGATACAGCCGCACCGGCAGGGCGCCCGCCGGACCGGGCACAAGAATGTCCCGGACCTCGCCGAGATTTTCCGGTTCCCCCTGCAAATCCCTGAAGCCGAGAGCGACGACGCGGGCCCGGGTGACGCTCATCTGGTCGAACGGCGGCAAGCCTTGCTTTTCGAATTCGTCGAGCAGGGCGCGGACTTGCGGATTCACCGGCATGATTATGACTCCCTATGGCGAAAGTGCCCCGGCGGCGGAGAAAACCAACGCCGGCAGACTGTCACTGACTGAAGATCTTCAACGATCAACCCGGGCGACGAGCGCTTCGGATCGGGTTGCGTTATAAACCTCCCTGGTTTTCTTACAGCGGATATGAAAACCCGGTTTGCGTCAAGAAGTCCGGACAGCGAAGCGGCGCGGCAGTGGGCACTGCCGCGCCGCTGCGATCGTCGTTCGTGAAGCCCCGGACTTACTCTTTCGGCTTTTCCACATGTCCGCCGAACTCGAACCGCAGTGCGGACAGCAGGCGATCACCGTAGTCCGCCTCGCCGCGCGAACTGAAGCGCGCGAACAACGCGGCCGAAATCACCGGCGCCGGAACGCTTTCATCCACGGCGGCCATCACCGTCCACCGGCCTTCCCCGGAATCCGAGACCCGGCCGGCAAAATTGCCGAGATCCGGGCTCTTCCGCAGCGCGCTGGCGGTCAGGTCGAGCAGCCACGAAGCGACCACGCTGCCGCGGCGCCACACCTCCGCCACCTTGCCCACATCGATTTCGTATTTGTACAGTTCCGGTTGCCGCAGCGGAGTCGTTTCGGCGTCATGCACCTGGGTGTGCAGTCCGACGTTTGCATGCTTGATGATATTGAAGCCTTCCGCATACGCCGCCATCAGACCGTATTCGATGCCGTTGTGCACCATCTTCACGAAATGGCCGGCGCCGTTCGGACCGCAATGCAGGTATCCCAGCTCCGCCGGTTCCGGCTCGCCCGTCGCACCCGGCGTGCGCGGCGCGGCCTCCACCCCCGGCGCCAGCGACCGGAAGATCGGATCCAGGTGCTTCACCACCTCGTCCTCGCCGCCGATCATATGGCAGTAGCCGCGTTCGAGGCCCCAGACGCCGCCGCTGACGCCGACATCGACGTAGTGCAGCCCCAGTTTGCGCAGGTCCGCCGCCCGGCGGATGTCGTCATGGTAGTAGGAGTTGCCCCCGTCCACGACGATGTCGCCTGCCTCCAGCAGCGGGATCAGCGATTCCAGCACCGGATCGACCACGCCCGCCGGGACCATCAGCCAGACCAGCCTTGGCTTGGACAGTTGCTTCACAAAGTCCGGCAGGCTGGTGGTGCCTTTTGCGCCCTTCTCGACCAGCGCGTTCACCGCCTCCGGATGGCTGTCGAACACCAGGCAGTCGTGTCCCGCCCTGGTCAGGCGGATCACCATGTTGCCGCCCATTCGTCCAAGGCCGATCATTCCTAGCTGCATTGGGTTGCTCCCTGAGACATCAGCCGGCGGCCATCGCCTGCTTCGCGATTTCTACTACGCGATCCGGAGTGAAGCCGAAATGCTGGGCCACCGCGGCAATCGGCGCCGACATGCCGAAGCTGTGCATACCGATGATTTGACCGGTCCGCCCGGCATAGCGGTCCCAGCCGATGGGTGAGGCTTGCTCCACCGTTACCCGCGCGGTGATCGACGGCGGCAGCACGCTGTCCTGGTACGCCTGGTCCTGCTCATCGAACAACTCCCAGGACGGCATCGAGACGACGCGCGCCGCAATGCCCTCCGCGGTCAGTTTTTCCCGTGCGGCCATGCACAGCGACACTTCGCTGCCGGTGCCGATGAGGATAACCGAGGGCTTGCCGTCGGGCGCATCGGCCAGGACGTAGGCGCCTTTTGCCAACCCGGACGCCGGGGCGAACGCGTCGCGGTCGATCGTCGGCAGCGGCTGGCGGGAGCAGACGATCGCCGCCGGCCGGTGCTTCAGGTTCATCACCACGCGCCACGCCTCGCTGACCTCGTTGGCATCCGCCGGCCGGAGCACCACCATCCCCGGGATCGCCCGCAGCGACAGCAACTGCTCGATTGGCTGGTGCGTCGGGCCGTCCTCGCCCACGCCGATGGAATCATGCGTCCAGATGTGGATGACCGACAATTCCATGATCGCCGACAGCCGGATGGAGCCGCGGGCGTAGTCGGTGAAGATCAGGAAGCCGGAGCCGAACGCCCGCAGCCCGGACAACGTCATGCCGTTGACCGCCGCGCACATGGCGTGCTCGCGGACGCCGAAATGCATGTTGCGGCCGCGGTAGTCGCCGACGGTCCCGGGCGCCTCGAAGCTGCCGGCGCCCTCGAACGCCAGGTTGGTCTTGGTGCTGGGGGCGAGGTCCGCCGCGCCGCCGATGATCCACGGGATGCGCTGCGCCAGGGCGTTCAGCACCTTGCCGGAGGAATCCCGCGTGGCCAGACCTTTGGCATCAGCCGGGAAGGTCGGCAACGCGGACTCCCAGTCCTCCGGCAGCGTGCCGGCGTAGATGGCATCGACCTGTTTGGCCAGATCAGGATGCGCCGTCCGGTATTCCGCCAGCAGCTTGTCCCAGGCCGCATGGGCCGCCGCGCCGCGCGCGCCCATGTTGGCGGCGAAGTGCTTTGGCACGGCGTCGGGGACGACGAAGCTCCTGTCCGGGTCGAAGCCGAAGAACTCCTTGGCGCCGCGCAGTTCTTTCTCGCCCAGCGGCTCGCCGTGCGCCTTCGGGCTGTCCTGCAGCGTCGGCGCGCCATACCCGATATGGCTGTGAACGACGATCAGGGTCGGGCGGTCGTTCGTCTTCAGGAAGATCCGGTAGGCGCGGTCGAGCGCGATGGTGTCGTTGGCGTCGGCCACCGTGGTGACGTTCCAGCCATAGGCGAGGAAGCGGGCGGCGACATCCTCGGAGTAGGCGATGTCGGTCATGCCCTCGATCGTCACGCGGTTGCTGTCGTAGATCCAGCACAGGTTGGGCAGGCTGAGATGCGCGGCCAGCGACGCGGCCTCGCTGGCAACGCCCTCCATCATGTCGCCGTCGCCGCACAGGGCGTAGACGTTGTAGTCGAACAGCTTGAAGTCCGGCCGGTTATAGGTCGCCGCCAGCCACTTGCCGGTGATCGCCATGCCGACGCTGGTCGCCAGGCCCTGGCCGAGCGGCCCGGTCGTGGTCTCGACGCCGGAGGTCAGGCGGTATTCCGGATGCCCCGGGCAGCGGCTGTCGAGTTGGCGGAAGTGTTCGATGTCGTCCAGCGTGACGGCCTTGCGGTCGGAATCGCCGTAGACTTCCGGGCTGCCCTCGATGCCGGCGAGGTGGATCAGCGCATACAGCAGCATGGAGGCGTGGCCCACGGACAGCACGAAGCGGTCGCGGTTCATCCACTCCGGCGCGGCGGGGTCGTATTTCAGATGCCGCTGCCAGAGCGTGTAGGCGGTTGGCGCGGCGCCCATCGGGGTGCCCGGATGGCCGGACTTGGCCTTCTGCACGGCGTCCGCGGCCAGCATGCGGATGGTGTTGATGCTGAGTTGGTCGATATCGGTGGCGTCGGACATCCGGGTCTCCTGGCTGCGATGCGCGGGGCTTGGGAGAGTAAGTGTGGCGGCAGGGTTAGGTTCCGTGCCGCCACGGCCATCATGTCCTGACGAACTCCAGGATATCGGCTGTGACCTTGTCCTTTTCGGTCGAGCACATGCCGTGCGGCGCGCCGGGGTAGACCTTCAGCACCGCGCCCTCGATCAGTTGCGCCGACAGCCGTCCGGAATTTTCCAGCGGCACGATTTGATCGTCGTCGCCATGCAGGACCAGGGTGGGCACTGTGATGGACTTCAGATCCTGCGTGAAGTCGGTTTCCGAGAAGGCTTTGATGCAGTCGTATTCATTTTTCAGCCCGCCCATCATGCCCTGCATCCAGAAACTGTCGCGCAGCCCCTGGCTGACTTTAGATCCCGGCCGGTTGGCGCCGTAGAACGGCAGGCTGAGGTCCTTGAAGAACTGCGACCGGTCAGCCGCCACGCCGGCGCGGATGCCGTCAAACACATCCATCGGCAGACCGCCGGGATAGGCCTCGGTCTTCAGCATGATGGGAGGAACGGCGCCGATCAGCACGAGTCGGGAGACGCGGCCACGGCCGTGGCGGGCGACATAGCGGGCGGCCTCGCCGCCGCCGGTGGAATGCCCGACATGCACGGCCTCATGCAGATCGAGCGCCGCAGTCAGTGCCGCCAGATCGGCGGCGTAAGTATCCATGTCGTTGCCGTTCCACGGCTGGCTGGAGCGGCCATGACCACGCCGATCATGCGCGATGCAGCGGTAGCCGTGCGAGGCGAGGGCCATCATCTGGTCCTCGAACGCGTCGCCCGTCAGCGGCCAGCCGTGGCTGAATACGATCGGCTGCCCGGTGCCCCAGTCCTTGAAGTAGATCTGCGTGCCGTCCTTGGTGGTGATGGTGGGCATGGCTGAATCTCCCTGATGTTGGATCGGGTGATGACTCCGATCAGAACACGCGGTTCCGGAAGCAGCGAACGCTGGTTCACCTGAGGTAATTGGGAACGGCGGAAATCCTGCGCTGCTCAGATCAATGAGAATTGGGCGCGATATCAAGGTGGGGAGTTGATATGACGGTGAGCGGGCGATCGCCGCGCTCAGACACAATTTTCAGTGGACGGCGCTCGTAGTTATGATATCATGAAGGGATAAGCCGCATGATGGCCAACCATTTCGCTGGACCACACCCTCGAATGCCTGCTGACGTTCGACGGTCGCATTCATCACCTCGAACAGGGCTACTGGCTGGAGTTCGAAGTCAAGCGGACACCGCCGATACCGGAACGGCCGCATGCCCTTCGCTACTCGTTTTCGCTGCACGATTCTGTTGGCGTCCGCCTGATCGGTTTCGACAATGCCCACGGGGTGCCGCCACTCGGCTCTCGGGCGGCCCTGCACGTTCACGTCGGCGGCCCAGTTGGTGTCTGACCTCGAAGCCGAGGTCGAACGCGTGCTGAGTGAGTTGGGGGTAGGGACTGCGGTGGTTGCGGACGGCGACGTAACAGACAGGCAATGACGATGAAAGTGCAGTCTACGAAGGACCTGTTCGCCGAGATGCGGGCGGTCGCTCGTGGCGAACGTCCAGCTCCCGGCGATGCCGCGTTGCCGAGCGTCGAGTCCGCTGAGGCGCTGCTGCGCATCCTCACTCCGGATAATCGTCATTTGCTGAGCACGATACGGGACGCCAAGCCGCGATCGATTGCGGAGTTGGCTCGGCTGACCAATCGGGCTGAACCGAATTTGCTGCGCACGCTCGGCAAGCTGGAATCGTTTGGTCTGCTCTCCATTCAAACGATCGACCGCCGCCGCGTGCCGACGGTGATGGTGGATGCATTGCGCATCGAAATTGACCCCTGCGCCATGGCCGATCGGATAGAGGCACGACCCGTGCGGCGATAAGGGCCTCGCGAAGCAAGCGCCGGGGTCACGCCAGCCCGAAATATGTCCGCCTCAGGCTGTCGTCCGCCTCCAACGCCTTGACGCTGCCCTCGAACCGGATCCGCCCCGCGTCCAGCGTGAAGACGCGATCGGCCAGGTCCAGGAAGGCGGTGTTCTGCTCCGCAATCAGCATCGCCAGGCCGGAGGCGCGGAAGCGGTTGAGCACCTCGATCACCTGGCCAACGAACAGCGGCGACAGGCCGGCGGAGGGCTCGTCCATCACCAGCAGCCGGGGGGAAGAGGCCAGCGCCTGGCGATCCCCAGCATCTTGCGCTGTCCCCCGGACAGGCTGCCGGCCGGCGCGCCGCGGCGGTGGGCGAGGTCGGGGAAGTCGGCGTAGAGTTCCTCCATCCGGTTCTTCAGCGCCGATTTCTCGATGAACTGGCCGCCGGCGCGCAGGTTTTCGTCGATCGACAGGCGGGGGAAGATGCCGATCTCGGACATGTAGGCGAGGCCGCGGCGGACGCGTTTGTCGGTGCGCCAGGCGGTGACGTCGTCGCTGTCCAGGCGAACGGAGCCTCGCCAGACAATGGCACCAAACCGGAATGAGACGAAATGAGATTCCGCTGATATAACCAGGAAAGTTTGGCGCGCCCTGGTGGATTCGAACCACCGACCCACAGCTTAGAAGGCTGTTGCTCTATCCAACTGAGCTAAGGGCGCTGAAGCCAGGGGACTTATTTACTCCGTTGCCGGCATCGTGCCAATTCACCAATGTCGGCCGATGGCCCAGGCGGTGACGGCCAGA
Organism: uncultured Rhodopila sp.; assembly: GCA_903851415.1. Taxonomy (GTDB): domain Bacteria; phylum Pseudomonadota; class Alphaproteobacteria; order Acetobacterales; family Acetobacteraceae; genus Rhodopila. The sequence goes on along the minus strand of CAINOE010000021.1, from coordinate 51,636 downwards.
TCGGCGACCCTTCGAATGGCCGCGGAGAAGCCGGGACGCTCACCATGGGCGATGTCAGCGACGAAGCGGTCGTAACGGGCACGGTATGCCCGGCCGGTTTGCAGCGTTCCGAGCGCTTTGCGGGTTTCGCCCGGGATGTCGGCGGCGCATGCGGGGCATTGATTGCGGAAAACGGCCGCATCCGCGGTGGCGATGTCGAGGGCCAGAGCGGCCGCTCCGGCCGTTTCCACGAGGCCGAGCATCATGCGCAGGTCGCAAACGTGCCGGATCAGCATCGGGTCGCGGGCGCGGCGACCCTCTCGAGATCGGCCGGGAGATCATCGTTCAACCGTCAACTCCATCGTCTTGTAGCGGAGCTTGCGGCTGAACCGGCTGTTGCGCAGGCGTACTCCCGGCGTCATCGGCACCCGGGTGCTGCGGCCTTCGTTGTACGCCCGTTCGTCCGTTGCGGGCTCCCACGAGACGTTGAGCTTGTCCAACACCTGGCGGCACACCGGCCCGAAGCCTCCGCCGGCGATCATCGGCTGATTGGCGATGGGAGATATCCGGGCGTGGGCATAGGCGCCATAGCCGAGGCGGATCAGCTTGCCGGCTTGCGTCAGTTCCCGGAGCGCGCGCACCACCTGACGCTCGCCGCCGAGATCGAGGAACTCGCGGGTGAGGAAGGCGTCGGCGTGGCGCCGGGCGATCCGGGCTTCGATGCGTTGGCGGAGGGTGTTTCGGCGTTGGGGCATGGGGTTACGGCGGTGCAAAAACCTGACGTCCGGGATATGCAAAAACTTGACAAAATCAAGCGCCCGGTGTTCCTTCCGGCTGCGGACGGGATGCGGAGATCGTGTTTCTCGTATAGCGAGAGTTGCAGCGCTCGCGGCCGGAAACCGGGATGTGCCGGAAGCAAGACCGGTTTGGCATTGATTCCCTAATTCGCTTGATCGATTCTGTCCTGATCGGCGGCGCCAGGCCAACATGGGAGTTTTCGGATTGGACAACCGGTCGCAAGAGAGCCGCAGCGCTTTGTTGCGGCACGTCAAATCCAAAGACACTATGCCGGAACGTGTTGTTCGCACCTTGTTGCATCGATAGGGTTACAGGTTCAGCCTGCATCGGTCCGATTTGCCTGGCCGGCCGGATATCGTCTTTCCCTCGCGGCGGAAGGTCATTCTGGTACATGGATGTTTCTGGCACGGCCATCCGAATTGCTCCAAAGCATCCGTGCCGAAGTCGAGAGTGCACTGCTGGACAGCCAAACTTGCCCGGAACGTCGAGCGCGATGCAACGAATTTGAGCGCCCTCCGGCAGTCCGGGTGGGAGGTTCTTGTTGTGTGGCAATGCGAAGTTGCACAACAGACCGAACTGTTGGCTAGGCTGATGCGGTTTCCCGGAGCAGTTCGGCGCCCCGGCCCAACGAAGCGCCCCGAATCCGGCTTTGCCGCATCGTCTGCCGCTCAAGATCGCTGAGCGTGATGGCGTTTGCGCGCTTCGAATGATCGCCATTGCATTCCGTGGGTTCCAGGCGCCATTCCAGTTGCTCCGCAATGCACCGTGCCATCGCCGCGGCCAACTGAGGCGGTACGGCGTTGCCGACCTGGCGATACTGTTGCAGCCGCGGTATGCCGTCGGGCCAAATGAATGTGTCGGCAAAACCCTGCAAACGGGCAGACTCGCGCGCGGTGATAACACGATCGTAGGCGTAATGGATTGGCCGCAACGGCGAGAAATTGCCGGACCCGGCCCGAAGAGTAAAGGACGGCTTGTCCGGGTGGAGGCGATCGTGGAACGATCTTTTCTCGCGTTCGCCCGGCCGCAGTGTCGCAAAGCGTGCAAGCATGTCAGGGGTGTGCATCGTCATCTCATGATTGTGGACTCCGCACTCGCCGAAATCGCCGGCCGGCGGCAGGTCGGACAAGACCTGCGATGAAGTAATCCAGGGCTTCAGGCCGCTGCCGTGCCGTTCCATCGGCGAGGCGTGAGTCGGTCCGGGAAAGCGAATATTGCTGCAACCTTTGATCGCCAGAAGGATCAACCGGCGCCGCACCTGGGGTACGCCATAGTCCGCCGATGCGACAACCTCCATCCGAACCCCGTACCCCAGATCCAGCAAGCCGGCATGGAAGCGATTGATGTGCTTGCCGCCGTCGACAGATGCAAGGTTCGGCACGTTTTCGAGAAGGACAGCCCGCGGGTTCATTTCCTTTACAAGCCGAAGAAATTCAGCGATCAGATCGGAGCGGCGATCGTCGCCCCCGCGGCGGGCGCCAACGATGCTGAATGGCTGGCACGGCGGACCGCCAACCAGCAGATCGACGTCTGCCAGACGGGCGGACCGCAGCAGCAGGTTGCCCGTCATTTCGGTCAGATTGGCGACGAAACCTCGGCTGCCGCGATAGGCATGATTGTACTCATAGGCCTCAATCGAGCGCCGATCGATGTCGAAACCGGCTGCGGTCCGAATGCCGGCATCGAGCAAGCCGGTGGACATTCCGCCGCATCCGCAAAACAATTCTATCGCGGTTGGGGCTTTGCTCATAGGCGGGGCTTCCTTGTGACGGCGACCAAATCCAGTTGCTGTTGCGACAGCTTGATGCTGTAGCTTGCGCTCCGCAGTATTTTTAATTCGGATGCCTTTGCAGCGGCATTGAATTCCATAAGATGTACTACGGAATCGCGATCGACTTTGATCGCCATCGGACGAATCTGCATGTCGGGGAAGTAGTGCTTGCAGAATCGCACCATGTTAAAGATTTGGACGCGGTTCAAGGCATCGGGCGCCGCTTTCGCCTCGATCGGAAAAACCACCGGCATCTCGTCATCTCGCAGCGCGACGCCGACATCGATTGCGTCGAGCTCCGCCTGGCCGATGCCCGGAACGCTCTTGCGGACATGGCTGCGCAACCGGTAAACGGTCAAACCGGTGAAGTGGTCAAAGAGCCTGCAGTAGCTGGCGATGGTAAGGACGGCTTGTTCGTCCATATCGGCAAGCGTCTCAGGCAGGAGCCGCCGCACCGGCAGCGGGGTCAGGTCCAAAGCCTCGGTTAGCTCGCTGTCCAGCGGTTCGAATAAGGTGCTTGATCCTTTTTCAAACTGGTATTGGCCGCGGCCAATCGCGCGAAGGATGAAAAAGCCCTTATCGAGGATCTCCTGCGGCAGTATTGTTCGCGATCTCATGCGGTAAATGAGGTCGGCGGGATTTCGTACCTCGAGCTTCAGCGCCTCGGCCGCATTCCGGATATCATCCAAGGTGAACAGGACAGTCGCAGTCCCTTGTCTCCACCGGGCACGAAAGACATGCAGGAGAATCGGCCCGTAAATTTTGCTGTTCAGACCATGAGCTTGTAACGTGTGCTTCCTCGGCGGCGGACTCATAAGATTGGTTCTCCAGACCAATCGACATTGGCGAATGCGCCCGATTCGTGTCGAGTCGCCATTGGTCCGCGAGCCATCGGCTGGAAACCGGCGCCCGGCCGCAACCGTTGCTTGCCGCATCGAACCTCAGTCGCCGCCCTTCGCACGCAGCGTCCAATCGCGGATAGCGGCGCTACGAAAGTCGGAACGCGATGCGCGGCGGTGTGACATGTCCGGAATCTAACGGGATCGGACGAACAAGGCAAGAACGTTCGTCATTCGCACGATCACATTCATGCCGATAGTCCGATGGAGGCCGCGCCATTCCGACCCGATTACAGCCGGAATTCCTTTACCCCGCCCGCCCCGCCGTGCCACTCCAGCCACATCGTCCAACCCCCACCGACTCGGCCCCCACCACCCCGGATCACCCCGCCCGCCCATGGCGAAAGCAGCCGTCACCCACCGCCTCGCGGTCCTGATCGACGCCGATAACGCCCCGCCGCAAATCGCCGCCCCGCTGTTCGCGGCGGTGGCGAAACTCGGCAATGCCGGCGTCCGCCGCATTTACGGCGATTTCTCCGGCACCCGCCTCAAGCCCTGGGCCGACTCGCTCGCCGCCCACGCCATCGTCCCGCACCAGAACTTCGCGAATATCCCCGGCAAGAACGCCACCGACATCGCCCTGGTGATCGACGCGATGGACCTGCTGCATACCGGCCGCTTCGACGGCTTCTGCCTCGTCTCCTCCGACAGCGACTTCACCCGCCTCGCCGCCCGCATCCGCGAGCAGGGCCTCGACGTCTACGGCTTCGGCGAGGCGCACACGCCGGACTCCTTCCGCCAGGCCTGCAAGCAGTTCTTCCTGATCGAGCCGATGCTGCCGCCCAAGCTCCCGAAACCGCCGAAAGCGGCGAAGGCCGCCAAAGCGGCAAAACCACCGCCTGCGCCGCCCGTCGAACCGCCGCCCCTCGCACAGCCGCCCAAGCCCGCCGCGGCAGCGCCGCCTCAGGCGGTTCAGCCCCCCGGGGCGGCGGTGGATCTCCTGAACCGGGCGGTGACCCAACTCGTGGCGGAGGACGGCTGGGCCGACTTCGCCGGCGTCGGCACGCTGATCCGCGCCATCGCCCCGAACTTCGCGCCCAAGTCGTATGGCTGCTCGAAGCTCAGCCTGCTGTTCACGAAGACCGGGCAGTTCGAGGTCCGGCGCGGCAAGAACGGCCAGATCTTCGTCCGCCCGCTGCCGTTCTGGTCCAACCCGCCTGACGAGGAGGACGAACTGCCCGACAATCCCGGCGACGCCTTCTGGGCAGAACAGGAGGAACTGCCGTTTTGATCCGCCCGCCGCGGCCCTAGGCCTGCCCGACGGCAACCTCCAGCGACGCCATCAGCAGCCGCAGACTCTCGGCCTGCGCCACCGCCTGCCTTGCATCGCCAGCGGTCGCATCCGCGCCGGCCAGCCGCGCAAGATCGGGCGCTCCGCTCAGTGCCGGGCCGCCCGCGAGAACGCCAATCGCCCGGTTGCGCGACGCCCCGCGGATGGCACGGATGGTCCGCCCGAGCGTGCCGGTTTGCTCCGCACGGGCAACCGACAATCCCGCGACGGCGAACCAGCGGCCGCGGACCGCCTCGACCAGCTCGTCATCGGTTGCCGCGATGGCCACCGTGACATCCCAGCCCGCGTGGCAAAACACCTCGCTGACCACCTGCAACCCGAAGCTGTGCCGATCGCCGGAGAGGCTGGCAAGCAGCACGCGGCGCGAGCCGTCATGGACCGGCATGTCCGGCGGGCAAATCTCACGCAGCCGGTAAAGCGCCGATCGCAACATGCCCAGGCCCGTCGTGACGTCGACGAAACTGCACGAATCGTCGTCCCACATCGTGCCCAACCGCCGCGCCGCCGGCGCCAGCAGGCCAAGGCAGATATCCGCCAGCCCCGCGCCTCGGGCCGCGAGCCGCTCGATCCGCGCGATACAGGCCGGCAGATCGTCCGCCAGCACCAGGGTGAGGAAATCCTCCAGCTCCGCCGCACCCGGCGCCGTGTCCGGTCCGCCGGCCGCATCGTGGCGGTGGGCGAGCGCAAGCTTGGGCAGCACCCGGTCCTCGATCGTTCGGGTCAGCCCATCGCTGCGCCATTGCCGGCAGAAGGCCGCCTTCCTGCCCCGCCGGCTCCGTTTCACCCCGTGGTCGACGCCGATCGGCTTGCGGCCGGCACTCGGTTCGTTATTTGAATTTTTGATCGGACTGAGCATTGCCGCATTTCGGGCCAATAACGGGACCGCACACTGATCCAGATCAATTTATGCGCGCCAGGAAACCGTAACGGCGGTTTGATCGCACGATCGGCCATCGCAGCAGAGTCTCAGGAAAAAGTGGTGGCCCTCCCCGGAGTCGAACCGGGATGCCCGTTAAGGCGCGCGATTTTCGTACCACTTCGGCTTTCGCCGCCCCCACCGGATTAATGGCTCGGGGTTCGTGGTCTGGACTGTCCCTTCGCCATGCCGCCGGCCGAAGCCGCAGCGGTTCAGGCGCCGCCCGTCCAGTCTCTACACCTTCCCGTTTCCGGGCTTGGCTCGGGATTAGCAGTTAAGCCTTCCCCGACTTTGAGCGGTTCTACTCCCGGCATTTCCACCGGGGCACCCAAATTACGATGAGTCGCGTTCGTCTACCAATTCCGACAGAGGGCCAACGGTCATCCGTATGCCACACCTGCCGGGCGGCTCGCAAGGCATCACGCCCATCGGCTGCACCGCGTTTTAAGGGGCGCCGTCCGGCTCAGCCGGTAACGGCCTGTCCCGCGGCGGCCCCGCCCAGATGCGGCCCCATATGCTGGCGCCGATTCTCCAGCGCGAACACGTTGCTGTAGAGGTGGGCGACCCACTGCCGCCCCTCCATCGTCAGCTCGAGATGGCAGATGGCGTCGCCGATATACGGCTCGACCTTGCTCCAGAAGAACGCCGGGTAGCGTTCGGCGACGTCGGCCGGGCTGTCGTATCCCAGCTTCCGGTTGGTGCCGGTTTCGGCGAACTCATGGAACAGCGCATTCAGCTTGCGCGGATACAGCGGATCCGCGAGCTGCCCGATCAGGTCGGCGGCGCGGACCAGCCCGGCCTCGGTGCCGGTCTCCGCGTGGTCGCCATCGTCGGGCACCGGAAACCGGGTCAGTTCGATCGACCGCGCGATCCGCTCGGCGTCGATCAGCGGGTGGTCGAAGAACCGCTGCCGCACCACGATCTGCGAGCGGCAGACGTGATAGGGCGCCAGGAACGCGTCCGACGCGCCGCGCGGCAGCGCCACGCTGTTCCCCTCCGCGTCGATCACCTGGCGTTCGGCTCGGTCCCCGTGGCAGACGTTGCGCAGGTATCCGATGTCGTGACAGAGCGAGGCGACGATCACATGCAGCCAGTCCTCCGGCGAGACCGTCCGCCGCAGGCGAAGCCCGCGCAGGATGTCCTGCGCGACCAGCGTCACCAGCGCGGTGTGCTCGGCGTTGTGATACAGCGCGTCGCTCGCCGCGATCCGCTCGGTGATCAGGCGGGCGGCCTCGTCGAGCAGGGCGGCGACCTCCGGCCTGCTGCCGCCGAAGGTGCGCAGGAACACGGCCGACAGGCTCTTGCCGAGTTGGTCGGACAGCAGCGCCGTGGCGTTCAGCATCGGGGCCTCCTTTGCGGCGTTTCCCACGATTACCCCGCCAGCAACGGAAATGTCACGCCGATAGCCCAGGCGAACGCGATCGCCGAGGCGATTCCCGCCACCAGCGGATGCCGCGTCCGGCGATACACAACGCCGCTGACCAGGCCGTAGACGACGAAGAACACGACGATCAGCGGCACGATGATGATCAGGAAGAACAGCCGCTCGAAATCCAGCGCCACCGCGATGGCCAGCGAGACGATGAAGGCCGCCTTGGCAACGGCGTAGCCGCCGCGTGCCGCCTGCTCGCCGCGGGTCAGCCATTCCGTGCTCAGGAAGAACGCCGTCGTGCCGATCAGCATGGCGGCCAGCAGCGGGAGCCGCCCGGGGGAGGGCAGGAACGAGGTGAAATAGCTGTCGATCGCCCAGAACGGCAGGCCGACGGCGTACAGCGTCACCGCGGCGGCGGCCGCCAGCAGCAGCGGCAGCGACGTGCCGGCGGCGGCCGAACGCCCGCGGAACCAGGCCAGGCCGCAGGCGGTCAGAATGCCGTAGACGGCAAAATGCACGGCAAGATAGTCGGCCACCAGCACCGGCAGGAAATGCGTCGGCAGCTCGCGCAGCAGCAGCGGCGTAGCGATGGTGGGCAGCAGCAGCACGATGGCGAGTTGCCGCCAGCGCAGCCCGGCCCCGGCGCGCCGCATGGCCACCACCGGCAGCAAGGTGGACAGCGGGCGGCCCAGGACGACGATGCCCGCCAGCAGCAGGACAATCCAGGGGCCGCGGGCATCGAGGTACGGGGCGGCCGTCCGCGTCACGCCGAAGGTCGCGTCGAGCCAGCCCAGCGCCTCGGCCATGCTCGCCTGCTTGTAGAGCACGCTGATATGTTCAGACCACGGACTGAACGCCGCGCGCCGCGCCGTGCCGTTAGCGAAATCGCCGTAGGTCTTACCGGCAACGGGCACGCCGTTGATGGACAGGCCGACGGCCCGCAGCGCCTCAGCCTTCAGCATGCCCTCCCATTGCCCGGCGATCACCAGCAGGTTGCGCGGGGTATCGGCGGTGACGGCGGGCGAGAACATCGACACCGCGACGGTGGCCGCGATGCCGGGGTCCGCCTGCGCCACCCGCACCACGATGTCGCTGGCCATGGAGTGGCCGAGGATCGCCAGCCGCCCGTCGCCCAGGGTGCGCGCGAAGGCGACCACCTCGGCCGTCTGCCCGGCGAGCCAGCGCGTGGCGCCGTCGATCTCCGTGATGCTGCCGCCGAGCGGGCGCGGATTGCGGCCGTGCCCGAGGAAATCGAACGTCACCGCGATATAGCCGGCGCGCGCGAAGGTCGCCGCGAAGGGCTGCATCAACTGCTGCGAGCCGGCGAATCCGTGCGCGATGACGATCACCGGGGCCGGGCGCTCCGGCAGCATGCGATACACCGTAGCCGGGGTGTCGCCGATGGCGATGCGACGCACCTCCAGCCCCGCGGTGGTGGCACGCAGGTTCCAGAGCGATGCAGCGATGGCCAGCACGGACAGGATCGCCAGGACGGGGTTGAGCAGGCGCTTCAGCACGCGGTTCGGCTTCGAGTGTGGGTCATGGTCCTGCAAATGCGCTGCAAAGGCGGTTTGTCGATAGGCTGCGAACATACGCAGGTATCACGCCGCCAGATAGAACGGCCGGCGGGGGTTCACGCCGGGGGCAAGCCGTGCTCCACACCGGCGATCCGGTGCGATATCGTCATGATAATCATCGCTGCAACGGAACGCTGCCGCGTGCGCCTGATCCACCTCGCCCTGCTCGCCGCCACCGCCGCGCGAGCGGGGTGAATCCCGCGCCGCGCATCCTGCCGAGCGATTCCTCGACTTACCAGGATACGGTCGAGAACAAATCCGGCTGGCACCAGACCCGGTCCGAGACCACGGTGGAGCACGCCGGCACGGCGGGGATCGCGATCAGCATCGAGGAAACCGGCTCGACCATGCCGCCGAAGGAGCTACTGGCCGGAGCGGACGCGAGCCGCAGCCTCAGCCGCAGTGTCAACGGCCGGCAGACCGTGGTCAACCGGCCGCTGGCCTTCCCGCTGAACATCGGCAAGAGCTGGATCGTCGAGTATTCCGAAGACCATCCGAACCGTTAGGTCAACAACGAGCGCCGCAAGACCTTCTACAAAGTCACCGGATGGGAGGATGTCACGGTTCCGGCCGGCAGCTTCCGCGCTTTGACGATCGAGGCCGACGGGGACTGGACCATCATCAGCGCGCCGGAGGTGTCCGCGGCGGCGGGCTCGCGGGTCGATGCGCATGGCTCGACGTCAGTCGTGCAGACCGGAAGGACCGCACCGACGACCTCGAGCGGGCGGACCTGCAAGGCGTTCTGGTTCGTGCCCGCGGTGAAGAGATGGGTGAAGTCGGTGCAGGAGGGTTACGACACCAACGGCGTCCGGAACGAGCGCTTCACCGCCGAACTGCTGTCGGTCCAGGTTGCCTGCTGACGCCCGGGCGTCATGGCCGGGATTTCCCCGCATCCGTCATGGCCCGGCTGTCATGTCCGTTTTCAAGATTCCTCGACGCAAACTCCCCTCCGGCGTTCGCATTCCGGTTTTGAATCCTCCGATGCAGGCATGCACGGAGGAGGGCGGGCACTGGGCGACGGTTGATCATGCCACGGTTCCGGTGTCGGCGAAGTCATCCGGGGTTTCCTCCCTGAGCCGGGGGGGCCATGCTGCGTCCAATTCGACCGATTGGAAAAGAGCACACCCGATGCCCGAAACCGACCCCGCACTGCTCAGCGCCGAGGACATGCTCGCCGCTTTCTCGCGCCGGCACCTGACTCCGGTCGATGTGCTGCAGGCGGTGACGGAGCGGGTGGCGCGGCTGAACCCCGGGCTGAACGCGTTCGCGGTGCTGAATCCGCGGGCGCTGCAGGCGGCGGGCGAGAGCGCGTTACGCTGGCGCTCGGGGCGGCCGATTGGCAGTCTGGACGGCGTGCCGTGCACGGTGAAGGATCTTGTCGACCTGGCCGGGTTCCCGACCCGGCGGGGCAGCCGGACCACCAGCGCCGAACCGGCGGCGGACGACGCGCCGATGGTGGCGGGGCTGAAGGCCGCCGGGGCGGTGATCATCGGCAAGACCACGACGACCGAGTTCGGTTGGAAATCGCCCGGCGATTGCCCGCTGCACGGCATTACCCGCAACCCGTGGAACAAGGCGCACACGACCGGCGGCTCCTCGTCCGGCGCCGGAGCGGCGGGGGCGGCGGGGTTCGGGCCGCTGCATATCGGCACCGATGCCGGCGGCTCGGTGCGCATTCCGGCGGCATGGTGCGGGCTGGTTGGGTTGAAGCCCACCTACGGGCGCATTCCGCAATGGCCGGCGAGCGCGTTTGCCAGCGTTTCCTGCGCCGGGCCGATGACTCGCACGGTGCGCGATGCGGCGCTGATGCTCGGGGCGATGGCGCGCTGGGACCTGCGCGATCCGTTCTGCCTGCCAGACGATCCGCGCGACTGGCTGGACGGTATCGAGGCGGGCGTTGCAGGGCTGTCGGTTGGCGTCCTGTCCAGCCCCGGCTTCGATGCGCCGCTGGACGCGGACGGGCGGGCGGCCGTGGAGCATGCGGCTCAGATGCTGGCGGATGCCGGCGCTTCTGTGGCAGCGGCCGAGGCAAACCTGCCCGACACCAGCAGCGTGTTCGGCCGCGTCTGGGGCGCGGTGCTGGCCCGTCTGGTCGCCGGCTTGCCGCCGGAGACGGCCGCGCTGCTGGATCCGGGCATCCGGCAGGTGGCGGCGGAACTGGGCGGCATGTCGGCGATCGAGTTCATGGACGCCGAAGCCCTGCGCGCCGCGGCGGCGCATGCGATGGCGCGGCTGCATCAGCGGTTCGACCTGCTGTTGTGCCCGACGGTGCCGACCGGGCCGCCACTGGCGGATGCGCCGGTGGACGATCCGGTCCGGGCGCTGTGGACGGAGTGGGCGCCGTGGACGTTCACCTTCAACCTGTCGCGCCAGCCGGCGATCAGCGTGCCGATGGGGCGCCGGGCGGACGGGCTGCCCAACTCCGTGCAGATCGCGGCGGCGCAGTTCCGCGACGACCTCGTGCTGCGGGCGGCGCGGGCGATCGAGGTGGCGCAGCCGTTCGCGGTGGCGGATTTGGGATAGCAGCGGCTGCCGTCATGGCCCGGACAAGCCGGCCATGACGATGCGAGAGTGACGCCTCGGCCAAACTTTTCTCCGGCTGCGCGTTATCCTGACAGCTATGGGGCCGCGCCCCGCCTCATGCCGGCCTCACCCGATCCGCAGCAGCCTCGCCCCCTCGGCGCGCAGCCAGGGGATCGCGGTCTTCGTGTGCGGCGTCAGCTCATCGACCAGCGCCCAGAATTTCGGGCCGTGGTTCATGTGCCGCAAATGCGCGACCTCGTGCGCGACGACGTAGTCCTGCACGAAGGCCGGCGCCATCACCAGCCGCCAGCTCAGCGCCAGCGATTTGTCCGGGGCGCAGCTTCCCCAGCGGCTTTTGGTGTCCTTCAGGGTGACCCGGTTCGGCATGACGCCGATGAGCCCGGCCTTCGCCATCGCCAGCCCGGTCAGGCGCCGGCGCGCCTCCTGGCGAAGGAAATCGCGCACACGCCGCGCAAGGAACTCGGCGGCGCCGGTTACGTGCAGTTCCTGATCGAGCAGGAACGCGCCGCCGCGCGACGCGGGTGCATGCCGGATCCGGTGCGGCTCACCGCCGATGGGCACCACCGCGCCATCGACGAAGCTGACGGCGTCAGGCAGGGCGGCGAGGCGGTTGGCGACCCAGTCGGCGTGGCCCATCAGCAGGGCCATGCCGGCCTTGCGGGTGGCGCGCATGGGCAAAGTCACGACGACGGCGCCTCCGGTCGGATCGATACGCAGGGAGACGCGCCGCGCCCTGGCGCTGCGCCGCCACTCCACCCGGGCGAGGCCGGAGGGCAGGGCAAGCATCTCGGGCGGGAACTCGTCCATAGGATGAATGCGCAGAGTGCCGCTCGATTCGTCAATCCGGGTCTTGAGCGCGCCAATCGGACGAGGTATGCGTTATGATATAACATTGCGAGGGACGCCATGCGCCGCCGGACGCTGATCGCATCCTTGCTGCTGACCGGTCCGGCACGGGTCGCGGCGCGCGCGGCGCCGCCGTTGCCGGTGGTGGCGAGCTTCTCCATCCTGGCCGATATGGTCCGGCAAATCGGCGGCCAGTCGGTGGCGGTGACGGCGTTCGTCGGGCCGGATGAGGATGTGCATATCTACGACCCCAGACCGAAAGACCTGCGCATCCTGGCGGACGCGGCCCTGCTGGTGCGGAACGGCCTGGGGCTGGAGGGCTGGATGGTCCGGCTGACCGGTTCGGCCGGATTCAACGGGCCGATCGTCACGGCGGCGGAGAAAGTCGTGCCGCGGACGATGACCGAAACCGGCGGGCAGATCGCAACCGACCCGCACGCATGGCAGGATCCGCGCAACGGGGTTCTGTATGCGCAGGCGATCGCGGAGGGGCTGGCCGCGGCCGATGCGGCGAACGCGCCGCTGTATCGCAGCAACGCGGCGGCGTACGCCGCGCGCATCGCGGAAACCGGGGACTGGATCGAGGCGGCCCTGAAGCCAATCCCCGCGGCCGATCGGCGGATCATCACCACGCATGACGCGTTCGGCTATTATGGTGCGCGCTACGGGATCGAGTTCCTGGCGGCGGAAGGGATCAGCACCGAGTTCGAACCCTCCGCCAGGTCCATCGCGGCGCTGGTCGCCCAGATCAGGCGGGAGAAGGTGCGCGCCGTGTTCATTGAGGCCATGACCAGCGACCGGATGGCCCGCATGCTGGCGCGAGAGACCGGAGCAGTCCTCGGCGGCACGGTCTATTCCGACGCGCTGTCGCGTCCGGACGGTCCGGCGGCAACCTATCTGGACATGCTGCGGCACAACACCAACCTGTTTGCCGCGGCGATGCAAAGGTGACCGGCCAGACCGCACCCGGCCGCGGGTGGACGTGATCAGCCCGGGTTCTATCACGGTGAAGCAAAGCCGAAGCGCGATTTGCCCTGGGCCTTGATGACGCGGAGGCGCCGGCCGCCTACATTCGGATCGATGCGCACAAACGCCGATCTTGCTTCGGTGCGTCCTGCCGAACGGGTCGTCGACGGTGTGGTGCAGGGCGTCAATGTGGTTCTGGCCGTGGCAGGATGTGCCGCGCTCGCCGTGCTGGCCCATTCTCTGACGGACCCGTTGCGCGCCGCAGCGCTTGTGGCTTACGGCGTGGGGCTGTTGGCGATGGTGTGTTGCTCCGCACTGTATGCGTGGGGGCGATACGGCCGCCGCCGCGAATTGTATCGCCATCTCGACCAGGCGGCGATCTTCCTGATGATCGCCGGAACCTATACCCCGTTCACCGTCGCCGCGCCCGACGGGGAGTACCGGCTGCGGCTGCTGGCCGGGATCTGGGCCATCGGCCTGTTCGGCGGGCTGTTCAAGCTGCTGGCGCCGCGCCGTTTCGAGCCGCTGGCCGTGCCGCTGTACCTGATCATGGGCTGGGCGATCGTATCGGACCCGGGGTTGATCCTGAGCCTGCTCGCGGCGGTGGCGGCGCTGCTGGTGGCCGGCGGTTTGTTGTATAGCGCCGGCGTGGTGTTCCATCTGTCCCGCCTGCGCTTTCAGGAGGCGATCTGGCACGGTTTCGTCCTCGCCGCCGCCGCGTGCCATTACGCCGCCATCGTGCGGGCGGTGGCCTGAGCGGGGTTGGCGGAGATTGCCGGCGGGCGGGTGCGTCGCTACGCTGCGGCCGGTGCAATGCGGACAGTCAACAATGAACAGTGCTGGCATCGACATACTGGTTCGTCATCCGGTGCGCCGGCGCCGCCTGACACTGGACCAATATCATCGCCTGGGCGAAGCCGGCATTCTCGGTGAAGACGACCGGGTCGAACTGCTTGATGGGCAACTGGTGGACATGTCACCAATCGGACCGCGACACGCGCTCGCCGTGGATGCGCTCAATGAACTTCTCGGGGTGGCGGTTGCCGGCCGAGCGGCCATCCGGGTGCAGAACCCGATCGAGATCGACCGCGGCACCGAGCCGAACCCCGACATCGCGGTGGTCAGGCGGCCCTGGCGCGGCTACCCCCGCACGCATCCGCGTCCCGAGGACGTCCTCCTGCTGGTTGAGGTAGCCGATTCGAGCCTGGAAACCGATCGCGGGGCCAAGCTCGAACTCTACGCCAGATCAGGCATTCGCGAGTTCTGGATTGTGGACCTGAGGACCGACGGCGTGGATGTTTACCGCGGTCCATCCGGAGATGCGTATGCCTCTACGGTCAGGGTCGGCTCTTCGGGCCTCCTGGATATCGAAGCGCTGCCCGGGATTGCGATTCCGGCGGCCTCGCTGTTCGCCTAGGCCGCCCTGTATAGAGGCGCCGGACAGCGCGCATCCTCGGCCACGGGGTTTCTCACGCCGCTTCCGTGCGGGCGAGGGGCTGTGCCCGGTCCCACATCAGGCGCGGATCGAAACTGCGGGCGGCGAACATGGTCAGGATGACCACCGCGGCGAAGGCGATCGCTCCGGGGCCGGGATAAACGCTCGCGATCGTGCCGAACTGGACCAGCGCAACCAGGATGGACTCCATGAAGATGTCGATCATCGACCAGCGGCCGATGGCATCGACCACGCGATACAGCACGGTGCGATCCCGCAGCCCGTGCGGCGAGCCGATGCGGGTGGAGATCAGCAGGACGCCCAGGCCGATGAGCTTCAGCACCGGCACCGCCACGCTGGCGAAGAACACCAGCAGCGCCAGCGGCCACATGCCGTAATCCACCAGTTCGATCACGCCGCCCAGGATCGTGCTCGGTTCGCCGGACCCGAGTTGGATCACCGTCAGCACCGGATAGACGTTGGCGGGAATGTAGAGCATCAGCGCCGCGAGGGCGTAGGCGCAGGTGCGCTGGATCGCCTTCGGCTTGCGGTGGCGCAGACGGTGGCCGCAGCGCGGGCACGGCGTGCCCTCGGCCGCGCGGCTGACCAGCCCGCAGGTGTCGCAGCCGATGCGGCGGCGGCTGGCGGTATCCGGCCGCGTGCCCAGTTGCAGGCCGCGGGTCACGGCGCGGCGGCGGCGGTTCGGCGGCTCCATCGCCTCCCACACCGCCTGGTCGTCGAGCGCGATATCCGCCAGAAGCATGATGCCGATGAGGCCGCCAAGGGCATACAGGGCGGGACCGATGGTGACGGTGGCGATGGCGCTGAGCCGGACATAGGCCACGTACAGGCCGAGCATGTAGATCTCGATCATCGACCAGGGCCGCAACCGCTCGACCCAGGCATAGATCGCGCGCAGTTCGCCCGGCGGCCGGTGCATGCGCAGGCCGGCCAGCACGGTCAGCATGCACAGCACCCGCGCCAGCGGCGCCGCGAAGGTGGTGACCAACACGACCACCGAAAGTTCCCACAGCCCGTAATATTGCAGTTCGGCGGGGCCGCTGACGAGGCCGGCCGCACGCTGCTGCCCCGCGGTGGTGACGGACATCACGGTCAGGGTGCCGGCCACGCCGAACAGGATCAGCGCCGACAGGTTGAGCGCGGCGGGTAGCACAAGAGGGTGGAAGCGTGTGTGCCGCAGCACCGCGTCGCAACGCAGGCAGACCGCGCGGGTGGCCGGCGGCATCGCCGGCACGACCTGCATCTGTCCGCAATCAGGGCACTCCCGCAGCTTCGGCGCGGTCATGGTCGCGGCATCGGAGATGTCCATGCCGGCGAGGCTGGTGCTCATGGGGCGGGATGCAAGGTCGAGGGGCGCATGGCTCCGACGTAGCATGGCCGGGCGGCGGAAAAAGAGGCGGCATGGCGGGATTTGATAGAAAAGTGAAACGGCGGGCCGGTGCTTGCGCCGCTTCGCCGCCTTTGCCTTCGCCGGCGGATGGGGCAAACATGCTCCGGTCCAGGGAGCATGAAGCATGAGTTTGCAAACGATCCACGAATCGACGACCGATGGCCGCCGGGCGGCTCGGTCCGTTTTCGCGGCGCTGTTGCTGACCGCGCTGGCGGCAGGTTCGGCGCCGGCATCGGCGGACGATCTGCCGGGCGTGACGGGCACAGAAATCAAGATCGGCAACACCGACGCCTATAGCGGGCCGGCTTCGGCCTATGGGGTGATCGCCAAGACCGAGACCGCTTTCTTCAGGATGGTGAACGACCAGGGCGGTGTCGCCGGGCACAGGATCGACTTCATCTCTTACGACGACGCCTACAGCCCGCCGAAGACGGTGGAGCAGACCCGCCGGCTGGTCGAGGAAGACCAGGTCGCCTTCATGTTCCAGAGCCTCGGCACGCCGACGCAGACGGCGGTGCAACGATACCTGAACCAGAAGAAGGTGCCGCAGTTGTTCATCTCGACCGGAGCGGACAAGTGGGGCGATTACAAGCACTTCCCCTGGACGATGGGCTACCAGCCCAGCTACCGGACCGAGGCGCAGATCTACACCAAATACATGCTCTCGCAGTTTCCGAAGGCGAAGCTGGCGATCCTGTATCAGAACGATGATTTCGGAAAGGATTATCCGGCGGGCGTGAAGGATGTGCTGGGCGACAAGTATGGCACGACCGTGGTCAGGGAAGTCAGCTACGAGACGTCGGACGCGACGGTGGACAGCCAGTTGACGACGCTTCAGGCCTCCGGCGCGGATGCGCTACTGGTTGCCGCAACGCCGAAATTCGCGGCTCAGGCGATCAGGAAGGTGCATGATCTCGGCTGGCATCCGGCGTTCTTTCTGAGCAACGTGTCGATCTCCGCCGGCGCGGTGATGACCCCGGCCGGACCGGAGAACGGGATCGGCATCATTACCTCCGGGTACATGAAGGATCCAACCGATCCGGTGTTCAAGGACGACCCCGGGATGAACGAGTGGCGGGCGTTCATGGCGAAATACATGCCGGGGGCTGACTTGACGGACGCAAACCACGCGTTCGCCTATGGTGTCAGCATGGTGATGTGGCAGGTGCTGAAGCAGTGCGACGGGGATTTCTCCCGCGCGAACGTCATGAAGCAGGCGGCGAACCTGCATGACGCGTACGATCCGATCCTGCTGCCGGGGATCAAGCTGAACACCAGCCCGACCAATTTCCATCCTGTCCGCGCGATGCAGTTGCAGAGGTGGACCGGCACGGGGTGGGAGCGGTTCGGGGATGTCATTGAGGGGTCGGGTTCGTAGGGTTTGGACCAGGCTGCGGCGATGGGGGGAGGACGCCCCTGCTACGACCGCGCGCCCTTGGCACGCCCGGTCAGCCACGGCGTCACCCCAAACCCGACAATCATCGGGAAAACAAACAGCAACGCCCGCGGATTGGCGATCCAGCCCTCCAGCGCCGGCCCCGGGCACAACCCGGCCATGCCCCAGCCCAACCCGAACAAGGCCGAGCCGATGATCAGCCGAGCGTCGATCGCGCGCGACGGCGGCGGCACGCGGCTGCCGGCCAGCCGATACAGGACGAATGCCACCGGGATGGCGCCGCCCATGACCCCTGCCAAAGCCGGGTTCCAGGTGCCGCCGGGCAGGCCGCCGAAATCGAGGAAACCCAGCACCACCGCCGGGTCGACCATGCCGGAGATCGCCAGTCCCAGGCCGAACAGCAGGCCGCTGGCCAGTGCGCCAGGCGTCCTCATCCGGCGATCCGGCTGACGGCGACCACCAGGACCGCGACGGCCATGAATGTGGCTGTCGCCGCCAGGGACCGGGGCGATAGCCGCGCCAGCCCGCACACACCGTGGCCGCTGGTGCAGCCGTTCGCCAGCCGCGTGCCAACGCCCACGAGCAGGCCCGCCGCAATCAGCGACAGGCCGGACCCGGTCAGATGAACTGGCACTTCGGCGCCGCTGATTGCGCGCCAGAGCAGCAACCCGCCGGGCAGTCCAAGCAGGAACGCCAGGTTCTGCGGCCAGCGCGGCGGCCAGCGTCCGGTGAGTTCGGCGGCGATGCCGCTGATGCCGGCGATCCGGCCGGTCGTCAGCATGAACAGTCCAACCGCCGCGCCAATCAGGACGCCGCCGGCCAGGCCGAGGAGAAATGCGTGCAACATGGGGGGCAGTCTATCACGGATGCGGGTCCCCCGCGCACCCTCAATTCAGCCGCAGATCGGTCAGGTGCTTCGGGTCAGCCTGGAGTTCGCCGCGTTCGACGCGCCTGACGATGTCCGTCAAAGCAGCGTTGGCTTGTGCCGGCAAGCCGATTGTCTCGCCCTGGCGGACAATGAAGCCGTTGATGAATTCGATCTCCGTTCGGCGGCCCTTCACCATGTCCTGGCCCATCGAGGGGCGGTGCTCGCCGCCGCCGCCGGTGGTGACTTCGTCCAGCCGGTGCGCGTCGTACTGGCGGGTCGCGGCGGCATCGCCCTCGCCGGCCCGGGCGATCACCTCGGGGTCGAGGTGGTGGATGTCCTCCAGTTCATACCCCAGCGCCTGGCCGACCCGGATCGCTTCGCTGCCGAGGCGGGCGCCGAACCGGCGCAGCGTATCGTTGCGCAGGATGTCCTTGCTGATCAGGCCGGTGCAGGCGGACATGCCGTTCGCCATCGCGTTGGTCACCAGCTTGGACCAGCGCTCGCCCAACAGATTGGTCGTCACCAGCGCGGAATCGGCCAGGGCGGCGAGACGCTCGACCTCCCGCACCCGTTCGGTGATGCGGCCATGCACTTCGCCCGCGCGGAACACCGTGTGTTTGTCGCCGCTCTTGCCGGCGGCGCGGCGGACATGGCCGGGTTCGCACAGATCGACGGTGATGGAACTGGCGACGCAGCCGACGACTTTGCCCCAGCCGACGACCCCGGCGATGGCCGCCTCGTTCATGCAGTTCTGCAACGACACCACGAACCCGGCCGGCGCCAGATATTGCGCGATCATCGCGGTCGCCCATTCAGTGTCGTAGGACTTCATGCAGACGAAGGCGATGTCGAACGGCTTTTGCTTCGAGATCTGCTGCAGTTCGGTCAGGTGCAGCGCGCGCACCTTGGTGGTCCATTCGGGCACGTCGCGGAAATGGGACACCGTCAGGCCGTGCGCCTTCATGGTTTCCACGTTCGCCGGCCATGGGTCGATGAAGGTGACGTCCTCGCCTGCCCGGGCCATGTGCGCGCCGGCATAGGCGCCGACAGCGCCGGCCCCGACGATCGCGATCTTATGGCCCATGTTTCTCTCCCCGGTTGCCGGGGACAGTCTGCCGGGGCGGCGGGGAAACGCAACCGGCGGGCTGGCCGGGCTTTTGCAACGGGAGGCTGAGTCGAGGGGCGGCGCGGGGGACTGACCCGTGCTGCGATTCGGGCGGAACCATGGCGGCCGTGCCATTCTTTCGCCATTTTCGTCCCCCACAAAGCGTCGTCGATCTTTGGATGTCCGGTCATTTGTTTGGATTAGTATACAAATAAGCTCATTCAACGCCAAAATATGCGATAATCGGCAATTATAGTTCCCAATACGGACCGTATCTATGGCTTTTGCGCCATGCGGTGGATCAAAGTCCTGCGCGGCCGCATGAACTTCTTGACGCAATCATCACATCCGCCCTAACTCGGCTGCACGAAAGAGCCTTAAGCCGGAGGGTAGATGTCGCCGCACACAACGCCTCTGATACACCCAGCATCCAACGCGCCATCCGTGGCTGGCACAGGTCGCAGGATACGTTACCGGCGCCGCTGAACACAGCGACCGCCAAGGCGTCAATCCGAGCCGGCCTGATAATCGGCTCCGGAGCAGACGTTTTTTGAGAGTAAGGATCAAAGCGATGACATCCGATCGCGAGGGGCGGCAATTCCGCCTGCTCACCCTTCACTGCGTCCTGTGGTCGCTTGCCATGTCGCTGGCCAGTGGTTTCGTCGGCGCCTACCTGCTGCATCTCGGTTTCGGCATGGCGACAACAATCAGCATGTATGCGGCCCTGCTGGGCATCCGCTTCGGCCTGCGCGCCATCATGCTGCCGGTCGTCCGGTACCTCGGCATGAACCGGGCGCTGCTGCTGGGCACGTTCATCGTGGCGTTCCAGTTCGCCCCGCTGGTGCGGGCGGACGAGCCGTTCTGGCTGTGCATCTGGATCCTGGTCGTTTCTGCCGGCGAATGCATCTACTGGCCGATATTCCATGCCGCGAACGCCATGTGCGGCGGCGGCGGCCGGCGCGGGCGGCAGATCGCCTTCCGCCAGATGGCCACAACCGCGATTTCCGTCGTCGGTCCGGTCGCGGGGGGCACCCTGCTGACGCGCATGGGGCCGGGCGCGGAGTTCGGCATCGCAACCTTTCTGTGCCTGCTCTCGACATTGCCGCTGCTGTGGTTCGGGGAGATCAATCTCGGGCGCGTTCCCTCCATGCTGCAGTCGGTTGTCGGCGCCGATCCGGTGGGCCTGTTCGCGTTCGCGGCGGACGGGTGGATGGCCGCGGGAACCGGTATTGCGTGGTCGCTGATCCTGTTCACCACGCTTGGATCTTCCTACGACACGCTCGGCTGGGCGAGCAGCGCGGCGGCCGTGGCCGGAGCCCTGGCCGGCCTCGCCGTCGGCGCCGCGATCGACCGCGGGCATCGCGACATCCTGTCGCGGGCCGTGACGGTCGGGCTGCTGCTCGGTGTCGTGATGCGGGTGGCGGCGGGCTGGGCGCCGTGGGTGGCGTTCGCGGCCAATGCGCTCGGTGCGGCTGTCGGCGGCCTGTATGTGCCGGTGCTCATGAGCGTGGTTTATGATCGCGCCAAGCGGTCCGGCTCGGCCTATCAGTTCCATTTGTCGACCGAGGCGGGGTGGGATGCGGGCGCCATTCTCGGCTGCCTCGCCTCGGCCGCGGTGGTGGTCAGCGGTGCGCCCCCTACGCTGGCGGTGCTGCCGGCGGCGCTGGGTGTGGTTGTGATCCAGTGCTGCGTCGGGGCGGAGTCCAGGACGGCGGCGCTGGTGGCGCGGAATGTTCGGGTGGCGGGAGAAGTGCTGCCGCAGGTTGCCTGACCGGGTTCGATCCACCTTGAAATGGACCATTGCGCAGTCTAGTTTATCGGGGTGGATCAATCTAGCTCCGGAAGGGCCGATCAGATGCATATCTCCGTCACCGATGCGAAGGCCCAGCTAACGGATCTGGTGAGGCGGGCCGAGGCGGGGGATGAGGTCATTCTGACCCGCCACGGCCAGGACGCCGTGCGCCTCGTGCCGATCAGGCCGGTGCTTGATGCCAAGGGTCGGCGCGCTCTGATGGAAGAGGTGCGGGCGTGGGGCGCCAAGCATGCGACACCGGGGCCCGATGCCGCGAGAAGCCAGGATTTCCTGTACGATGAGGATGGCTTGCCGGCGTGATCGCGGTTGACACGTCGGCATTGATGGCGATCCTGCTTGACGAACCGGAGGCGGACGCCTGCATGGGGGTCCTGGAAGCCGAGCCACAGGTTTTGATTTCCGCCGGAACCTTCGCGGAAGCGTTGATCGTTGCAGCGCGGCGGGGCGCCGGGCAGAAGATGGCGCAATTGATCGATGGGTTGGGCCTTAACGTTATTCCCGTTACCGCAGCTTCCGCGCGGCGGATGGCGGAGGCGTATGACCGGTGGGGCAAAGGCGTGCATCCGGCCGGTTTGAATCTTGGCGACTGCTTTGCCTACGAAGTGGCCAAGGAACACGGGTGCCCGTTGCTCTTCATCGGGAACGATTTCTCCAGGACCGACTTGGAGAGCGCGCTGTAGGCGCTGACATTGTGACGCGCAGCCGAGCCAGAGGGGCACGACAATGACGGTGGAACAGCACGATGTCGTCGACTTCTCCAGCATCAATGCTGACGGCTAGGTCGCGCTGACTGTATCCGACCACCTGCCGTGGGATCACATAAAGGAGCACCTTTTTTGTCTTCAGGAAAAGCTCAACTGCTACATGCGCTTTATCGAAAGCGGCGAAATTCTTGAGTCTTATCCAAAAGCCGCGGGCCGCCGGATCGTCATCGGCGTCGTGCTGAAATATCCGGCGCCTCAAGACGCGTCCTGGTTTTTTGAACGGGCATCGGCGGCGCTCAACGCAGCCGGATACGGTTTCGGCGCGAGACATTGGCCGGTTCCCGCAAACTGATGTCACCCGGTATGTCGCCGGCACCACCGCCTGATAAGCGTTCTACTCCACCGGCAGCACTGTTTGCCGGTCAGACCGGGCGCCGATCGGCATCACATCGCGATCTGGATCGAATCGTAATCAGCGTGCAGACCGGTGTCGTCGCGTTCGATCAGGCCGGCGGCGAGCAATGCCTCCACGTCTTCGTGGACCCGTTTGTAATCCCGGCCAACCGCGCGGGCCAAAGCGAGGACGCTGCGCGGCGGCGTCCGATGGACGTGGCGCAGCAACTCGAGCCGGTTGGCGGTCATGACCCGCGCGAAGGCTTGCCAGTTTTCGAAGGTCAGGTGGTTTTCGACGACATCTTCTCCGGCCTCATGGCGCGCAATCGCATCGAGCACGCGGCGTTCGGCATCGGCGAAGCTGCCTCCGACATGGATTTGCAGCGTGGTCATAGGCTGGTTCCTTTCACCGTCTCGACCGCCGCCCTGAAGTCTCGCAGAAGCTGTTCGATCGACACGAATGTATACGCAGTTTCAGCGTCGAGAATGTGCGTGTGGTCGCCTTTGCCCCGTTCATTGTCGAAACCGACCAGGCGCCTGCCGGGGGGACCCGTCATGCCGACGGAGGTCGGCATCCACGCCTTCGCCTTAGCCGGCACCGCAAGGCGTGGATAGCGGGCCTGCGCCCGCCATGACGATGGAGGCGACCGTACGCTACGTCACGTATGCCCGCCGCCCTCCAGATACGCCGCACGGATCTCCGGCCGCGCCAGCAGCTCCGCCCCGGTGCCGGCCATCGTGATCGACCCGTTCACCAGCACGTAGCCCCGGTTCGCCAGCCGCAGCGCCTGATAGGCGTTCTGCTCGACCAGCAGCACCGTCAGGCCGGTCGTCCGGTTCAGCTCCCGGATCGCCCCGAAAATCTGCCGCACCACCAGCGGCGCCAGCCCCAAAGACGGCTCATCCAGCAGCAGAAGCGAAGGCCGCGACATCAGCGCGCGGCCGATGGCCAGCATCTGCTGCTCGCCGCCGGACAGTGTGCCGCCGCGCTGGCTCAGCCGCTCCTGCAGCCGCGGGAACAGCGCGAACACCTGCTCCAGCAGCGCATCGATGTCGGTTCGTCCTGCGACCTCGGCGCCCATCAGCAGGTTCTCGCGCACCGTCATGCGGCCGAAGATGCGCCGCCCCTCCGGCGCCTGGGCGATCCCGCGCCGCATGATCTGGTATGTCGGCGACTGCGTGATGTCCTGGCCTTGATGCAGGATCTGGCCCGAGCGGGCGCGCGGGTTGCCGCAGATCGTCATCATCAGGGTGGACTTGCCTGCCCCGTTGGCGCCGATCAGGGTGAC
Source organism: uncultured Rhodopila sp. (assembly GCA_903851415.1). Lineage (GTDB taxonomy): Bacteria > Pseudomonadota > Alphaproteobacteria > Acetobacterales > Acetobacteraceae > Rhodopila. The sequence goes on along the minus strand of CAINOE010000021.1, from coordinate 28,263 downwards.
GATCTCGCCCTGCTCCACGGTCAGGTCGATGCCGCGCAGCGCCTGGATCGCGCCGTAGAACGCGGTGACGCCGGACAGCGCCAGCAGGGCGGTCATGCCGTCACCTCGTCTTCCTCGCCCTCGCCCAGATAGGCCGCGATCACCGCCGGATCGGCCCGGATTTCGGCCGGCGTGCCGTCGCTGATCTTCTTGCCGTGGTCGAGCACCACGATGTGGTCGGAGATCCGCATCACCACGCCCATGTCGTGCTCGATCAGCAGCAGCGAGCAGCCGAGGTCGCGGATGCGCAGCAGCAACTGGTTCAGTTCCTCGGACTCGCGCGGGTTCAGCCCCGCTGCCGGCTCGTCGAGGCAGAGCATCACCGGATCGATGCACATGGCGCGGGCGATCTCCAGCCGGCGTTGCGCGCCATAGGGCAGCGCGCCCGCGGGGTCGTCTGCGCGGGTGGTCAGGTTGATGGCGTCCAGCCAGAAGCGGGCCTTCTCGATCCCGGCCGCCTCGGCGGCGCGATAGCGGCCAAGGCCCAGCACCGCCATTACCCCGAAGCCGGTCGCCGCCATCAGCGTGTTGTGCTGCGCCACCAGCAGGTTCTCCAGCACCGTCATGCCGGCGAACAGTCGGATGTTCTGGAAGGTCCGCGCCACCTTCGCGCGGGCGGCGATGCGGTGGCCCGGCATCTTGTGCAACGGGAAGGACCGCCCGTCGGGGTGGGCCAGTGCGATCGACCCGGAGGTGGGGCGATAGAAGCCGGTGATGCAATTGACCACCGTCGTCTTGCCGGCGCCGTTCGGCCCGATAACGGCGGTGATGTCGTTGGCGCTGGCCTCGAAACTCAGGTCATCGACCGCCTTCAGGCCGCCGAAGCGCATGGTCAGGGCGGACACCGACAGCATCGACTACCCCCGCCCCTGCGCCACGAGTTCGGCGTCGATCTCCTTCGGCGCAGTCATCGAGACACCCGGAGTCCGGCCGGCCACCAGGCCGCGCGGGCGCAGCACCATCATCACCACCAATGCGAGGCCGAAGATCAGCATGCGATACAAGGGCAGCTCGTTGGCGATGCCGGAGAACACCTCGTTGTTCATCTGGTCGCCGAGAAAGCTGAGGAAATCGCGCAGCGCTTCCAGGCCGCCGACCATGACGATGGCGGCGAGGGCCACGCCAAGCTGGCTGCCAAGGCCGCCGAGCACCACGATCGCCAGCACCGTGGCCGACTCAATGAACGTAAAACTTTCGGGGCTGATGAAGGCCTGCCGCGTGGCGAAGAACGCGCCGGCGAAGCCGCCGAACATGGCGCCGATGCCAAACGCCGTCAGCTTGGTGTTGCGCACGTTGATGCCGAGCGAGCGGCAGGCGACCTCATCCTCGCGCAGCGCCTCCCAGGCCCGGCCGAGCGGCATGCGGCGCAGGCGCAGCGACACCCAGTTGGTCAGCAAAGCGAGGCCGAGGATCACATAGTACAGAAAGATGACACGCTGGATGGTCGCCGGCTCGATGTTGAAGAACCCGGAGAAGGTGTCGTCGCCGCCGTCCATGCTGAAGCGCAGCCCGAAAAGGGTGGGGCGGGGGATGCCCGTGATGCCGTTCGGGCCGTTGGTCAGCGACACCCAGTTGTTCAGGACGATTCGGATGATCTCGCCGAACCCCAGGGTGACGATCGCCAGGTAGTCGCCGCGCAGCCGCAGCACCGGGAAGCCGAGCGTCACGCCGGCACAGCCCGCCAGAATGCCGGCCAGCGGCAGGCAGGTCCAGAAGCCGAGATCGTATGTCGTCGCCAGCAGCGCATAGGAATACGCCCCGACGGCGTAGAATGCGACGTAGCCGAGGTCGAGCAGCCCGGCCAGCCCGACGACGATGTTCAGGCCCCAGCCGAGCATGATGTAGGTCAGCACCAGCGTGCCGAGATCGACGTAATAGCGCGATCCGCTGAACGGCAGGGCGAGCGCGGCAAGCAGCAGGAGGGGCGTGACGTATTTGCCGGCGCGTGTGAGGCGCTCGGCGAAGGCGCGGTTCGCCCGGGTCGCTTCGGCGCGGTTGCGGCCCCTCCAGGCGAACATCCCGAGGCGGCCGAAGAATACCAGGCCGACGACGACGGCGACCGCGATCGGGCGCGCCTGGAGGAACAGCCCGTGGTCGCTGCTGACCGTGACCAGCCCCACCATCGGGCCGAACAGGCCGAGTGCCACGGCGGCGGAGAGGAAGGCGTCGCGGAGCGCGGTCATTTGCCCGAACCTTCAAGGCCCGGCGTGTCCGGGCCATCCATGCCGGCACGTGCCGCGACAGATGGCCCGGACGATCCCCCGGACAAGCCGGGGGAGGGCCATGACGGAACAGGGACAGTCCGGTGGATCATACCTTTTCCACCTCCGCCTTTCCGAGGATGCCCGTCGGCAGGAAGATCAGCGCGATAATCAGGATGGCGAAGGCCGCCACGTCCTTGTATTCGACGCTGAAATAGGCGGACCAGAAGACCTCGATCAGGCCAATCAGCAAGCCGCCGAGGACCGCGCCGGGCAGGCTGCCGATGCCGCCGAGAACGGCCGCGGTGAAGGCTTTGATGCCGGCGATGAAGCCGATGTAGAAATCGATCACGCCGTAATACAGCAGGAACATGAAGCCGGCGACGGCGGCCAGGGCGGCGCCGATGACGAAGGTCAGGCTGATCGTCAGGTCGGTGTCGATCCCCAGCAGGCTGGCCATTTTCAGGTCCTGCTCGCAGGCGCGCATGGTGCGGCCGAGCGGGGTTTTGGTCACCAGCCAGGTGAAGATCGCCAGGATGGTCAGCGTGATCACCACGATGGCGATCTGCATCCAGGAGAGCTGGACGGCAAATCCCCCCTGGTCCATCAACTGCACTCCGCCCGGGATGATCGCCTCGATCGGCTTGACCCTCGCACCCTGGCTGACCTGGACAAAATTCTGCAGCGTGATCGACATGCCGATGGCGCTGATCAGCGGCGCCAGCCGGAACGAGCCTCGCAGCGGGCGATAGGCGACGCGCTCCACCGTCCAGCCATACAGCGCGGCGATGGCGGCGGCGAACAGCAGCGTCAGCACCAAAGCGAGCGGCACCGAGGTGATTCCGAGCGACGCCAGGCCGAGGATGGCGATCAGCGACAGGAAGGAGCCGACCATGAAGACGTCGCCATGGGCGAAGTTGATCATGCCGATGATGCCGTAGACCATGGTGTAGCCGACGGCGATCAGGCCGTAGATCATGCCGAGGGTGATGCCGTTGATCAGTTGTTGCAGGGCGTAGGCCAAACGGACTCCGGATCAGGTGTGTGATGCAATGCAACCATGCAATGTGTGTATGGCGCAAGGGTGGTCGTTATCGTAGCGAGCAAGCTGCGAATAGGGTTTGCGCCGGCCGTCGGGTCTGGTATTGAGCGGCCCCTGCCGCGGGAGAGATGGCCGAGCGGCTTAAGGCGCACGCTTGGAAAGCGTGTGTGCGCGAAAGCGTACCCAGGGTTCGAATCCCTGTCTCTCCGCCAGCGACTGATTTCCGTAAGAGGGGCAAAAAAGTGGGCCAGCCTGCATTTTTCGCTTGCCCCGGCTCGAATCGGTCAAATTCTGGGCGGATGTGCCGCCGCCAACCTCCCTCTCCGATCTGAGTCGTGCAGAGCTTGAGGCTTTGCTGGTTGAGTTGTTCGGCAAAGTTGGCGCTCTGGAGGAGGTTGTCGTGGAGCAACGCGAAGAGATCGCCCGTTTGAAAGGCATGAAAGGCCGCCCGGCCATCAAACCGAGCGGCATGGACAAAGGTATGGAACCCGCAAAGCCGCTGATCGCCCGACTGATGGCCGAACCGCAGACAGGCTTCGCGGATGAGGCGGCGTGGCTGGCGCATCTCGAGCGGCTCGGCTTCACCGCGCTGGATGTGACGCCCAATCCGGTCCGCGTCGCCACCGAGGGGGCTCTGCGGGGCAGCGTCCAGTCGCCTCGGTTCCTCTGCCACGCCGTCGTGCTGAGCGACGATGCCGGGCAGTTCAACGTCGGGCGGCACGCGTTGTGCTGGATTCACGCCGAACGGCTGGTACACAAGCTGGACACGTTCATCGACAAGCAGCGAGCCGCACAGGCGCGGGTGCGCGGCCTGAGACGGCTGACCGCTTTGCTGGGCATCAGTCCGCTTCGCGGCCTGATTTGGAACTTCTATGCCAGCCTGAAGGTTTATCGGCTCAACCCGACCCGGCGCCGTTGCGTTGCCCTGCGCGCCCGGTTCGACCGCATCTTTCTGCGCCGCACCGGCTTCGTCACGCTGGACCGCCTGCTGGCCCGGCTGCATGCCAACAAAGGCGAGTTGCTGATGGTGCTGGAGCGGCCGGAAATCCCGCTGCACACCAACGGCTCGGAGAACGACATCCGGTGCCACGTGACGCGGCGCAAGGTCAGCGCCGGGACGCGCAGCGAAATCGGCCGCGACTGCCGGGACGCCTTCCTCGGCCTGGCCAAGACCTGCGACAAGTTGGGGATCGCGGTCTGGGATTATCTGGGCAGCAGGCTGAAGGTGGCGGGGCACGCACTCATCGCACCGCTCGACCATTACGTCAGGGCGAAGATCCGGCCCGCCTGATCGGCGGCGGTGCCCGGTATTTTGCCCCTCTTACTGATGGCCGCTGTAAAGCGCTGATAATCCTCACTAAATTCCGATCCGATTTCCGATCAACCACCTAACCGACCACCTGGATTAACCACCTGCCGTGGCATGAGGGCCACAGGTGCCCTGGCTCGCCCAGAGGCCCACGTATCGTTCGCGTGGCCCTCCCGCTGCCCTCCCCGTAGCCCTAACCCATGCGGGAGCGCCGGGAGGCGGTGCTTGGCCGGTGCGAGCAGGCGGCGGCCGATGCCGACTACCGGGCTGATCTGCGGGCCGAGGGCAGGGAACCGCCGGAGCCGCAACAGCCGGCCGGACGGATCGCCCTGACGGCGGCGGACCGAGCGGCGGAGATGCGACGAAGGCTCGCCGCCGAGGGCGGCACGGTGGCGAGGGTGCGGGAGGACCTGGACCCGCGCCTGGCGCAGCGGCTCGGCATCGACACCGTGCGCCCGCCGACACAGGGCGAACTGGCGAACCTGCTGGCGGGAACCAGGGCGGACGGCCAGGCGATCGAGGGCAAACAGATTCAGCGGCCGACGAAGTCCATCGCCGAGGTGTTCGGCCTGGACGCGGCGGCGCTGCCGGCGCCCGACGCGATCGATCGCATCCTGGCCGGGCAGCGGGCGGATGGAGATGTGCCGAGGTCGGCGGTGGGGAACGGCGAGCCGTTGTCCGAGGTCAAGAATGCGCACCTTGCGTTTGTCTGTCTAAATCCCGAACACAATCTTCTCCCTTTGGTAGATCCGGCGGATCAACTTGAGGACCAATGTAATCTCCGGGGATCGATCGCCCTTGCGACTGGACATGATAATCGGCGAAACAGCCTGTTCCTGGTCCAGCGGCCAATACACCACGTCGTCGCGGCGCAGACGCTCGACGGAAGACGGAACCAGACATACACCTGCGCCGGCCGCAACCAGGCCAAGCGCGGTTTGCAGCTCGCGCACCTCATACAACCCGGGCGGCTTCAATTCGCGATCACGGAAGAGCGCGAGCACCTGGTCGGCGTAGCTCGGCCGCGGCGCCTTCGGGTAGACAATCAGCGGCTCGGTGGCGAGGTCTGCCAGCCTCAGGGGTCCCTTCCGGCCAAGCACCGCATGGTTCGCCGGAACCGCCGCAATCAGCTTCTCGTTGCGCAAGACCTGGCGTTCCACCGCCGGATCATCCAGCGGAATCCGCCCGAAGCCGACATCGATACGGCCTTCTTTCAACGCGGCGATCTGCTCGAAGCTGGTCAATTCCAAAAGCACGATCTCGACGTCGGGACGCGCCGCGCGATAGCTCCGGATCACTTCCGGCAGCTTGCCGTACAGCGTCGAACCGACGAAGCCGATACTGAACCGATCGCGCTGGGCTTCGTGCAGGCGTCCGACCGAGGCCCGCATCTCGTCAAAGCGTTCCAGCACCTGGATGGCCTGTTCATAGAATAACCGCCCCGCCTCGCTGAGGTGCAGCGGCCGGGTCCCGCGTTCGATCAGGACAAAGCCCAACTCGTCCTCGAGCTGCTGCATCTGCCGGCTCAACGGCGGTTGGGCGATGTGCAGGATCTCGGCAGCGCGCGTGAAGCTTCCCTCCCGCGCAACGCAAACGAAATAACGCAGGTGCCGCAGTTCCATCTTATACCCCAAAGGTATTTTACCAACCTATTTGGTCTTGGACCGCGGGCTTGGGAACAGGCAAGACCGTGGCGGCGGGGGAAAGCGGACCTCCCCCGGCCGGGACCAAGGATCCCGGTGGCGATCGCGAAAAAAGCGGTGGTGCAAAGGAGGAATCGAATGCTCGACACGATCCGGAAGACGCTCGACACGGCTCTGGAAGATGATCCGGCCAGCGGGACTTATCGCGTGGGTCGCGATATTTTTACCGACCCGGCGATCTTCGAGCTCGAGATGAAGCATATTTTCGAGGGCAACTGGATCTACCTCGCGCACGAGAGCCAGATCCCGAACAACAATGACTACTTCACTACCACCATGGGCCGCCAGCCGATCTTCATCGCGCGCGGCAAGGATGGGGGGCTGAACGCCTTCATCAATGCGTGCAGCCATCGCGGCGCGATGCTGTGCCGCCATAAGCGGGCCAACAAGTCCACCTATACCTGCCCGTTCCATGGTTGGACATTCAGCAACGCCGGTAAACTGCTGAAGGTGAAGGATCCGCGGGACGCGGGCTATCCGGAAAACTTCAACAAGGATGGTTCCCACGACCTGACGAAGGTGGCGCGCTTCGAATCCTATCGGGGCTTTCTGTTCGGCAGCCTCAATCCGGATGTCGTGCCACTGGTCGAGCACCTCGGCGAAGCGGCGAAGATCATCGACATGATCGTCAACCAGTCGCCGGAGGGCATGGAAGTCCTGAACGGCGCCTCGACCTATGTCTACGACGGCAACTGGAAACTGCAGACCGAGAACGGTGCTGACGGCTACCACGTGAGCGCGGTCCACTGGAACTATGCGGCCACGACCAGCCGGCGCAAGGAAGCCGAGCAGGTCGACAACGTCCGCGCCATGTCGGCAGGCGGCTGGGCCAAGCAGGGCGGTGGCTTCTACTCCTTCGAAAACGGACATCTGTTGCTCTGGACAAACTGGGCCAATCCCGAGGATCGGCCCAATTGGGACCGCCGGGACGAACTGGCCGGGCGCTTCGGCCAGGCGCAGGCCGATTGGATGGTGCAGCGCTCGCGCAATTTGTGCCTGTATCCGAACGTCTACCTGATGGACCAGTTCAGCTCGCAAATCCGCACCTACCGGCCGATCGCCGTCGATAAGACCGAGGTGACGATCTACTGCATCGCACCCAAGGGCGAAGCACCCGAGTCGCGCGCCCGGCGTATCCGTCAGTACGAGGATTTCTTCAACGCCAGCGGCATGGCGACGCCCGACGATCTGGAAGAATTCCGCGCCTGCCAGATGTCCTACATGGCCAGCGCCGCGCACTGGAACGACATGAGCCGGGGGGCGCAGCATTGGATTACCGGCGCCGACACGGCGGCCGAAGCCATCGGCTTGAAGCCGCTGCTGAGCGGGGTTCGCACCGAGGATGAAGGCCTCTTCGTCGTGCAGCACAAATACTGGCACGACACCATGGCCAAGGCGCTGGCCGCGGAAACCGGTGGCAAGTCGTAGGGGGAAACGAACATGTCCGAAACACCGCTTTCTATAGAGAATGTGCGGCAATTCCTGTTCGCCGAAGCGCGCGCGCTCGATGACAAGGACTGGGACGCCTGGCTCGGTTTCTATGCGCCGGACGTCGAGTTCTGGATGCCGTCCTGGAGCGATGACGACAAGCTGATAACCGACCCGCAGAGCGAGGTTTCGCTGATTTATTACGCCCATCGCGGCGGACTGGAGGACCGCGTCTTCCGCATCAGGACCGAGCGGTCGAGCGCCACCAGCCTGCCGGAGCCGCGCACGTCGCACAACATCAGCAACGTCGAGATCATCGAACAAGCCGCCGGAGAGTGCCGGCTGCGCTTCAACTGGGTGACGTTCAGCTTCCGCTACAAGACCGTGGACACCTATTTCGGCACGTCATTCTACACGCTCGATACAAGCGCCGCGCGGCCGCTGATCAAGCGGAAGAAGGTCATTCTCAAGAACGACTACATCCACCACGTCGTCGACATCTATCAGATCTGAGTCGAGCGCGTATCAACAGGAGGAAATCATGGGACACAACATCGCGCTCAACTTCGAGGACGGCGTCACCCGCTTTGTCGAATGCCGGCCGGGTGAAACGGTCGCCGAGGCGTCGTATCGCGTCGGCATCAACATCCCGCTCGATTGCCGCGACGGTGCCTGCGGCACCTGCAAGTGCCACGCTGAATCCGGGGACTATGACGGCGGCGACTACATCGAGGACGCGCTGACCGATGAGGAGGCGGCACAGGGTTACGCGCTCGCCTGCCAGATGCGGCCGAAAACCGACCTGGTGATCGCCATCGCGGCGTCATCGGAGGTCTGCAAGACCGCAGGCCAGAACTTCAAGGCCCGGCTGAACGCTGTGGAGAGGCTCTCGCCGACCTCCATCGCCTTCTCGCTGTCGCTGGAGGGCAATGACGGCCTCAGCCACCTGGCTGGCCAGTACGTCAACGTGCTGGTGCCGGGCACCGACCAGCGGCGGTCATATTCATTCAGTTCGACGCCAGGCGCGGCGGAGCTATCGTTCCTTATCCGTGACATACCGCGCGGTGTGATGAGCACCTTTCTAAGGGAGAATGCCAGACCCGGGACGCAGATGGAATTCATCGGGCCGTCCGGCAGCTTCTACCTGCGCGAGATCAAGCGCCCGCTGCTGTTCCTCGCCGGGGGCACCGGCCTGGCGCCGTTCCTGTCGATGCTCGGCCGGATCGCCGCCACCGGCAGCGCGCACCCGGTCCACCTGGTTTATGGCGTGACCAATGACGAAGATCTTGTCGGCGTGGACCAACTCGAGCAGTTCGCCGAGCGCATCCCCAACTTTACCTTCTCCTGCTGCGTCGCGGCGGACGCGAGCGCCTATCCGCGGAAAGGCTACGTGACCCGCTACATCGAACCCGCCCACGTCAACGGCGGGGACGTCGATGTCTATCTGTGCGGCCCGCCGCCGATGGTTGAGGCGGTGCGTGGCTGGCTCGGCGAACAGGGCATCGCGCCGGCGAATTTCTACTTCGAGAAATTCTCGCCGAGCGGCGCCGTGACCACCATCGGCGAAACCCACCGGCAGGCGGCGTGAGGAGGTCATGATGATCCACGCAAACCGTTTCGCCAGTAAAACCGCCATCATTACTGGCGCAGCACAAGGGATCGGCCGGGAGGTCGCCCTGCGGCTGGCCCGGGAAGGGGCCGGCGTGGCGCTGGTCGATCGTTCCGATCTGGTCGAGCAGGTCCGAAACGAAGCCGAGGCGGCCGGTGCCCGGGCGATCGCGATCATTGCTGATCTGGAAACCTTCACCGGCGCGACCGCCGCCATCGACACCGCCGGAGAACGCTTCGGCCGCATCGACATCCTGATCAACAACGTCGGGGGCACCATCTGGGCAAAACCCTACGCAGCCTATGAGCCGGAGCAGATCGAGGCCGAAATCCGCCGATCGCTGTTTCCGACGTTGTGGTGCTGCCGGGCGGTGCTGCCGGCGATGGTGCAGGCCGGCGGCGGAACGATCGTCAATGTTTCGTCCGTCGCCACACGCGGCGTCAACCGCGTTCCCTATGCAGCGGCCAAGGGCGGAGTGAACGCCATCACCGCCTGCCTGGCGATGGAGTATGCCGAGCATGGAATACGCGTCTGCGGCGTGGCTCCGGGCGGCACCGAGGCGCCGCCGCGGCGCATTCCGCGCAACGCCGCGCCGCCCTCGGAACAAGAAGCACGGTGGTATCAGCAGGTTGTCGATCAGACCGTCTCATCCAGCCTGATGAAGCGATACGGCACCACCGGGGAACAGGCCGCGGCGATCCTGTTCCTGGCCTCGGACGAGGCTTCCTACATCACCGGCGTAACGCTCCCCGTCGCGGGCGGCGATATTGGCTAACCAAACGTAGATCATGGAGGACGTAAAATGAGCGAATCTCTTTTGAACACCAAGGAAGTGCAGGATCTTCTGACAAAGGTCAGCGGTATCGCCAACGATGCCGGCAATCCGCGGATGAAGCGCATCCTGCACCGGCTGGTATCCGACCTCTTCCGCACCATCGAAGATTTCGACATCCAGCCGGATGAATTCTGGTCCGCGGTGAGCTATGCCACCGCGCTCGGCCAGGCGAACGAGGCCGGGCTGCTGGTGCCGGGTCTCGGCATCGAAACCTTCCTCGATCTGCGCATGGACGAGGCGGAGCGCAAAGCCGGCATCGAGGGCGGCACGCCCCGCACGATCGAAGGCCCGCTTTACGTGGCCGGCGCACCGCTGTCCAAGGGCGAGGCGAGGCTCGATGACGGCAGCGAGCAGGGTGAAGTCCTGTTCATGGACGGTCAGGTGCGCGACATGCACGGCAAGCCCATCGGCGGCGCCATCGTCGATGTTTGGCATGCCAACACCCTCGGCGGGTATTCGTTCTTCGACCCGTCGCAGCCGAAGTACAACCTGCGACGCCGTATCGAAACCGATGCCGATGGACGCTACACGTTCCGCTCCATCCTGCCTTCGGGTTATGCCTGCCCGCCGAACGGCCAGGTACAGAAGTTGCTGAATCAACTCGGCCGTCACGGCAACCGCCCGGCGCATATCCACTTCTTCGTGTCGGCACCGGACTATCGCAAGCTGACGACGCAGATCAACATCGACGGCGACGCCTATCTGCACGACGACTTCGCCTTCGCCACCCGCGACGGCCTGATCCCGCAAGTGCGGCGTTCAACCGATCCGGCGGCGATCAACGCCCGCGGGCTGAATGCGCCGTTCGCTGAAATCACGTTCGATTTCGTTCTGCACCCGGAGAGCGCTGCCGCACCGAATACCGTGGTGACGCGGGCGCACGCCGAAGCCGCCTGACGCCTTGCCCGGCCGCCAATGTCGGCGGCCGGGCTTTCTTTTGCGGAGCCAATCATGCCGGACACAATCCTCCCCGCCGATATGCGGCGCGACCTGACGATCAGCGCAATCAAGAGCACGATCGTGGATGTGCCGACAGTTAGGAAGCACAAGCTGTCGTCCCTGTCCGTCACGGCACAAAGCTATGTCATCGTCGAGTTGCGCCTCGGCAACGGCGTCATCGGCATCGGTGAAGCCGCCACGCTTGGCGGCCCGCGCTGGAGCGAGGAATGCGTCGAGAGCATCAAGGCAACGATCGATACCTACCTGGCGCCCGCGGTAGTCGGTGCGGCGGCGGAGCGCTTCGAAGCAGCCCGTGCCCGCATGGACGAGGCGGCCAAACGCAACAATGCCGCGAAGGCCGCCATCGAAAGCGCTCTGTTCGACGCTGTCGGCAAAACCCTGGGCGTGCCTGCCGCTCAGCTTCTGGGGGGTGTGGTGCGCGAAAGTGTGCCGGTGATCTGGACCCTCGCATCCGGCGATCCCGTGCAGGAAATCGAGGAGGCGGAACGGAAAATTGCCGCCCGCCTGCACAACATCTTCAAGGTCAAGATTGGCGCTCAGGCCCCCGAAGCCGATATGGCGCGCATGCGGCGCCTCGCCGGCGCGCTGGAGGGCCGGGCAACCCTGATCGTCGATGCCAATCAGGCCTGGGACGAAACCACGGCGCTGCGCTGCCTGCCGATCCTGGAGGAGATCGGCGTCACCCTGGTGGAACAGCCGCTGCCGACCTGGAACATTCCGGGCATGGCGCGCCTGCGCGCGCGCTCCGCCGTGCCGCTGATGGCCGATGAGTGCGTATTCTCGATGCACGACATGCTGGATATCGCACGTGCCGGCGCGGCTGACGTGGTGTCGCTGAAACTCGTCAAGCATGGCGGACTGTTGGCGACGCGCGACGTCGCGGCCGTTGCCCGGGCGGCTGGCATCGGCCTCTACGGCGGCTGCCTGCTGGAAAGTTCCATAGGCGCGGCGGCTCATTTACAAGTCTTCGCCGGGCTGCGCGACCTTGCCTGGGGCTGCGAGCATTTCGGCCCGCAGATCCTGACCGGCGATCTGGTGACCGAACCGCTGCGCTTCGCGGATTTCCATATCCACCTCCCGAGCGGCCCCGGCCTCGGTGTCACGCTCGATACGGAACAACTGCGGCGTTACGCACGAGAATAGGAGACGTATGCACATCGTCGCCTCTTTCATAACCACAGGGAGCGAAACATGGCCAAGACATTTCGAATTGCGATCGTCGGTGGCGGCATCGGCGGCCTGACTCTTGCGGTGGCCCTGCGCCAGCGCGGTATCGAAGCCGACGTCTACGAGCAAGCGCAGGAGTTGGCCGAGATCGGCGCTGCGGTCGCGCTTTCAGCCAACTCCACCCGGGAACTGCGCCGGCTCGGCATGGGCGATGCGCTTGCAGCCGTCTCGACCGAGCCCGGCGAGCTCATCTACCGCAACTGGCGCGACGGCAGCCGCATCGCCGCGCATCCGGTGCATGAGAACATGAATTACCAGCAGACTTGCGGTGCGCCCTATTACGGCATCCATCGTGCGGACCTCCAGCGCATCCTGAGTGGTGCGCTCGGTGGCGCGGGATTGCATCTCAATCACCGGCTGACCGGGATCAAGGACCTCGGCGGCGCTACAGCCCTCAGTTTTGCCAACGGGGAAACGATTGAGGCGGACCTCGTTGTCGGAGCGGACGGCGTGCGTTCGGTCGTCCGCCGTTTCATTACCGGTGGGGATGACACCGTCTACTCGGGGACGAGCGCTTTCCGCGGCATCGTGCCCGTGGCCAGGCTGCCGGCGCTGCCCGATCCGGGGGCGATCCAATTCTGGATGGGGCCGGACGCTCACTTGCTGCACTATGCCATCGGGGGAAACGCCGACTACGTGAATTTCTTCGCCGTTGTCGAATACCCGAAGGTCTGGCCGCACGGCGACAAATGGCTCGACGCAATCGAGCCGGGCGAGGCCGCGGCCGCATTCAAGGGCTGGCATCCGGCCGTAGTGGAGATGGTTTCGCAACACTTGCCGGTGCGCTGGGGGCTGTTTGGAACGCGGCCGTTACTGCACTGGTATCGCGGGGGCGTGGTGATCCTCGGCGACGCCGCGCACGCCATGCTGCCGCATCACGGCCAAGGCGCCAACACGACCATCGAGGACGCGATCACCCTGGCGGAGCTTTTGCCCGGCACCACGCTGGACGGGCTTGGTCCGATGCTGGCCAAATACCAGTCGCTGCGCCGCGCGCGGACCCGCAAAATCCAACGCAGCTCCTGGATTACGAATTCATTGCTGCATCTGCCGGATGGTCCGCAACTCGCGGAGCGCGATCGGCGCGTGGCGCGGTTCCCGGAGGATTTCGGCTGGATCCACCAGTTCGACGCGCTCCAGACCGCCCGTGACGCCGCGCATACGCAGCATCACCCCGCTCCCGCGCACGCCTGAGGAGGTCAGTATGCAGCAAACCGGGATCGAGACGGCGTTGGCCGAACTCTTTGTAAAAATCACGGGAACTCACCCGGCTCGAATCGACCGCGACCTCCACCTCGACAAGCTCGGCTTGGACTCGCTCTCCAAAATCGACCTGGCCGTCGCAGCCGAAGACCGTTTCGGCATAGTCATACCGGACGAGGAGCTCGAACGTTTCGCGGTTGTCGGAGACCTTTTGGATTACGTCCAGCGGGCCACCGCATGAGATCTCATATCAGACCCGGGATGACACCACGGCGCTGCGCTGCTTTCCTGTCCCGGGATTAGCCGCCTGCCGACCGGCCCGGGTCTTGGTGTCACGCTCGATCCGGATCAACTGCGGCGCTACACACGACAATAGGAGAAAGTGCAATGTTGTACTGTGTCCAAATGGACGTGCGCATTCCATACGACGTGGACCCGTCGCACGTTGATACCCTGAAGGCCGATGAAAAGGCTCGCGCGCAGGAATTGCAGCGCGCCGGCAAGTGGGTTCATTTATGGCGGGTGGCCGGACGCTACGCCAATGTCAGCGTTTTCGACGTCACGGACCACGACGAATTGCACACCATCCTGTCGTCCTTGCCGCTTTTCCCGTTCATGGACATCACTGTCACGCCGCTCGCCTGGCACCCTTCGGCAATTGCCCAAGCATGACGCTGCTGACCATGTAGTGAGCGGCCATGGCGGCGGCATCCATCGAACTTCGCCACATGGGCGGCGCCGCGCCACTGCTGTGTTGAGGCGGCGTCCGCCCTGCCGGGTTGTGAACCCGAAAGCGGATCGTCCGCTTCGGCCGACTCCGGTCGTGACTGAACGGGATCACGTATCGTGAAGAGATTCGGATGCTGCTTGGCGTCCGAAAGTCCGCGGGGAACGAGTGGCGGCCAGATTGGCATGCCCGTGTCTTATGCCCCCGCATCAGGCCGGTTCGTGTCCAAGAGTTGCCGCAACAGATCGTCCGAGTCCCCGAACAGCAACTGGTCCAGCGTCAACGGGTTTGTTTCCCGCCAGGGGTACTGGACGGCGTTGCGCCGATCGGCGTTTCGCATTCGCCTGAGCGCGCTGGCATACAAGGCGCCGACATTGAGCTTCTGCCGCATGGACGGGGTGAACCGCCGTTGCGCCTCTTCCTGGAAGGTGTCGATTTCCCAAAGCCAGTGGTTGCGCGCATCGCTTTCGGGGGACGCCTGAAGCTTGAGCAGGTGGATAATGATCCGGAACAGGTTGCTCTCGACCGGGTGCAGTTCGGACAGCCCCACGCCCTCGATCTCCTCCGCGAGGTTCGCGCAATCGACCTCGTTAACCGTTTCCCCGCGGCCGAGGCGGCGGAGAAGATCGGCTTGGTGCTCCGACCAGGCCAGGACGTCGTATTCGTAGATGCTATCCGGCATGGGTGCCGCTTGGCATAAGCTCAAGCGCCAGTCAGCAATCGCGCGTTGAGGTCTTCGGACGGCGGCGCCATCCGGCTTGGACCCCCGACGCGGCGAACCCTTGTTCCGCACTGATCTTGCGGGCGCCCCTGAACGTGCGAACCACGTGCGACCGGAATCAGGAATGACCGCTGATTGGGACTGCACCCTGACTTTGCATTCTCGCCCTACGAGATATTGCCGCCAAAGGTGCGATGGTTCCCGGCGGCGGAAGAGTTGCGCACGACGGCCTGCCGAAGACTTTTGCCGCCTTTGGTTGCCCAAATCCGCGGCGCAATGGCGTGAGCGCCGATCGGCGCTGCTGCGCAAGGTCCTGATGATTGCGCCAAACATCATCGTGGCGGTTGGCCTTCGGGCCGACGTCTACTCACATAGCGTAGGTAGTCTCACTTGATCTCCCACGAGACCTTGTGATGGTTGACCAGCGCTCGGTCTCCGCCCGCAAGATCATGCAGTCGGGTGCGGGTAATGCTGCCGCGGCCGATAATACCTTTGTATTTTCCAGTACCGGACGTCAACTCGGAGTTAGCCCCCTCGAACACATCGAAGATGGTGTCGCCGTCAATATCTGTCAGTACGCAACTGCCGACGATATGAAACTGTTCCCCGAGGTTCGTCCAGTTCTGTAGGCACCGCGCGGTCATATTGTTGAAGGGACCGTCGCCGTTGGCGCTTTGCATGACCCCGTTATAGTCCCAGACACCTCCGCTCCCCGCTCCGCTGTCGATTGCAGCAAGCGTGCGGACGGTTGCGTAGGTGGTGAACTCCGCCTCCCGCTCTTTGGAAACTGGGCCGCCTCGCCAGAGACCGGCATGGCTGCAAAAATCGCTGATACGACCAAAGGCAGCAAGGGCTAGGTCATGATACAGTTTTCCTCGTCTGCGCACGCTTGTTGAGAATGTGGACAGCAAACTAAAAATACTTGCTTTCCGCGCAGATTTTAACACAGGCGGAAGTGGATGTTCTCAAATACCGTTGGGATACACGTGGAATTGACTGCGAGAGATATGGCGAGGCACCGACGTCTCGCAGTCGCACCGTAACCGCCGAGCCGGGCGCATCGCGGCTGGTGGTGGTAACTTCAGGGAAAACGCCGGGCAGACGATCAACAAGCCCGTCCAGACCGAAAAGCAGCCCGTCGCCCAAGAGGCGACAATCACCTCGCCCGTTCATCAACCTGTCATCTACGCCCTTCGTGAACCCCCGGCCCCTATTGCGGCATTTGGATTGCACCAAGTCCAACGCAAACCACAACACAGGGGCGCCGACATGTCGCAAGCCAGTCTAATGACGCGCAAGTCCGTCGAGCAATGCATGAAAAGCGGCGACGCCGAGGGGGTGCAGCTTTCGAAAACCCTCGGCGTCGTCAGCATCACCTCGATGGGCATCGGCGCCATCATCGGCGCCGGCATCTTCGTGCTGACCGGCACTGCGGCGGCGCGCTATGCCGGTCCGGCGATCATGCTGTCCTTCGTGCTCGGCGGCATCGTCTGTGCCTTCGTCGGGCTGTGCTACTCCGAACTCGCCGCCATGATCCCGGTCTGCGGCAGCACCTACACCTACACGTACGCAACATTGGGAGAAATCTTCGCCTGGATCATCGGCTGGGACCTGATCCTGGAATACGCCATGGGAGCGGCCACCGTCGCCGTCGGCTGGTCCGGCTACATCACCAGCCTGCTGCATAATTTCGGCATCACCATCCCGCCGCAGTTCGCGGCGGCGCCCGGCACCGCGGTCAAGCTGGCGGACGGCACCGATGCCACCGCCATCCTCAACCTGCCCGCCGCGCTGATCGTTGCAGCCCTGACGGCGATGCTGATCTTCGGCACGAAAGAATCGTCACGGCTCAATAACATCATGGTCGCGGTCAAGCTGTTCGTCGTGGTGGCCTTCATCGCGCTGGGGGCGTTTTACGTGGATACCGCGCATTGGCATCCGCTGATCCCGGACAACAAGGGCAGCTTCGGCGAATACGGCCTCAGCGGCGTTCTGCGCGGCGCCGGCGTGGTGTTCTTCGCCTTCATCGGCTTCGACGCCGTATCCACCGCCGCGCAGGAGGCGCAGAAGCCGCAGCGCGACATGCCCATCGGCATCCTCGGGTCGCTGGCGATCTGCACGGTGCTCTATGTCCTGGTCTCGGCGGTGCTGACCGGACTGGTGCCGTACACGGAGCTGAACGTCCCCGACCCGATCGCCAGGGGAGTCGATGTCATCGGCCTGACGTGGTTCTCCGTGCTGATCAAAATCGGCGCGCTGGCCGGGCTGACGACGGTGATCCTGGTGATGCTCTACGGCCAGGGGCGCATCTTCTACACGATGGCGCATGACGGGCTGCTGCCAGGGTTCTTCAACAGGATCCATCCTACCCTGCGGACGCCGTATCTCAGCCAGATGCTCATCGGCGCGATCGTTGCCCTGGTCGCCGCCCTGGTGCCCATCGGCGTGCTGGGCGAACTGGTCAGCATCGGGACGCTGTTTGCGTTCGTGCTGGTGTGCGGCGCGGTGATCTACCTGCGGCGCTCGGATGCGGAGCAGTTCCGGCCGTTCCGGGTGCCGGGCGTGCCGATGGTGCCGATCCTCGGGATCCTGTTCTGCATGCTGCTGATGGCGGGGCTGCCGGCGGTGACCTGGCTGCGGCTGGCGGTATGGCTGGCGGTCGGGATGGTGATCTATCTCGGCTACGGGCGGCGCCATTCGACACTGCGCCACCCGCACGGCCCGGCGCGGGCGGCGTAGTCACGGCGAGGCGATCAGGCATGTCAACAACGCGGGGTGTCCTGGACAAGCATTCCCGCCCCATGGCACGGTAACACGACCGAGGCTGCAGATGGAACGACGCGTGCTGGCCCACACGGAAATCGCCGCTCCTGCCAGCCGAACGGGCCGGATCGGCGCCGCATTATGACGGGCGACCAACCGCTTGATGAGATGGGGGACGGCCGCGGCCAGGCCAAACCTCACTGGCGGACGCTGCTGTCCACCATGTTCGCGCTGGGGCACGAAACCCTGGCCGAGCGGGCGCGCCTGCTCGACCGGGCCTTCGCGGAGGAAGGCATAACCGCCATCCTGCCCGGGGAGCGCGCGGTCAACTGGCGCTGCGACCCGATCCCGCTGTTGATCTCCGCCGCCGAGTTCGCCCAACTGGAAGCCGGCCTGGCGCAGCGGGCGGAGCTGATGGAGCTGATCCTGGCGGACCTCTATGGCCCCCGGACCCTGATGGCCGAGTGCCTGATCCCGCCGGAACTGGTCTACGGCAACCCGGCCTTCCTGCGTCCCTGCTGCACGCTCGACGGCAGCCGGGGCCACCGCCGCCTGTCGTTCTACGCCGCCGACATGCTGCGCGGCACGGACGGCGCGTGGCGCGTGCTGGCGGACCGCACCGGCCAGGCGCAGGGGATCGCCTATGCTCTGGAGAACCGGCGCATCCTTGCCCGCGTCGTGCCGGAGCTGTTCCAGTACCAGAAGATCGAGCCGCTGCGCCGCTATCTCGAGGTCGCCAGCAACGCCCTGCAGGCGCTTGGCGCGGACGATTCCGGCGGCGCCGCGCTGCTCAGCGGCGGCCACTCCGACCCGCTGTGGTTCGAGCATGTGCTGATGTCGCGGGAAATGTCCATTGGCCTGGTCGAAGGCGGCGACCTGACTTTGCGCGACGGCAAGGTATTCTTGAAGACGCTGCGCGGCCTGCAGCGCATCGGCGTGCTGTTCCGCCGCAAGGACGGCGACAAGGTGGACTCGCTGGAACTCGCAGCCGGAACCGGCGTGCCGGGGCTGCTCGACGCGATCCGCGGCGGCTCCGTGCGGATGGTCAACGACGCCGGCTCCGCCCTGGTGGAGGCGCCGGGCCTGGCCGCCTTCCTGCCCGCGCTGGCGCGCCGGCTGCTGGGCGAGGAGCTGCGCGTGGCCAGCCAGGCAACGCTGTGGCTCGGCGAGGGCGCCGTCGTCCGCACCGTGCTGCGCGACCTGGAGGGCTGGCTGATCCGCCGCGCCACCGACGGCGACTCGCGCCCCGTGGTGCCTATGCTGCTGTCCGCCGCCGAACGGGCCGAGCTGGCGGCGAAGATGGAGGCGGACCCCGGCGGCTATGCCGCCTCGGTGGCGCCGGTGCCGTCGCTGGCGCCATGCGTTGGTTCCAGCGGGCTGGATGCCAAGCCGATCGCCCTGAGGATGTTCATGACCTACGATGGCCACCGGTGGCGGGCGTTCCCCGGCGGCCTCGCCCGCGCGCTGTCCGAGGAGGACGCGCTGGCCGGGCGGCTGCCGCGCAACGCCTTGTCCAAGGATGTCTGGGTCATGGCGGACGAATCCAGCATGGTGCAGGGTGTTCTGGGCCTGACGACACCGGCGCTGGCGATCCGCCGCACCGCCGGCGACCTGCCGTCGCGCGTGGCCGACAACTTCTACTGGCTTGGCCGGTATCTGGAGCGGCTGGAGGAGTCGGCGCGGCTGCAGCGGGCGGTGATCACCCGCATCCTGCGGCCGATGCCCTCGGCGCGCGAGGTGTCGGAGCTCCAAATCCTCATCGGCAGCCTGAGCAGCCTGAAGATGCTGGCGGACGAAGATGCCAGCGTTTTGGGCATGGGGATGCTGTCGGCGGCGGTTTTGAAGGCATTCCGCCCGAACGGCGGCATGCCGCGGGTGCTGGCGCATGTGGCGCGGCAGGTCGATACCCTGCGCGACCGCCTGACCGGGGAGATGCACGCGGTGCTGACCCGCTCGCTGCGCGAACTCGGCGAGGCGATGCGCAAGCTGCCGCCCGAGCCGAATGCGCGGACGCTGGAGGCCGCCTCGCATCTGACCACCGAGATCCTGGAATTCGCCGCCACGGTCGCTGGCCTGGCGGCGGAGAACATGGTGCGCGGCGGCGGGCGGCTGTTCCTGGATTTCGGCCGGCGGATGGAGCGGGCGCAGGCGATCGCGGCGGAGCTGCGGCAGGTGCTGGATCAGCCGGGGGTGCTGACCCAGCCCGGGCGGGTGGAGACCGGGTTGCGGCTGGCGCTGGAACTGCGGGATTCGGTGATCACCTACCGCACCCGCTATCTGGCGGTGTTGCAGCCGGCGCCGGCGCTCGACCTGATTTTGGCCGATGAGGGCAACCCGCGCGGCCTGGCGTTCCAGCTTGTCGCGGCGCGCGAGCTGCTGCGGGAGATCGTCGAGGACGGCGATTCGCTGCTGTTGGCGATGGAGCCGCTGTTGCAGGAGACTCGCGACATCGTGCAGGAGGTGCTGCGCTCCCCCGACCAGATGGTGACGACGGCGCGGCTGCCGCCGCGGCTGCGGAAGCTGGATCAGGCGATTGCGGCGGTAGGGGACCGGGTGTCGCGGCGGTATTTCACCTTGCTGCCGGTGGCGCGCAGCCTTGGCGTGGAAAGCGAACCGCGGCGTGGGGCGGCGTGAGGGAGCCTTTGTCGTCGTCATGGCCGGGCGGCGTCCCACCGTCATCGCGCGGCGGTGTCCCACCGTCATCGCGCGGCGGCGTCCCACCGTCATCGCCCGGCGTCGTCACAGCGTCATGGCCCGGCGTCGTCACAGCGTCATGGCCCGGCGTCGTCACAGCGTCATGGCCCGGCGTGTCCGGGCCATCTTTCGCGGCACCGGCCCGCGGCTGCCGCCAGGACACGCCGGGCCATGACACGGCGGCGGCACTCTTCGCAATGACGCCGCACCCGGGCTAGAGAAACGGCATGCGTTACCGTGTTCAGCACATCACCCGATACGCCTATGGCAGCCCGGTCGAACTGGCCGCGCATATGGTGCATCTGCGGCCGCGCGCGCAGCCGTGGCAGACGGTGATTTCGGAAAGCCTTGTAACCGACCCGATGCCGGCCAGGCGGACCGACGGCCTCGATCATTTCGGCAACCACGTGACCTGGCTGTTCCTGGACCTGCCGCATGCCGATTTCGAGGTGACCTCCGAAGCGATCGTCGAGGTCGATCGCTGGCTGCCGGCCGAACCGGCGGCCACGCCGGCCTGGGAAGACGTGGTTCAGGCGGCGCGCACGCCGGAGGGGTGGGAGGCCGTCGAGTTTCGGTTCGGCACCCCGATGTCGCCGATCAATGCGGATACACGGGATTATGCCGGCGTGTCGTTTACGCCGGGCCGGCCGGTGCTGGAGGCGCTGCTGGAGCTGAACGAGCGGTTCTACACCGACTTCCGCTTCCGCTCCGGGGTGACGACGATATCCACCCCGGTGTCGCAGGTGATGGAACGGCGGGAAGGCGTCTGCCAGGATTTCTCCCACGCCATGGTCAGCGGGCTGCGCGGCCTGGGCATTCCGGCGCGCTACACCTCCGGCTATATCCGCACCAAGCCGCCGCCCGGGCAGGTCAAGCGCCAGGGTGCGGATCAGTCGCACGCCTGGGTGGGGTGCTGGCTCGGGCCGGAGTATGGCTGGATCGACGTCGATCCTACCAACGGAATCGTGATCCGCGATGAGCATGTGCTGCTGGGATGGGGCCGCGACTACAGCGATGTCAGCCCGGTGCGGGGGGTGATCCTGGGCGGCGGCGACCACAGCGTGCTGGTCAGCGTGGATTTGGAGCCGGTGGACGAGGGGGTGGCGGTTTAGGGTCGCATAACGCCTGTGGGGGGTGAGGCTTTTGCCCCGGAAGGGCAGGGCATTCCGCTCCATCGATGCCGCTTCATCGCCGTCCGCCGCCCCATCGTCATGGCCCGGCAAGCCGGGCCATGACAAACGGAGAGAATGCCGCACGCCACGCGACCTGGACGACAGCCCGCGGCTTCCCTGCCGCGTCCAGCCTCACACCGGAATCAGCTTCACCTTCCGCCCGTCCACCCCCAGCGCGATCCGCCCCTGCTTCAGCAGCAGCGCGTCCGTGCCGAACACCTCCCGCCGCCAGCCATGCAGCGACGGAACATCCGGGTCCTCCCCCAGCGCCACGCGATCGATATCCTCGGCACTCGCCACCAGCCGAGCGGCGACGTGGTGCTCTTCGGATTTCGCCGCCAGCAGCACCTTCAGCAGCGCCACCAGCGCGGCGGACGGGCGATTGGTGTCACGCTGCTGCGGCGCCGGCGCCAGCTCGGCATCGGGGACGCGCTTTGCCGCGGCCAAAATCTCCAGCAGCGACGTGCCGGATCGCCCCTCGGCGAAGCCGCGGGTGATCCCCCGCACCCGCGCCAGCCCCTCCGGGTTGGCTGGCGCCGTTGCGGCGATCTCCAGCAGCGCCTCGTCCTTGATCAGCCGCTGGCGCGGGATGTTGACCCGCTGCGCCTCGCGTTCCCGCCAGGCCGCCGTCTCCTTCAGGACATGCATGAACCGCTTGTTGGTGGAGCGCGGCCGCAGCCTCTCCCACGCCGTTTCCGGATCGGCACGATAGGTGTCGGGGTTGTTGAGGATCGCCATCTCCTCGGCCACCCAGCTCAGCCGCCCGTCGTGCTCCAGCCGCTGCTTCAGCCGCAGATAGACCTCCCTCAGCCAGGTCACGTCGGCGGCGGCATAGGTGACCTGCGCGTCCGACAAGGGCCGCACCGACCAGTCGCTGAAGCGGTGCGCCTTGTCGATGTGCCCGCCGGTCAGCGACGAGACCAGCGCGTCGTAGCCGACCTGATCGCCGAATCCGGCGACCATGGCGGCAACCTGGGTGTCGAACAGCGGGTTCGGCACCGCGCCGTAGCGCAGCACGAAAATCTCCAGGTCCTGCCGCGCGGCATGAAACACCTTCGTCACCGCGGCGTCGGCGAACAGCGCCCCGAGCGGGGCGAGGTCGATCGCCTCGGCCTGGGCGTCGATGACCGCGACCTCCTTCTCCCCGGCGATCTGCACCAGGCATAGTTCCGGCCAATAGGTGCGTTCGCGCATGAACTCGGTGTCAACGGTGATGAACGCTTCGGCGTGCATGCGCTGGCAGAACGATTCCAGCTCGGTCGTCGTGGCGATGAGCGTGGGCGGGGGGAAGACGGGGCGTGAGGATCGAGGCATGCGCAGCTTCTACACGCCTGCGTGTGAAAGACCAAAATCCGTCGCGGGTCAGCCGGCGGCCGAAGGCCACACTTCGGGCGGAGACCGCCATGGCGAACCGAGGCGCGACCACCAGGGGAGTGGTTGCATGCCGGACCGGGTCATCCGAAAGCCCAGGCGGGACAGAAGCACCCGGACCTCCGGGTGATGCCGGATCGCCGCGGTTTCCTCAGGGGTAAGCTCGATGCGCCAACGATCGTCGCGGAATTGCCGCCGGGAGTTCTGTTGGTAGAACGCGTCGTCACCGGTTGCGAAGTGCCCTGGCAAGACCTTCGAGGCGGCGGACTTTACCAGGGCGTCGCTGGCGCCGTTGGCAGCGAAGCCGTGATGCTCTACCGACCAGTATTGCAGCGCCGCATCGCTGTACGGAAGACCGCAAAATCCGAACAGGCGGCTGAACTGCCGTCGCGGCATATTCGCCAGCAAATCGTAGCAGACCGTTAATCCGCTTTCGCCTCTCGTGCGGACAAGTGACCGCATTTCAAGGTTTTCCTTGCACCAGATTGCCATCGCATCGGCAACCGGCCATCCGTGGCGCCGGCGTACCGAGGCAAACCAGCTACGCGGATCCTTCACAACATGAATGACCCGGACATCCAGATGGCCGCTGCAAAGGAATTTCCGGGTCCAATCAATTTGTTTCGAGTTGTCCACCAAAACGCGCTTTTTCGTGCGCGTGGCGGCAAGCGCGAAAGCCTCCTCCGCGGGTCTCGATTCGATGCCATGCAGGACTTCGCAGACTTCGAGACCCCGGCAGGCGCACAGCGTGCACGGAACCCGCATCCTGTCATCCCACGCCCGGGAATATTCACCCAAGAACGCTGATTGCGGCGTACTGCCCAGGACATAGCCAATCCAGGTGGAACCGCTATGGGCGGATGACAGTATAAACACGGCCCTTGATCGTAAGTTTTCGTCGAACCTCAAGTCATTCAAAGAATTCTACTCCGGATTATGTGCAAATTCCCGGTTGGTTGACTGCAGTCTCGATTCGCTCCCATGTGGTCTATGTTAATCCAAAGAGTTGCCGGCGCCAACTGGCACCTGACGCTGGCACCTGACGCTGGCACCTGACGATGGCCGAACACCGCCCCTCGGGGCGAACCGCGGATGCAATAGGATGGTGGCTCCGGCCTCGCGCGCGCAGCGCGCTGCAACGCCCCGGGAACCCGGGCACTTACGCTCATACCGGCCGCGGTTTATCGGGTTGCAGCCGATCGGCTTCCCCGCTATGAGTGGGGCATGCTGTTATGCGCGCCCTTTGCGAGCCTGATTGCCGATGCCGTTGCGTCGCCTTCCGCGCGCCTGTCCGGCCTCCTCCTTCGACTTATCAGCCCCTGAGCGCTTCGCCGGGTTGCTGAACGCCGGCTTCGCTCAGGGGGACCCCTGAGGCTATAGTCGCGTCACTCCACCCCCCGAGGACCCACGCATGAGCATCGACCATCCCAGCTTCGGCAAGCTGGACGACAATCGCATCATCATTTTCGACACGACCCTGCGCGACGGCGAGCAATCGCCCGGCTTCTCAATGAACCTGGAGGAGAAGATCCGCATGGCGGAGGCGCTGACCGATCTCGGCGTGGACGTGATGGAGGCGGGCTTTCCGATCGCGTCCCCCGGCGACTACGAAAGCGTCAAGGCGATCGCCGAATCCGTCGGCCAGCGCGACGACAGCCCGGTGATCTGCGGCCTGGCCCGCTCCGGCCGGGAGGACATCACGCGCGCCGGCGATGCGGTGCGCGCGGCGAAGCGCAAGCGCATCCACAGCTTCATCTCCACCAGCCCGCTGCACATGAAATACAAGCTGCGGATGGAGCCGGACGAGGTGCTGACGGCGGTCACCGACAGCGTCACCCTGGCCCGGTCCTTCACCGACGACGTGGAATGGTCCGCCGAGGACGGCACCCGCACGGAACCCGATTTCCTGTGCCGCTGCGTGGAGGCGGCGATCAAGGCCGGGGCGACGACGATCAACATCCCCGACACCGTCGGCTATGCGCTGCCCGAGGACATGGAGCGAATCTTCACCATGGTGCGCACCCGGGTGCCGGGCGCCGACACGGTCATCCTGTCCACGCACAACCACAACGACCTCGGCCTGGCCGTCGCCAACACCCTGGCCGCGATCCGCGGCGGCGTGCGCCAGGTGGAGGCGACGATCAACGGCATCGGCGAGCGCGCCGGCAATGCGTCTCTGGAAGAAGCGGTGATGGCGATCCGCACCCGCCACGACGCGGTGCCGTTCAACAACAACATCAAGACGCCGAACATCCTGCGCGTCTCGAAGATGCTGGCGGCGATCACCGGATTCGACGTGCAGCCGAACAAGGCGATCGTCGGCCGCAACGCCTTCGCGCATGAGGCGGGGATCCACCAGGACGGTGTGCTGAAGCATGCCGGGACGTATGAGATCATGCTGCCCGAGAGCGTCGGCTGGCAGAAGTCCAGCCTGGTGATGGGCAAGCACTCCGGCCGCGCGGCGTTCCGCGACAAGCTGCAGACGCTGGGATACCATATCGGCGACAACAAGCTGAACGACGCGTTCCGCCGCTTCAAGGACCTGGCGGACCGCAAGAAGGTGGTGTTCGACGACGACATCGTGGCGCTGGTGGATGACGAGGTGATGCGCGACCATGAGCGCATCCGCTTCGTCTCGCTGGACCTGCATGCCGGGTCGAAGGGGCCGGCGCGGGCGGAGCTGGAGCTGGAAGTCGATGGCGCGGTGAAGGCTGCGAAGTCATCCGGCAACGGGCCGGTGGACGCCACGTTCAATGCGATCCGGGAAATTTTCCCGCATACCGCCGATCTGGTGCTGTTCTCGGTGGGAGCGGTGACCGAAGGGACGGATGCCCAGGCGAAAACCACGGTCCGGCTGGAGGAGAACGGCAAGATGGTGGATGGCCAGGGTGCCGATTCCGACACGATCGTCGCGTCGGCGCGGGCTTATATCCACGCGCTGAACAAGCTGTTGGTGAAACGGGAACGCACCGAGCCGGCGGCGCTGTCGGCCTGATGTCAGGCGGGAGCCGGCCGGACGCCGGCTTCCCGCCACCTCAGTTGTAGCCGTAAAAGCCGCTGTTGCTTTTGATCGGCCCGACGCTCGGCCCGTAATACGATCCGGACGTTGACACGCCCGGGCTCCCGGTTCCGGAGTCGAGACTCTCCGAGGGCGCGGTCGGCGCGGGCTGCGGTCCGGGACCGGTGATGCCAAGGACCTTGGGATCGCCGGAGCAGCCGGCCAAGCCAAGCAAAGCGATGAGAAGGACGGAAATGCGCATCGCCGCATTTTGATCGTTCGCGCAGCGGTTGTCCACAGGTTGGTGGGGCGTCGTTGGCGGGCGGCGGCTGCCGGTCCGGACGCAGACTCTCGTTCGCCGCTCCTGCGTTACCGTTCCGGCACGAGGCGGGCTTCGGGTTGGTCTGGCGACGGCGATAGAATGACCGCTCCGGGTAGCAGTGTCCTCAAACCGTCATGGCCCGGCTTGACCGGGCCACCCATGCCAGAAGGTGCCCCGACGGGTGGCCGGGACAGGCCGTGACGATTTTGGGGGATCGCCATAACGTCAGGCGGCGGCCGTGCGGATGTGCCGAAGTCATTGCGGACCGGTATAGGGCGGAGGCATTACTCTCGCGCATCGGGCGATATTTCCCGCATCATGCAACGATCAGCGCAAGCTAAAACTCGTCACAGCAACGATGTTGCCCTGCGCCTGTATCCGTCAAGTCGGGTCGAGGAAATCGTCCGGCTTTACCGCGTCCGATAGGGCCGGAGTTCGGGATTCGCCTTCAGGCACCGGCTGGCGGCGAACCGCTCGGGAAGGGGGATCTGCTTCGTGCCAAAGCGCGAGACAAGTCCATAAAAGATTGAAACCCCGGCAGCTGCCCCGATTCCCTGGGGCAGAGCGATGTCAATCGGAATACAAGATCATATTGGAATATTTCTGATACATGCATTTATAACTTGATTACACGCATATGCCGCGTATTATGTTGCGAAAGTCGAGGAATTGCAGCATGGCCGGCATCGTCGTCAGCAGCACCAATAGCTGGCTCTATGGAATCTCCGGGAATTGGACAACGGCCGCCGACTGGTCGGCCGGATCCGTGCCGTCGGCCAGCGGCACCGCGCAGATCAACGCCGGCGGAAGCTACACCGTCACCATCGATTCGGCCGTCGGAGTCGGATCGCTCACGCTCGATGCGGCCGGCGCGACGATCGAAAATAGCGGCACGCTGACGCTGGGCCAGGGTCTGACGCTCGCGGCGGGCGGGTTCGACCTGAGCGGCGCCATCATCGGCGGCGTGATCGCGGACCCCGCGTCGGCGATGACGTTCAACAGCGGCACGCTGTCGGGTGTGACCTATGCTGGCACGCTCAACCTGACGCCGGGTTCATGGCTCTGGATCGCCAACGGGCTGACAGCGGAGGGGCCGGACGGCACTGGCCCGGGGGCGATCAGCCTCGGCGCCAACAGCGTCATCTTCTTCCTCGACAACCAGACCGTCGACAACGCGACGATCACGCTTGGTCCCGGCGCGTATATGGAGGCGTTCACGTCCTATGCGTATTATTCCAACAGCCAACAGATAGCCACGCTGACGCTCGGGCCGAACCTGACGATCGATCAGACCGGCGCCTACGGCAGCCTCGACGGCAACGGCTACGGCGGCAGCATCGTCAACGAAGGGACGTTCAACGCCGAGGCGCCCAACGGCTATTACCTCATCAACCCCACCGCCTTCACCAACGCGGGGCAAGTCAACGCCGGCGGCGGCGAAGCGCTCTATATCGATCCCGCGAGCTTCACCAACGCCGCCACCGGCACGATCACGGTGGACACCGGCGGCGTCCTGTATCTCGGCAGCAATACCAGCACCTGGAGCAATGCCGGCACGATCGCCGTCCAGACCGGCGCCGCGCTGTATCTGCAAGGCACATTCACCGAGGCGCAATCAGCCAGCATCGCCTCCAGCGGCACGGTCTACCTGCAGGGCCTGCTGAACAACGACGGGCAGACGCTGGCGGTGGGGCCGGGGACCTCGCTGCCGGAACTGGTGCTGCAAGGCGGCGGCACGATCGCCGGCGGCGTGATCCAGGATGCCGGGTCGGGTGTGGTCTTTCAGGGCGGCACGCTGTCGGGCGTGACCTATGACGGCGTGCTTGACCTGACGCCGCAGAGTTCGTCCGTTTGGATCGCCTACGGGCTGACGGCGACCGGGGCGGATGGCTCGGGTCCGGGGACGATCGACCTCGGCAGCTACGGCAACCTCTATCTT
>CAINOE010000020.1 GCA_903851415.1 uncultured Rhodopila sp. | reverse complement strand
CTCGCCCAATTCACCACCCTGAAGACGGGATATCGGATCGCGTGCGCCTTGTAGCTTTCGGCCCGGAGAGCGGAGGGATGGGATATTGGAATGTTTCAGGAATGTGTGAATCTGGTAGGCCTTGTCCGGGCCATGACGGTTAAGCGGAACGTTGATCGCCTCAACCCGTCCGCGGCACCGTGCACGCCAACCCGGTCCGCGCCCGCACGAAGCCGATCGCGACCCGGAACGCCGCGTCGGCATCCAGCGTGCTGGTATCCAGGATGAACGCATCCTCCGCCGCCCGAAGCGGAGCCGCCTCCCGCGCCGAGTCCTTCTCGTCCCGCCGCCGCATCTCCTGCTCGACGTCGGCGATATCGACCGCCACGCCCTTCGCCTGAAGTTCCAGCCAGCGCCGCCTTGTGCGTTCGGCCAGCCGGGCGGTGACGAACAGTTTCGCCTGTGCCTCCGGAAAGATGACCGTGCCGATATCCCTTCCGTCCAGCACCGCGCCGTTCCGGGTGGCGAACTCACGCTGGAACGCCAGCAGCGCGGCGCGCACCGCGGCGACCGCCGCCACGGCCGTCGCCGCCGCGTCCGCCTGCGGGCCACGCAGATCGGCCCGGTCTAGATCCTCAGGCCGCAGCGCACGCGCCGCCGCCTCGGCCGCGCCGGCATCCGCGGGATCGCCGCCGGCATCCAGCACGCGGCGCCCGACCGCGCGGTACAGCAGGCCGGTATCGAGGTATGGCAGGCCGAGGACGCCGGCGATGCGGCGGGCGAGCGTGCCCTTTCCCGCCGCGGCCGGCCCGTCGATCGCTATGATCGTCTTCATGGTCAACTCGCCTTTGCGTGGATGGCCGCGCCGGCGCCGTTCATCAGCGCGGCGAAGCCGGGGAAGCTGGTTTCGATGAATCCCGCATCGTCGGCAGTCACCGGAGAGGCGGTTGCCATCCCCAGGACTAGCGCGGACATGGCAATGCGGTGGTCCATATGCGTCTCGACCGCGCCGCCGCCCGCGGGTGGCGCACCGGTGCCGTGGATGATCAGGTCATCGCCCTCGATTTCCACTTTCGCGCCGTTGACGGACAGCAGCGCAGCGGTGGCGGACAGGCGGTCGGATTCCTTGACCCGCAGTTCCTTCAGGCCGCGCAGCCGCGTCGTCCCGGCGGCACAGGCGGCGGCCACGGCGAGAATCGGATACTCGTCGATCATGCTCGGCGCCCGCTCGCCGGGGATGTCCGCCCCGCGCAACGGGCCGGCGGTGACGTCGAGGTCGCCGACGGGTTCGCCGCCCTCGGTGCGGCGGTTTTGGATGACGATGGAGGCGCCCATCTCCTCCAGGCAGGTGAACAGTCCGGTGCGCAGCGGGTTGAGACCGACGCCCCCGATGATAACCCGGCTGCCCGGGACCAGCAGCGCGGCGACCAGCGGGAACGCGGCGGAGGACGGATCGCCCGGCACCACCACGTCCGCGGCCAGCAGTTCCGGCTGGCCCTGGAGCTCGATGATCCGCCCTGCCCCGGCGAGCTCCACCCGCACCGTCGCACCGAAATGGCGCAGCATGTTCTCGCTGTGGTCCCGCGTGGCCTCCGGTTCTTCAACCCGGGTGATCCCGCGCGCGTTCAGCCCGGCCAGCAGCACGGCGGATTTCACCTGGGCGGAGGGCACCGGCACCCGGTAGTCCAGCGGCATGGCGTCGCGCGCGCCCTCGATCGCCAGCGGCAGGCGGCCGCCCTCGCGCGATGCGAATCGGGCGCCGGTGGCGGTCAGCGGGTCGATCACCCGGCGCATCGGCCGCTTGCGCAGGCTGGCGTCGCCGGTCATCACCGCGAACAGCGGATGCGTGGCGAGAATGCCGCACAGCAGCCGCGCCGCGGTGCCGGAATTGCCCATATCCAGCACATCCGCAGGTTCCGTCAGGCCGCCGACGCCGCGCCCGGCAACCAGCCATGTCCCGTCGGCGCGCGCGGTCACCTCGGCGCCGAGGGCGCGCATCGCGGCGGCGGTGCGCAGCACGTCCTCGCCCGTAAGCAGGCCCTCGATGCGGGTTTCGCCGATGGCCAGGGCGCCGAACATCAGCGCGCGGTGGCTGATCGACTTGTCGCCGGGCACGGCGATCGCCCCGTGCAGCGGGGCGGACGGGCGGCCGGAGATCAGCGGCCGGGGGGTGTGTTCGTGCATGACTCGGGTCCGCTCCGGGGCGTTGCCTGGCCGCTTGATACCGGCTTTCCGCGGGCGCCGATACCGTTTGTCCCGCAGGGCGGCGGTGCCGCAGCGACAAGGTATTTGACAGGGCGTTTGCGGGATGGCATGGGCGCGCGCTCTTGTTCGCAGCCCATGACCTATACGAAGGGCCCAACACACTCATGGCTAAGCCTGAACTCGGCATGAAGCGGGTCTGCGTCGCCTGCGGCACGCGATTCTACGATCTGACCAAGTCGCCCGCGGTCTGCCCGAAATGCGGCACCGAGCAGCCGATAGAGCAGCCGCGTCCGCGGCGCACCGGCGGCAACGTGGTGGAGGACAAGCGTCCGAAGAAGGTGGCGCCCGCGCCGGAGGACGTGGATGTGGAGGTCGAGGGCGTGGAGGACGTCGAGGAGGAGGACGTCCTGGAGTCGACGGACGACCTGGAAGACGACGCCGATGCCATCGGCGGCGACATCGAGGTCGAGAGCGACACGGACGAGCACGAGCGGTAGGCCTTGTTTCGTCATGGTCCGGCTTGTCCGGGCCACCTCTCGCGGCACATGCCGGTAAAGGTGGGCGGGGCGAAACCGGGTCAGGACGATTTGAGCTCCTAAACCCGCCCCCTCGCCCGCAGCCAGAGCAGCAACAGCGCGTCGTACGGCAGCGCCGGGGTCTCGCGCAGCCGCCAGAACCAGCGGCGGGATCGCCGGGTTGCCGCCGGAACCGGAGGCGGCGGACAGGCCTGTGTCCGGATGCCGGCGAGGCGCAGCAGCACGAGGCAGCGCGGCAAATGATAGGCGCTGGTGCAGGCGTAAACCGGGGAGGCCAAACCGATCGTCCGGACTACGCGGGCGACCGCCCGCACCGACGACAGCGTGTCCGTGCCGGTTTCCTCGGTTTGGATAGCAGCTTCCGGATAGCCCGCTTCGATGAGTTGCCGCGCCATCACCGCCGCCTCGGCATCGCCGTGCAGCCCCTTGGCACCCGTCGGAATGAACAGCGGCCGGGCAAAGCGCGCGCCGAACCGCGCTGCCGCGGCGACGCGGTGGCGCAAGGTCGGGCTGGGGGTGCCGTCCGGCCGCACCGCCGCGCCGAAGATAACGATGATGGCGTCGTGCGCGGGCGGGATGACATTCATCGGGAGCGTTTCTCATGCTGACCGCCGCGTTCATGGGGTTCGGCGGATGTCCAGGCGCATCGCGATCCTCGGGGCCGGAGCCGCCGGCGGCTATGCGGATGCTCATATGGCAGCGGCGGGCCACGGCGTCACCCTGGTCGATGCGTGGCCGCAGCATGTGGACACCATGACGGCGCATGGGCCGGCGAGGTCCGGTCGCCGGCGAAGCAGCGGGCCATCGATATCGCCTTCATCGCGGTCAAGACGGCGTCCCGGCCGCCACCGGCCCGGGCGGCGCTGCTCGACCGTCGCGCCGCGGTGCGGCGGGTCTGCATCCCCTTGGGCGGCGAGGCGGCGTGCGCCGGCGCGTCAGATGCTGACGCGGCAGGTGCTGCTTGTGGGCCGCGGCGAGA
This sequence comes from uncultured Rhodopila sp., assembly GCA_903851415.1. GTDB lineage: Bacteria > Pseudomonadota > Alphaproteobacteria > Acetobacterales > Acetobacteraceae > Rhodopila. The sequence continues at coordinate 570 of CAINOE010000020.1, read as the reverse complement.
TCCCGCCGCGGCCCCGGGGGGGGTGGCGACGTATTGCAGGAAAGTAAACACAGATTTCCACAGATTAAGGGCACGGGTTTTCACAGATACCGGGGGCCGGGGCGGCATCGCGGCAGGCTGGCCGGGACTTCCGCTTCGGGCCGCTTTCGATCGCTGGTGCGGCGGTTGCCGGTTGGAACGGCGGCACGACAGAAGCCAAGGTCTCAAATCGGTGTAATCTGTGCCCTTAATCTGTGGAAATCCGTGTAACAACTTTTCTTTGCTTATCCCGGTAAGGATTTAACCATTTATTAACCGGCCAATCCGATCCCGCTTTCCAGGCGCCGGACCACCAGTATGCCCATATTTCGAAACCAAACTGGAGCTTCATTTTGACAGGCCACTAACCCATCTTATTCACGCTGACGGGGCGGTTGCGAACGATGTTATTACGTAATAATATGGACAATACTCCCCCCCTGCTGGCCCGGCCGCGGTGCAGACCCTATCCGGCAGGCGTAAGCGGTTGATCGGAGCGGTCTCGGCCGGGGCACACGCCCCGCCGCCTACGTCGGGCGGAGGATCAGTCTG